>NZ_JCAJXC010000010.1:0-164278 GCF_059278965.1 Pedobacter sp. NEAU-ZC8
TTTACTGAGAATTTTAAAAAGGTCAATATATTGTTGTTATGCAAAATGTGTTGGCTGTTCGTGTCAGTTCAGATCGGGCTAGGTAGGCTATATGTTATACCGTAAAAAAGGTTGAACGACACGATTTTATTCTCAGGAGTCTGAACAGTACTTAAGGCCATAACTAGGAGCCTGGATAAAACAAAAGGATAGACGAAGGGGAATTAAGTCGATACGATCTAAATTCTTGATTATGGCTATTACAAAACAATCAGTTGGGATAGATATCTCACAAGCTACATTTACAGTATGTCTGTGTCAGCGTGCAGAGAATGGCGAATTAGCGTTCTCAAAAGTAGTAACCTTTGGCAATGATACTAAAGGTTTTAACCAAATGCTTCGCTGGGCCAAGGGCGCTATCGCCATCGGACCAGAGCTTGTGTTTCTAATGGAAGCCACGGGTGTTTATTACGAAAATTTGGCACACCATTTACATAAAGTAAAGAAAAGGGTTCATGTGGTGCTTCCTAACACCTCTAAACACTACTTTTCGAGCTTAAACATCAAGACCAAGACAGATGCTGTTGATGCAAGGATCTTAAGTCAGCTTGGAGTAGAGCGGACTCATAAGCTTTGGACTCCACCTCCTGCCGCCTTATTACAGCTGAGGAATCTAACCAGATATTATGTTCAGCTACAAGAACAAAAAACTAGCCTTGGCAACATCAAGCACAGTAAGGACGCTTCGCACGATGTTCAAAGCTTCATTCTCAAGAGTAATAAAAAGTTGATTGAAGATATCGACAAAGAAATTGCAAAAACGTTAAAAGAGATAAAAAGGCTTATAGAAACAGACAGCAACCTGAAAGAAAGAATAACAAAGCTGCTCACCATAAAGGGAGTAGGTTTGATTACCATAGCTACTATCCTGGCCGAAACTATGGGATTTGAGCATTTCAGGAATGCTAAACAACTGGTAAGTTATTCAGGCTATGATGTCGTGCAAAGAGAATCAGGAACCTCCATAAAAGGCAAGACCAGAATCTCTAAAAAAGGCAATCGGTACATCAGAAATGCATTGTACTTCCCGGCAATGGTCGCTTGCAGATTCAATCCTGGTCTAAAAGAAATGTATACAAGAATCAATCAAAACAAACCCTCAAAGATGATTGGACAAGTTGCCATTCAAAGAAAGCTATTAATATTGATCTATACTTTATGGAAGAATGATACGGAGTTCATTGAGGGCTATAAACTAAGTAGTCCCAACCCGAAAGTTGAGACTACGCTAGATAGTTCCATAGTCGAACTTCTTTGAAATACAAAAATACTTTTTTGTCTAAAATGTTTGCAATTTATAACAGTACCTTTTATGTTTTATGTCGTTCAGGAGGTCTTATCGTACAACCACATCCTCTGCTTGCACCGTGTGAGCGCTGAAGTAACCCAGCGCACGGTTGCTCCAATTGCTTGGCGGATTGGAAGGGGTAGTAACATCATTAGGGTTACCTGAGGCATACTGTTGTTCCAAAGTTCGCCAGTACGTGTAGATTGGTTCATCAATACTTTGCATTTCTACAGTAACCGCATCTCCGCTTTCGATCTCCAGATCTTCATAGCCCGAAAGAAACAGATCCCGTCTTACGTAACGGCCGTCAGTAAAGAAATCACTGTCTGAAAAGATCTGCCCCACTTTTTTACCATTGAGCACCATCTTGAAAAGGTAAAAGTTCTTCACTTGTGGGGGATCCTGAAAGTTTACTGCAATAGTTTTTCGCACCTCGCTGCCGAAGGTTTGTTCTGTAGCGGAAAGCGAGTCTAAGGGCACATTAGCGGGCATGGTTGAGCTGGCTGTATATTCCTGTTCTTCAATGGCGACCTTCAGCGTGTACCGCTCCCCTGCTGCCCCTGCTAAATCATAGGCCTCGTAAATACCCGGGCCGGCTTCTGTAAAGAAGATCACATTCCCCTTGCTGTCCTGCAGGCTAACGGTGGCACCGGATACCGCCGGAAATTCGTTAGAAGCGTCGAAAGGTACCGTTCTGGAAATCTTCACCGTTTGCACACCCGTGATGTTGGTAAGATTTCCTTCAATGACCAGCTGTGGCTCTGCCTCTTCCAGGTCCAGATCAAGAATTTTCTTACAAGAGGAGCAAACCGCGAGGCACAGGATAAGCATTACAGGAATAAATGCACTGAATCTTTTCATGTGATTAGAATTTGAAGTTGTAGGTTACCGAAGGGATGATACCAAATAGCGCCGTTTGTTCGGCTACCGTTCTGGTGGGATCATTTTCAGCATCCCGGAAATTTATTACATAAGGGTTTTTGTGGTTGTAGGCATTGTATAGGCCAAAGTTCCAGCTGGACTGATAACGTTTGCGTTTTTTGCCTTCAAGCGTTGCGCCAATATCCAGGCGGTGGGTGGCAGGCATCCGGGAGCCATTGCGATCAGAATAATAAAAACGGGTGATGCCATCCAACTGGTACTTGCCGGTTGGGAAAGTAATTGCGTTTCCGGTGCCATAGATGAACGTACCGGAGAAACTCCATCGGTCGTTAAGCTTGTAGATCCCAACCAGGGAGATGTCGTGCGTGCGATCCTGTCTTGATGGAAAGTACCGGCCCTCGTTGATTTCAGCGAACTTCCTTTCTGTTCTGGAAAGCGTATAGCCGATCCAGCCATTAAACCGGCCGTATTTCTTTTTCAGGAACAACTCCATGCCATACGCGCGACCGCTACCATACACCAGTTGAGATTCTACGTTCTCATTAGCCAAAAGCTGGGCGCCGTTCTTATAATCAATTTGGTTTTGTAGCCACTTGTAATAGAGCTCTACGGATAACTCGAATGCATTGTCTTTAAAGTTCCTGAAATATCCTGCCGACACCTGATCCGCAATTTCCGGTTTAAGGTTGTTGCTGCTCATGATGTAAAGATCGGAAGGTGAACTTGCCGTGGAGTTGGAAAGCAGGTGAATATTCTGCGTGTTACGCCCATAGGAGGCTTTTACGGAATTTTCGGGATTGAAGACATAACTGGCGGAGATCCGAGGCTCCAGGTACATGTATGATTTTACAACCTTGCCAGATTCGTAAGTTCTGGAACTGGAAACATCGCCTGCGGCATTGTAGGTATTGAAGGTTCCAGGACCGAACAGGTCGAAGCGGCTTAAACGAAGGCCATAGAGCAAGTTTAGCTTTTCTCCAATACGCCACTCGTCAGAGATATAGGCTGCCGACTCGAGCCCCTTCCGGTCTTCCAGGACCTTCGGATTGAAGCTTGAGTTTGATGTAGCGGAGATGCGGCCTGGCGTGATGGTATGCTGAATAGCGTTGACACCGAAGCGCAAAGTGTGATTGCTGCTGATGTAGTATTGCAGATCTTCCTTGAAATTGAAGTCGCGAATCCTGGATAGCACCCGGAAATCATTTCCCACATCATAGCTCTGCACGGTATAATCGTAATCGCTATAGATCAGCGAGGTATTAGAAAATAAACGACTGTTGAAGATGTGGTTAAATCTTAATGTTGCTGTGGTGTTGCCCCAGTTGGTACCGAACAGGTTCTTCAGCCCGAGTACATCCTTTCCAAGATATCCCGAAAAATACAAAGTGTTCTTATCGTTGAAGTGGTAATTTACTTTTGCATTGAGGTCATAGAAGTACAGCGATGCCTGCTTCAAAGAGGTGTCTGATGAAAGCTTTAAAAAAGCGTCCGCATAGGTCCTCCGGCCACTGACCATGAATGATCCTTTTCCCGAATCTATGGGCCCTTCGACCTTCAACCGGGAGGCAATTAAACCAATCCCGCCCTGCACAGTGTAGTCTTTTGCATTCCCATCTAACATACTGATGTCCAGCGTGGAGGACAATCGGCCACCATACTGGGCAGGCATTCCGCCCTTGTATAAATTAACATCTTTAATGGCGTCTGAATTAAAGGTTGAAAAGAAGCCAAACAAGTGTGAGGCATTATAAACCACCGCTTCATCCAGGAGGATGAGGTTCTGATCGGAGGAGCCACCACGTACATAAAAGCCGGTGTTGCCTTCGCCAGCAGTTTTCACCCCTGGTAAAAGCTGTAAGGTTTTCACCATGTCCTTCTCGCCAAATAAAACCGGAACACTGTTGATCTGGGCCATGTTTAACTTCTCCAGGCCCATTTGTGGACTGCTTACATTCTCATCACGACGACCGCCTGCAGTAATTACAACCTCCTGCAAGTTATTGCCCCCTTTAAGTGAAACGGTAAGCTGCCGGTTCTGGGAAAGATCTATCTCCGTGCTGAAGGTTTCAAAACCTACATAGCCAACCTGCAGGGTGTATTTACCTGCCGGAGCACTAAGGGAATAAAATCCGTAGGAATTGGTCATTGTGCCATTTGCCCTGCCCTCCCCCAGTTTAACCGAAGCGCCGATCAATGTTTCGCCGGTTGCAGCATCTTTAACTAAACCACTGATTGTAAATCGGGTTTGTGACTGCGCAGCGATATAGTTGAGCAGAATACAAAAGAGGATAAGAGGAATCTTCAATTTGGCCATACCAGGCAAACATACGGCTTTATATGAAAGGGTTAGCAGCGGCGCCTGAAAAAATAATCTCTTGATATCCATCGCAAATTGTATTAACAAGGAAACTATTTTTAGAAATCTAAGTTGATAATTGTGTTTATTCCCTAAAATTGCCTTGATGAAATACTTGTCGTTAAAGATTGCAGAAATCAGCCAGCAGCCAGGAGATAACCTGGTCATTAAATTTGAAAAGACAGCCGAAAAAATTGACTATCTGGCCGGGCAGTTTCTGACATTCATTTTCAACATCAAAGACAAAGAGATCAGGCGGTCTTACTCCTTATTTAGCAGCCCAGGGACGGATGAGCCACTTAGCATTGCGGTGAAACTGGTGGAAAATGGAGAGATCTCCAGGCACCTTCACCATAAAACCAGTATTGGTGACGTGTTGACCGCGGTGGAGCCAAACGGAATTTTCACTTACGTTCCTTATCGGAACATTAAGCGCAGGGTGTTTCTTTTTGCCGCTGGCGTAGGGATCACCCCGATATTCTCCATCATGAAGACGGCCCTGCTCGAAGAAAACGACAGCAAGATCGTCCTTGTGTACAGTAATCGATCTATAAATGATACGTTGTTTTATGAGGAAATTCAGGACTGGGCGGCCCGCTATCCTGAGCGATTGAAGGTCATTTACTTCTTTAGTGACGCAAAAAATATCATGAAAGCAAGGCTGAACAAGTTCATGATTGAACAAATCGTTGTAGAGCATATGGAGTATGATCCGCAGCAGGCACTATTCTACACCTGCGGCCCGATCGACTACATGGTAAATTGCCGTATCGTGCTGCTATCCTTGAAATACAGCATTGACCAGATCAAACGCGAAACCTATTATATTCCGGAAGATGAGCTGGACGAAGATGATACTACAGAAAAAAAGATCGCCGATAAAAACACCTACAAAGTCATCCTGGACTGGAACAAAAACACGTATGAAATAGAGGTTCCCTATTATAAACGAATCCTGGAGGTCGCATTAGATCAGAACATCAACATTCCATACAGCTGCACTGGCGGGATCTGTAGCACTTGTACCTCGACCTGTGTGTCGGGTGGTGTTCGTATGGACTACAATGAGGTGCTCACTGATGAGGAGATTGCAAACGGACGTGTGTTACTTTGCACCGGGCATCCGACAGCGAATAACACGAAGATTATCATTGGCTAGTTGGAACTGGCCAGTGTAGGTTGCTAGAGCTGTATTTGGGCAAACCATTTTGCAAATAGTTGCTGATAGACACCATTTTTACGGATGTTATGTAGTACTGCATTGATTTTGCTTTTCAACTTCAGGTCCCCTTTTTTCATCGCGATCGCATACTGTGTATCTGTTTCCGGCAGGAAGGTTCCAATTTTCAGTGTTTTGTGCTTTTTAAGGAAACCTCCGGCAATTGGAGAATCATCGATGAGCAGATCAATGTCGCCAGCAAGCAGGGCATCGTACATTTCACGGTTGGTGTCTAAATGCTTAAGTGTATAAGCAGGATAATGCTTCATCATGTATTTCTCTGCTTCTGCCGCAGCCCTTACACCAATAACCTTGTTTTTAAGTCTGCTCAGATCATCCAGATGATCCCGCTGGTTGATCACGGCACAGAGCCGGAACTGAAGGTAAGGATCGCTAAATTCCAGAATGCGCATCCGGGTTGGCGTAACGGAAACAGCCGAACAGATCAGGTCCAGTTCTCCTTTGTACAATTGCTCCAGTATATCTTTCCAAAGTGATACTTCATACTGAATCTCCAGATCAAGACTTTTGGCAATTATTCTCAACAGATCAACTTCAAAGCCTTCAAAAACTTCGGATTGATAATCTGTATGCATTGGAAAGGGTGCTGCGGAATCTAAGCCGACCTTTAATAATTGCTTCATGCCAATAAAGTTATCAGTTTAGCAGGGAATAGAGAACAAAAAACAACTTTGACTATTATCTAGTATAAAAGAGCTGAAATTACACCTGAATTAAACCGGATCGGCAACCTATCAGAGCAATTATGTCCAAAATATTAATTCTAACGCTGATTATAAACAAAGATGCCGATGAATATTTCACAGCATTGCGAAAACAGCACTTTCCGCAGCATCTAAATTATCTTCGGGCGCATCTTACCTTGATTCATAACCTGCCTGAAAATAAGGAGGTGTATGAATCTGTTAAGGCGTTTTGTGACAACCAGCAAGGCTTTACCATGGAAGTTTCTGAAGTTCGTTCCATTGGGAATGGCGTTGCATTTAAAATTCAGAGTGACACCCTAATGGCCTTACACGCGAAATTGCAGGTCAGATTTAAACCTTTGCTCATCCCCCAGGATCAACAACGCCTCTGGCCCCATATCACCATCCAAAATAAAGTTTCGGTTGCACTGGCAAATAGCTTGACAACACAGTTAAAGGAAGACTTTGTGCCATTTACCATTGAGGCGGAGGGGATCGCAGTTTGGGAATATTTAAGTGATCCCTGGTCTTTATTGCACAACTATCCATTTCAAAAAAAGCACTAAAAAGAAAAGACCCGCTCATTAAGCAGGTCTTTTCAAATGTGATCCATTGATCAGCAATCTACATGCAGATTACCAGATTTTAACACGTTTTTCAGGTGCAAGATATAGGGAGTCACCTTGCTTAACATTGAAAGCAGCATAGAACTCCGGCACGTTACGTACCACGCCATTCACGCGGAAAGTTGCCGGTGAATGTGGATCTGTGCTTACCTGATTTCTCAATGCCTCTGCACGTGCCTTGTGTTGCCAAACTTGTCCCCATCCGATCAGCACCCTTTGCTCCCCAGTGAAACCATCAAGCGTTGGTGCAGGTTTTCCATTTAGACTCGCCTTATACGCTTTCAGCGCAATGCTTAAACCACCAAGGTCACCAATGTTTTCTCCCAGGGTAAAGGCACCGTTTACATTTAGATCTGGAAATACTTTAAAGGAACTGTATTGTGCGACAAGTGCATTCGTACGCTTTTTAAACTCCGATTGGTCTTTTTCCGTCCACCAATTACGCATTACGCCGTTCCCGTCGAACGTACTGCCTTGGTCATCAAAACCGTGTCCGATCTCATGACCAATTACCGCACCGATGCCGCCATAATTTACCGCATCTTCTGCTTTTAAATCAAAGAATGGCGGTTGAAGAATGGCCGCCGGGAATACAATTTCATTCATCGGTGGATTGTAGTAGGCATTCACCGTCTGTGGTGTCATGCCCCATTCCGAGCGGTCTACAGATTTACCAAGTTTGTCAATGTTACGTTTATACTCAAACTCCGTTGCACGCAGGGCATTTCCGAACAGGTCATTTTTTTTCACCTCTAGTTTGCCGTAATCCCTCCATTTATCAGGATACCCAATTTTAGGCGTAAACTTGCTGATCTTATCTAAGGCTTGCTTTTTAGTGTCCGGGCTCATCCAATCCAGTTCTTTGATGCTAGACTCATATGCTTTCAATAAGTTATCAACTAAAGCAAGCATTCTTTCTTTTGCTTCAGGCGGGAAATGTTTTTCAACGTAAAGTTTTCCAACCATTTCTCCTAATGCACCATTTACACTGTTTACCGCGCGGCGCCATTGCGGCATCTGCTCTTCTACACCGTTAAGTGTTTTGCTGTAAAAATTAAAATGTTCTTTGTCCAAAGCCGATGTTAGCAATGTTGCGGATCCATTTAAAGCAGCCCATTTCAGATAGGTTTTCCAATCTTCAAGCGCTGTGTTTTTGATAATGGCATTCAGATCTTTGGTATATTGAACTTGTGTTACCACCAAGCTGTCTGCCTTGCCTACACCTGCTTCATCAAGCATCACTTTCCAATCAAAATCAGGCATTAAAGTATTGAGTTTATTCACCGCATACTTATTGTACAAGGCGACTATATTCCTGGTATCTTCTTTTTTCATGTGTTTAGAAGCCAGTGCTGTTTCCAAGGACATAATCCTGGCAGCTTTGGCCTTTGCATCCGGTATACCTGCAAGTCCAAGCATGTTTTCTACATGGGTCAGATATTTACTTCTGATTTCCGCAGACTTAGCGTCCTTCAACATATAATATTCACGTTCAGGTAAGCCCAGGCCGCCCTGCCAGGTTCCTAACATATAGTTTTTTGGATCTTTAAAATCCTCAGATACGGATAGGCTGAAAGGAACGCTGAAGCCGAGTTTATTAGCACGGGCAAAATAAGCAGCCAGATCAGTTGCATTCGCAATTGCGTCAATCTTTTTGAACTCCTCCTGAAGCGGCGCAAGACCAATAGAATCGCGGCTTTTCTGATTCAGGTATGATGCATAATAATCGCCGATCTTTTGTTCGTCTGAACCATCTTTTGCCTGTGCTTTGGCCGCATTCTCAATGATTGCACGAACATCATCCTGTGCTTTTTCATGCAGAATATAGGCCGCTCCGAATGCAGATTTATCTGCTGGAATTTTTGTATTCTTAATCCAGTTTCCATTCACATATTGCATGAAATTGTCACCGGGATTGGCGGTGGTGTCCATATTGCTCAGGTAGATTCCGGATCCTAGTTTATCAGCGGTTTTGTTGCCGTTACAGGAACCGAGCACAAGCATCGCAGCAGCCAGTGCAGGAAATAAGTGTAGGTTTTTATTCATAATTTCGATTAATAATAAAAGTTTAAGATTTTGATGGCTTTAAATCCGTTTACCTATGACATTGCAAAAGATATATCGTTACAAATGAATTCGATTTTGTCAGGTTTCCTGAATAGTTTTTAAGATTTAACACAAAGTGTTTTTATTTACGTTTATAATATTAACGAATTTAATCAGAATACAAAAAGCAGAAGCCAGGTATTTTTAACCTGGCAGAATGAAGACTGAATAACTGCTAAAGAAAATACAAATGGAAAAAATTGAAAAGCTATATACGGCAACGGCAAGTGCTACCGGAGGGAGAAATGGACATGTTAAATCGTCAGATGGTGTGTTGGATCTGGACGTAAGAACGCCACGTGAATTGGGCGGCAGCGGAGGGGCGCATACGAACCCCGAGCAGCTTTTCGCAGCAGGTTACGCAGCTTGTTTCGACAGTGCTTTAAGTTTAGTTATTCGCACCGAAAAAATACCCGCAGGTGAAACTAAAGTGACTGCAAAAGTCAGCATCGGTAAAAACAGTCAGGGTGGCTTTGGATTGTCAGTAGTCCTGGAAGTTTCGATACCAGGGGTTACGCCAGAACAAGCTAAATCACTGACTGAAAAGGCACATCAGGTTTGCCCATATTCCAATGCAACCAGGAATAACATTGAGGTTGAACTGCTGAACGTATAATTTTTAAAAAAGCTAATTAATTTTGTAGTAAATTACATTGTAATCTAAAACGCATCCTCCTGTTTAAATACTAACTTTGTTTCATTAATCAAGAATTATGGCACGTCCTAAAGCAACACCCCCACCAACAATAGAGGATACTATTGCAAAAAAAATCGAAAGCATTAGAAACGAGATTCAGGCCTTGCAGGAGCAGCTAGACCACTGGGAAAAGATCTCCAACGATTACCAGATTAACAAGTCTACAATCGAGACCATCCTGTCCGTGCACCAGGCGCCAGATCTTTCTGCAGGACATGGTAAATCATCAAAAAAGGCATCTAAATAAGATGCCTTTTTTCTTTTAGTTCAGTGCCGCTTATTGCTTGGAGTGTTCTATGGAAATCACGCCATCACCTTCAATAAGAAAACACAACAACCCAATTAATACAAAACTGGACAACCAGATTTCTGAATATGGTCTTGCAATATCTTCACGTAAGTTGACAAAGAAAACTGCACCGAATAGAATCAACAAGTTCAGCAGACAGACGATTCTGGTTTGGGTACCAACAGCAATCATCAGCCCCCCGAGAATGTGTAGTACGATGATGACATGTGCCAGTAAACTGATGGTTGCAGCTTTACCGAGGCTGGCATCTTTCATTAATGCGGTAAATGCATCTAAATTCGTGGCAAACTGAATTCCTTTCCACATCAGGATCAGGCCAAGAAGAATCCTAAAATAATCAAGCCACTTCGGGTGATGACGATCACCCCATCTTTGGATTTTCGCTATAAGTTCCATACGCTTCACATTTTGGTTTACTTAAATTTAAACAATTGAAATTACAACGCAAGCATAATTTCAATTAAAGTATCTCAAAGACAAACGCTTAGTCTCCAACCATCATAACAAACATCCATCTTACTGGTAAGTTTTCCTGTATTTAGACGAGAAAAAAAATAAAACAATGATTGTGAATTTAATCTTATCTTAATACAATAGCTTCTCCCTTTCTACTCTGCCGGCCCCGCACATTTTTAGCCTCCAAATCATCTGGTACATCATGGAAACAACCTCTACCTTAAATACCTATAAGGCCGTATTTTATCAGATTCCAGCTGCTTGTATTCTGCTAAAGCCAGACCAACCAAGGTTTACAATTGTCGATGTTAATAAACAATTTACAAATCTTCTGAAGTGGCCGAAAGACAACTACATCGGATGTGGTTTTTTTGATGTCCTGTTTTGTAATCCCGAGGATGCTGAAACAAGGGATAGCAGAGCGCAACTGAGCAGTTACTTTCATCAGGCGCTAGACACCGGCCTTGCTATAGATCATGGGACCTTGATACTGGACATTAAAGTAGCTGACTCGGGAACGGCAGCACGTAAATACTGGAACATCACAACTACACCGATCGTAAATGTAAAAGGTAAGGTGGAGTACCTGCTTTGCGTTCCGGTTGATGTCACTGAAAAGCAGGAACTATTTAATCGCGGCATGAAGCTCGAGCGGGCGGCAAAGATTCAGCGTGACTTCTACGAATCGGTGTTTATGCAATCTCCTGTAGGCATTGGAATTTGGGAGGGACCCAGCTTTATTACCCGGATGATCAATCCGGCCTTGGCCCGGTTCTACCAACGTGACAGTGCCTCTTTGATCGGCAAACCCATATTTGAAACCTTTCCAGAATCCAAACTGCTTTGGGAGACCATTATGACAAGTGTTTTCGAAAGCGGGCAGCCTTACACCGGTGTAGAACTGGCGGTGGACCTCCCTAAAAACGGGCATATACAAAGGTCGTATGTGAACTTTGGCATTGTACCTTACTATGAACCCGATGGCAGCATGTCGGGCGTACTAGGCGTCAGTATAGATGCTACCCAGCAGGTTACCTTGCGTAAGGAGCTGGAGAAAAGCGAGCTGATCATGAAAATAGCGGTTGAATCCGCCGGCTTAGGTATCTGGGATTTGGATTTGAGAACACGGGGTGTATTCTCTTCAAGCCACATCTGGATTGCAGGTTTTCCAATGGAGCGGTCGGTTTACCAGCTTGACGAATTCCTCGAACACCTGATTCCTGAAGACCGGAAAAAGCTAGATGATGCACTTAATGGGCCCGACACACATTTCAGCACCGTTTTACGGGCAATTTGGACAGACAAATCCCTGCATTGGATTCAGCTGACCGGAAACATTCTCAAGGACGAAAACGAGCAGCCCATCCGTGTTGTGGGCACAACAATGGACATCACCGACCGGAAAGAACTGGAACAGCGTAAGGATGAGTTACTCAGCACCGTTAGCCATGAATTAAAAACGCCTGTGACCTCGATTAAAGCCATAGCACAACTGCTGGAGCGAAAATTCGAGCCGCTTGGCGACCGCATCACTATCGACCTGATCCATAAACTCGTTAACCAAATCAAGCGGCTAACCAATCTAATTCATGACCTGCTTGATGCCAGCTTAATTGAGGGTGGTAAACTCCAGTTGAATAAGCATCATTTTTTGTTCAATGAACTGCTTGAAGAGGTGATCTCAGATGTTCAGCGCACCACCAACACCCATCAGATTGTATTACAGCAATGTGCCACCATCCAGAGTTTCAGTGACAAGGAACGCATCCGTCAGGTTATTATAAACATGCTTACAAATGCAATAAAATACTCACCTAATGCCGACCAGGTTTTGGTTAGTCTTGAACTAAATGGGAAGTGTATACGCTGCTGTGTAGAGGATTTCGGTATCGGTATTCCCAAAGAAAAAGAATCTCAAATTTTTGAGCGCTTTTACCGGGTTATTGACGACAAACATTCAGGATTTCAGGGGATAGGCATTGGTTTGTATATTTCCAAGCAGATCATCACCCGTTTGGATGGCAAAATATGGTTTGAGGGCAAATCTGATGGCGGAACGATCTTCTGCTTTGAAGTACCGCAGTTTTAGAAAAAACTGCGGTATAGTAGTTTATTCGCCTTGATTGAGGTTTTTCAGCATTGCTTTGAGCCGTTTTACATGCACTTCCAACTGCTCCGCCCTTTCGGTTTTTCGTCCACTGCTATCATGAATTGACACTAATAAGTTGCGTCGCTCTTCCATCATCCGGATGGCTGTCCACAACGATTCTTCAAGGCTTTTTATCTGAAGATCTTCCAGACAAGCCGCGGTGAAGGCATGCCCTGTGAAACAGCGGAAGCGCGGTATCACATCGTGTTCAATCTGATGTAGCGTACCACCACAATCCGGACAGGTCAGGTCTACTGCAGGTCCAAGTTTCTGAAGGTCTTCCGGGCTACTGCTCATTCTTCTCGTGATTTCAGCCTCTATTTTTACGTCTTCAGGAATTTCACCCATGTTACAAGATCTTTTCATAAGCAGGTTATTCAGCAGCGGGCCCATTTCATTAACATTGAGTTGATGGTCCACTTGCATGTTGTTAATTACGCTGAAAGGCATGTTCGGGAACTCCGCTTCCTCCGGACTTTGAACGATGCAAATTCCGCCGCTTCTTTTTATGGCGTACATGCCTGAGGTGCCATCATCGAGCATGCCGGTCAGGATAATTCCAGTAACACAAGCGCCGTATGCCGCTGCAGCAGATCGAAAGAGCACATCAATGGAGGGGCGATAGTGGTTTTCGTAAGCGCCTTTTTGAACCAGGATCTTACCGGTATCAACCATCATGTGGTGATCCGCAGGTGCGATATATACCGCGTGCTTTTCGATAGTCTGGCCGTCAACCGCAACCTGGCAGTGTAGTCTGGTCTGTTTCTGCAGCATCTTGCCAACGATATCCGCATCAGAGTTTCTGGAGATGTGAATGACGATGAAAATGGCTGCATTCAGGTCATCATCAAAGGTTGCGAGCAGCCGTGATACCGCTGCAAACCCACCCGCTGATGCGCCTATAACGATTATATTTAGTTGGTTAGAATCCTGCATGTTTTATATACCCGCAAGCCCTTAAAATTGTTTGAATTACTGAGAACTTACAGCAACAGCTACCCGGGAATCTGCACAACCATAATACAGGAACCACTTCGATTTATAGTAGACCAGGCCTTCGATAAACACAGTTCCATTAGCATACTGGCCTGCTTTTTCATAGTCCATTTCGGGCTTGAAGAATGGTTTATCAAGTCTTTCTTTAACTTTTGTGGGATCCTGAGCGTCGAAGAGCACTTGTCCCGCGCTATACGTTTCAGGTTTAAGTTCCGGATCTCCCACACCTGCTACCCCATTTTTACCGTTGTACAATAATAAAATGCCCTTATCGGTAAGTAAGGCTGGAGGCCCGCATTCGGTTAGTGCACTGTCGAAATATCCATTTCTGGGGGAAATCAGTTCTAATAACTCACCTTTATCATTTAAAAGCGGCTCCCAGTCCACCAAGTTTGTAGAGGTGGCAGCGTAGACATGGTTTTCACCCCAATACATCCAGTACTTGCCATTGATTTTGGTGATCTGTATTTTGTCGTCAACAAGTTTAGTCACGATAGACCCTGACTTGTGGAAGATATCACGGAACCGGCCGTCATAGGCTTTTTCAAATGCGGGACCATGCTTTTTCCAGGTCAGCAAATCTTTGGAAGTTGCTACAGATAGTCGGGCTACTTTACGGTTCCAGGAGGTGTACATCATTACATAGGTGCCATCTGCGGCTACCGCTACTCTAGGATCCTCACAGCCTCCAGGCCAGTCATTCTCCTTCTGATCATCATTGCCGGGATAAAACACGGGTTTATCCCGACGCTTCATGGTCAGCCCATCCGTACTTTCAGCATATCCAATCCGGGAGGTTCTATAACCAATGCCGACGCCAGATTTATCCTCTGCGCGGTAGAGCACCACGATCTTACCATCTTTCACAACTGCAGCTGGATTAAAGGTGTCATTACTTTCCCAGGCTACATTCTTGTTGTCAAGCACGGAATAGAATGAGGTTGTCGAATCTGGAGAGATGATCGGGTTCTGATCCACCCGTTTAAATCCCGACATGGCCCAGTACGGGAGCTGGTCATGCTTCTGGGCAAAGCTGTCTATTCCAGTAAAAAGTGTAAATAAAATAGGCAAGACAATGCCTGATTTAGCGGTTAGTAACATAGTTTATATCGGTTAGATGGCTAGGAACCATCAAGATACAAATCTACTTGTTAATTTTGGACAACAATTTCAGCCTGCAACCTGCCCTTATTGAACTTTTTTGAAATAAATGCGCTCAGGTAACCCTTTAAAAACAAAATTGGTTACTTCGCAGAGCCACAAACGCAGTAAAGTTGTTTCGCCTTCAAAGTTGTGAAGCAGGTAATCGCCTCCCCCACCAAGGTTCAACTCGCGTGCGTGCTCCAAATCCAGCAACTCCGCATGGTCAAAGGGCACATCAGATAACTTAAGCAAACATTCATTGGCAGTTCCGCTAATCAGGTCTAACATGGTGTCGGCACCTTGCACCATTTCAAGGTCTTCCTTGGGGCCTTTCCATCCGGGAAGCTCTACATACCACCGCCCATTCAGTTCTTTATAAAATCTAAAGTTTTGCGTCATGCCCTAAATATAGAACTTGTAGGCATAAGTCAGACAAGCAAAAAAACAGCCCTGCCGGCATTGTAGCAGACAGGGCATAATTGAGGCTTAGTTGATTTATTCGTACCCAGAATTCTGTTTCATTTTAACAGGGTCAAGTTTCACCTCATCAAATGGAATTGGGTAATAACGATCTTTCGTTGAAATATTTGCAAGTTTGGCAATCCCGTAGGAGGCTTGCGGCTTTGCCTTGAAGTAAGCAACCAGTTCAGTCGGTGTAAAAGCCCTAAGCAAGTCGAACCAGCGATGGTGTTCAAAGGCAAGCTCTACCCGGCGTTCATGTAAAATCGCCAACTTCAGTGTAGGATATTCTGCGCTATACGCTGGATTTAAACGGGATGTTGCATAATCAGGCATGCCCGCCCGCTGTCTCACCATATCCAGGTACTGGATAGCAGCAGCATCATTGCCCATCAAGTTGTTCACTTCTGCAAGCATCAGGATCACATCTGCGTAGCGCATTAAGATCCAGTTGTTACCGCCGTAGCCATTAACACCCGCAGCTGCACTGGCGTCACGAAATTTGGTAATAAACCAATCTTTAACACTTGCAGCATTTGCATATTTAATCGAGTAGTCTTTGCGGAGATCCGCAAGCTCATAGTCATTTACAAGATCCAGCTTAACGTTACCCCCAATTCCGGTAGTCACTTTCAAAGAGTTGATCGTTTCCCCCACGGGCTGATTATTGGCGGCAATACTTGAACTGTAGTTCAGATCACCCTGCCTGTTTACGATTTCAAAAATCACCTCCCTGTTTGTGGATTTCTTTTCAACGTCGAAAACATCTGCATAAGGGATTTCCGACAGTGCGCCAAAGCTTTTCATGTTGTAAGCCGCGAGCAGGTAAGTATTCGCTTGTTGCAGGTGCTCCTGTTTGTTCTCCGCCAGGGTCGTTGCCATGGTCAGATAAACTTTACCTAAATAAGCATTAATGGCGGCTTTTGAAACACGTCCCGCGTTTGCAGCAGTTTGTAAGTTGGGAAGTGTGCTGTTCAGGCCGTCCTTCAAGTCGGCAACGATCTGCGCATAAACCTCAGCCTCAGGAACACGGAAGGTCCGTTCAGTCACTTCCTCTACGGTGTTCAACTGTTTGGTCACCATTGGTACATCTCCCCATTTCCGCACCAGCTCAAAGTACATGAGCGCTCGAATAAACTTCGCTTCAGCAGCATAATTTGCTTTGATATCGGGATTGCTGAAGGTGACCTCATCAATGTGGGACAATATCACGTTACACCGCGATATGGCTGCGTATAATGCCAGCCAATGGGTTCTGATATAGGAATTACTTGGCAGTAGAGAGAAGTCGTTGAACTGAAAAGGTTCACCTGCGTTAGACTGATTGTCGTTACGTCCAGTGTCATCAGATCTTTCGTCCGTAAACAACCCGCTGCCCTCGCCCAGCGTATTTCCACTACGTAAAGACTGGTAGGCGCCATTTACCGCAAGTAAAACGTCGTTTTCTGATTTAAAATATTCCCCAACAGCAATCGCATTTGGGTCTGTTTGTTCCAAAAACTCTTTCTTGCATGAGCCTGCAAGCAGGACAACACCCAATGCAAGAGTCGTAATGATATGCTTTTTCATTTTCTGATTCTTAAAAAGTAAGTTTAATACCCAGGTTATAGTTTCTGGCCAATGGATAATTTCCATAGTCTACACCAGGGGTCAGGTTTGAACCACCGTTGTAGTCTACCTCTGGATTGTATCCCTTATAGTTCGTAATGGTAAAAGCATTGTCTATACTTGCAAATACCCTGATGTTACTAACTTTCATCTTAGTGGTAAGTACCTTTGGCACATTATAGCCAAGCGTGATGTTTGTACAACGCAGGTAGGAACCATCCTGAATATAGAATGTGGATAAACGTGTGCTGTTACTCTGTGTCCCTGCTCTCGATGCCCGGTAAACCTCACCCGAACCTGGTTGTGCTGCTGAGCGGTACCGGTCTGCAGCTTCCGCATACTGGTTACCGGATCCTTCCATATTAAACAGGTAATAATCCTGTCCATCAAGCACCTGATTACCTTGCGAACCGTTGAACGATGCTCTAAGATCAAAAGATTTAAATGCCGCGTTCAAGCCAAATCCATAGGTAAAATCCGGATGTGGTGAACCAATTACCGTTTTGTCCGCATCATTCACGATGCCGTTACCATCCACGTCTTCAAAGTAAAGATCGCCCACCCTAAGCGGATTGGTTGAGGCGGAAGATGGTGCAACGGAACCGATATTCTCTTCGGTAACCAGCCCAAGTGCTTTAAATCCATAAAACATGCCCACCGGATAACCCTGCTGGGTAATATGCGTACGATAGGAACGTTCGGCACCATTGGTCAGGATGGTGCTCGCACCACCCATGTCCAGCACTTTGTTCCGGTTGATGGAAATATTTCCGCTCAGCCCTAAGCTAAAGTCAGCATTGTCAATGACGCGTCCGTCAAGCTGGAAGTCGAATCCGGCATTCCGGATCTTGCTGTCCTTTAAGTTTGTCAGGATCGAAGAAACCCCTGATACAGCTGAAATCGTTTGATTGAACAGCAGGTCATAAGAATGACTCAGGTAGTAATTTGCAATTACAGACAAACGGTTGTTAAATAAACCGATATCCGTTCCAAAGTTGAACTGCGAAGTTGATTCCCAACCCAGACGCTCATCCTTAATACCACCGCTCCAGATGGCAGTGGAAATTGCGTTTCCAAATACTACACCGCTTGGAGAATTCATAACCTGGATCGCATTGTAGTTACCAATGTTATTATTTCCGCTTAGCCCCCAGCTTGCACGCAATTTAACAGTTGATTTTTCCCCGATAAGATCGCGGTAAAAGCTTTCATCCGATACGTTCCATCCGGCAGCCAGGGAAGGGAAATTCCCCCACTTGTTCAAAGGCCCAAAGCGCGAAGAGCCATCCCGGCGCAAGGAACCTGTGAGGAAATATTTACCCGCGTAATTGTAACTCACCCGACCAAAATAAGACAATAATGTATTTGTTGACTTCGTAGCATCCTGCAGGGAGAAAAAGCTTGGATCGGCACCTTTGTCCGAAATCTCACCGATGTTATCGTTCTGAAATCCCCGTGCCTGAACTCTGATCAGGTCACTTTTCAACTGTTGAGCTGAGTAACCTGCCAGTACATTCAGGCTGTGCTCTCCAAAGGCTTTGTTATAATTTAAGGTGAATTCTGCAAGCTGATCCGTTTGATTCAATGTCTGTGCAATCGCATTTGCATCTGCAATCGCCTGTGCTGAATACGGCGCATTGTTTCCGCTGCTCAAGCTTGTGGGTTTGTAGTAGTCGTACTTCTCATTGTACGTCTGCATGCCTAAGTTGGTTTTAAAGTTCAGGCCTTCAAGAATCTTGTAAGTTCCATTGACGTTGTAGGTACTTCTATCGCCACGACGGTTTATCTTCATCTGTTCTACGGTTGCAAGGGGATTCTCGGGGTTTTGAACACCATATACGGCCGACATAGAAGCCATTCCAAACTGTATGGGATTACCGGCGGCATCACGGGCTGGAAGGTAAGGCAGATAAAGTAATGCCGACATCATCGGACTGAGGTTATATCGTCCTTCCTGCACTTCTTTATTGTTGTTTTGCGTATAGGAAAGGTTTGCACCAACAGACAATCGATCAGTTACTTTTCCATCAATGTTGCCTCTAAAGTTGATCACCTTTTGATTTGTATTGGTTACAATTCCATTGTTATCCTGATAACCGCCACTCAGGTAGTATTTCACATCCTTATTTCCATTGCTGAAAGAAAGTGTATGACGCTGAAATCCAGCATTTCGATATAGTTCATCTTGCCAGTCGGTGTTGTATTGTGCCGGACGAGCCTGCTGTGCGCCGAAATCGTAAATATCTTCCGGAATTACGACGCTGCTTCCATTTCCCACGTTGGCGATACGTGTGGCATTATTATCGGAGAACATGGCATCTGTCCAGGTCTTGCCACCATTAACCACAAGATCACGATAGGCATTATTCCTCCCATCGATCTGCAGCTGAATAAACTCATCAGCATTTAAAAGTTTAACCTTTTTAGCCAACTGGGACACGCCTCCCTGTACGTCATACTGGAATTTACCCTTACCTTCTACCCCACGTTTAGTAGTAATCATCACCACACCACCGGAAGCACGCGAACCATAAATCGCGGCGGAAGCCGCATCTTTAAGGATATCAATGGTCTCAATATCTTCAGGATTGATAGAAACATTGTTACCTGCAGGATATCCATCAATGACGTACAGCGGATCTGAACTTGCGTTAATAGATCCAATACCCCTTACACGTATTTTGGTTCCTGAATACGGTGCACCACTGGTCTGTGATACTTGTACCCCAGCTACTTTACCAACCAGTGCCTGCCCTACCGTAGGTGAAGTCAGGTTTAGCTCCGCAGCTTTTACGCTGCTGATCGCGCCAGTGACATCAGACTTTCTGATTTTCTGATATCCAATGACCACAACATCATCTAGGTCGTTGCTTTCAGAAGCAAGGGTAATGTTCAAAACCGTTTTATTTCCAACAGGAACCTCTTTGGTGGTAAAACCTACGTAGGAGAACATTAGGGTCGCATTATCCTGAACGGTAATCGAATAACGGCCGTTTGCATCCGTGACAACGCCCTTCTTTGTCTGCTTCTCATAGACGTTTACGCCTGGAAGCACTTGTCCCTGACTGTCGGTCACAATACCGCTAACGGTAATTACTGCCCGTACAGCATTAAAGTAGTTACCGGTGTCGCCTGTTGCATAAACAAGCAAAGGTGCATTTCCAATGGCAAGTATCCCCATTGGTAAAAGCAGCTTTTTGCAAATACGGTTAATATCTGCGGTTCGTAAAAGTGAAATCATCTTTGCATTGGATTTTATTATAACTGCGGCAAAACTAGCAGGCAAAGGTTAGGGGGATATTATTCAATGGTTAAGGCTCGGTAAGCTTACAGGGGGCTCATTGTTTAATTTTAATACAGGGATAACATTGAGCTGGCTACTTTGCATGCGTATGAAAAAAATGATGACACTGCTTTCAATGCTGCTGTTTTGCACGCAGTTGATGGCTCAGAAACCAGTTGCTAACTACCAGTTTGTTAAAGGAACCAATGTAGTACAATACAAAAACTACTATTTGCTAACGCTTTTTCAAGAGATTCCGGAGGTGCAGCGTATGCTCCGAAACGATAAAGAATTAAATGGGCTCTTAAGAACAAAGTTGGAGAAAGCCGCAGAGGCGATGAAGCAATGCGATCAGCGGATTTCATGCTACGCTGAAGCCATGACGATGAGTAATTTTGAAGTTACAACCGTGAGCCAACGACTTACTGAACTCTACAAACCAGATAATCCACTGGGTAAACTTGTTCAAGCGCATTTGATCCCCTCGGGGTGTTATGTATTATATGCAGATGCTGACCCCAGATCACTTCTTGTAAAAGCCTGGGAGCAGGACGCAGCAGCTTTGAATTTCGCTATTGGAGTTTATGTAGAAGGCAAAAAGCCCAACTATCCAAAGATTGACTCTGTAGGTTTTAACATTCACAGCAAGGGCTATACAGAGCTGGTGTCTGCAAACACCTACCTTACTTTAAACCAGGCACACAAGCTCTATTTTGAGCCCACGCTAACCTTTGCCCTGCAAGCAATGGAAATAGACGGGCGGAATAATGCCGCGGACTACGAGCCAATGGAATCTACAGTCAATAAAGCAGCATTTGATCAAGTGAAGAAAACCAATTGGAGTAAATATAAGTACAGCATTATCCTGGTACCAGGCGCAGGTCCGGATGATAAAGAAACGGAATTAAGTGCCGGCGGAATTTTACGTTGTCATCTTGCTGCACAGCAGTTTAAAAATGGAATGGCACCATTTATTGTTCTGTCTGGTGGGCGTGTTCATCCTTACAAGACCAAATTCAGCGAAGCTTATGAAATGAAGAAATTTATGATGAACACACTCATGATACCGGAGTCTGCTATCATCATGGAACCTCATGCAAGACATACCACTACAAACATGCGAAATGCCGCCCGGCTAATCTTTCGTTATGGTATGCCAATGGAAAAACCAGCCATAAGCTCCACCGTAAAATCCCAGAGTTTCTACATCAGTGACACCGTAGCTGAACGCTCCAGGAAAGAGTTGGGTTATTATCCTTACCGAAACGGAAAACGGTTAACTGAAACTGAAATAGAGTTCTATCCGCTGATCAGTTCTCTACAAATCGACTTTGATGAACCAATGGACCCATAATTAGCTTCGAGGCAAGTTCGATCAGGAATTGCGGCTGTACCGGATTAAAATATTCCTTGTTCAATAATGTAAATGCAGCCTTGGAATTACTAATAATATTAGCAATTTTGCAGATGAGAAGGAAATTTATGACAGGAAGCCGCAACAACAAGGACAGTGAAGCATACAAGATCAAGCGTGAGATTGCCATGAAAGCTTTCAATTTAGGCTGTGTGATCTTTTCGCATGATACCAAAAAAGTTTATACCCCAAGGGAATTTATGGAATCCGATGAGGTGGTCTCCGTGCAGAAGCTGGGTATGCAGGATTATAACAACTTCACCCTTCACTATGCAAAGTACGCGATCGCGAAAAAGCTGGAGGAACTTCGACACGCGCAGGAAGAATTTGATAAATTCATGCTGAAGATGCTGGATGCTTTTCAGCTGAATCCGCAACAAACAAAAAATAAAAAATAAGCCCTACTCTGGTTATGTATCCCTCAAGCAGTTTGAACACTGATCGGCCTGCCCGAAATCTAATCTATTAACTTTTACTCTTTGGTCTTTAGCAACAGGAGTTCTTTCAACTGCTGAAGTTCGCGCTTCAGCTGTTGAACTTCCGTCTTCAACTGGCTAATTTCTTCATCATGTTCCTGCCAGCCTTTTAACAGCGGTACAGTCATGGTCTGATAGTTCAGCGATAAGGTCTTGTTTGCATCGTTATCCACGCGAATTAAAGATGGAAAGTATTCTTGCACATTCTGGGCAATGAATCCAATCTGATGAAGGTTCATATCCTTACGATCATAGGACACGGCATGAAGTCTTCTGAGGCTCTCAGATACTGGCGGGATAGTCGCAATATTTTTCTTTAATCGTACATCCGAATTTGCAGTCACGTCACCTGTTGCGGTGATGTCACCAGAAACCATCACTTTGCCAGTCACCCGAAGTTCTGAATTCACATCCAGGATGGTAAACATACCTTCTGCAGGTGCCAACTTACCAATTAACGTTCCATCGATGGCTCCTTTTGTAATTTCCACGGCGTCTTTGTTTTGGATTGCCATTGTCCCGAGTCCAAGGTTAACCCTTGCTTCCTCTATTGTGGTAGCACCGGTTCCACCTTTATCGATGGTCACAACACCACCAGTGCTTCCGCCTGTCCCGGCGCCGAAAGCAATTTCAGCCCAGTTTGTATCTGCTACCCCGCCTTTTAGCTGGTACAGCTTTTCCTCGGAAATTACATAGACCAACATACCAACACTTCTTCTTGCCGGAGTAATACCATTCCGCGCAGCAATATCAGCAACGGAGCGAAAGCCTCCCTTACCATAAATTTCATTATGCGTCGGATATTTATCTGTCAGGTCATTCGGTTCTACAGCCCCGATCACCTTCACCTGCGCGGAGAGGCTGAAGCTGAAACCTGTTAATACGATTAACAATAGAGATGAAAGAATATTCTTCATTTGAATAGCTCTTATAATTGACATTTGTTTCTTTTTGAAATGAATTACTGTACCTGATTATTGAATACTGAAAGTCAGACCTGCAGCAGTGTTGTCCCGCTGCACGTAAATTACATAGGTTGTTGTGCCTCCACTTGCATTGGTAAATGATCGCGTTGTCCGCTCAAAAGCTCCAGTAGAATCGTTTACCCCAACAATAATCTTGTTTCCGCCCCAGGCAGCGGGATAGGCGATCACTAGCTTTTGCCTGCCGCTCGGGCTGGCTGACAAATTCGAAACGGCTGCAGAAGTTCCAAATGCACTGCCGGACAGCGCCAGGATCTGTGCGTCTGTTGGAGCAAACGTCTCGCCGTCCTCGCCGCCAGTAGCAAAACCCCAGTAGCGTTTTGATTGAAAATCAATGGTAGTGTTTGCGGTAGCTGTTTTATTATCTGCCGTCTTAACGGACATTGAAAACGTCGTTTTCTGATTGTTCGTTGCTGTTGCCGCCAGGGTTCCATTTACTGAGGCACCTGCGGCCGGTGTAGTTGTGAAAACATTGGTCCCATTTACCGTAATCCCGGTAATAGGCTCTGTTGCCGCAGCTCTTCCTGCAGTCCAGGCTAGGGTAATGCTCGTAGTTCCAGCAGATCCGAACTCTTGTACGCCCGATGGTGTTGCAGAAAGTGAGGCAGAAGGGCCAACAGAAGGATAAAATACGGCCTCGATCCATTTCGCCAGATCGTCAGTACCAGGATTAACATTTGTGTAATAAGCACCGGTTATGGGACGGTTACCATTGAAGGTCCCAACGGTACCGCCCGCCCCTGTACCCAAATCAGATTTATTGATCCAGGTTACCTGGCCTTCCACGTTGGTTGCCAGCACCTGATCGGCAGTACCCGGATTGATTTTTTCAACAGTAACGGCTTTTTCAGCAATTGATGGATTCGGAAAAGTACCGGTAAGGTCACCCGCAGCCGGGCCTGTAGGTGATGCTTGCAGCAGTAACACCGGCCAGGTGTCGTCCCCTTGTTTTGGACCATACAGCGTTTGTGTCGCGGTATGGACAAAGAAGTCGCCTGTTTTACCAGTGCTTGCATCAGGGACTGCGGCGCCATAGATCAGATTATTTCCCGCTGCTGTTCCCGACGAAAAAGCAACCCAGTTTGCATTTTCATTCAGTTCAGCAGGCACATCCTTGCAGATCAGCTGGAAGGTCTTAGCCTTCCCCGTACCATCGTCCATAACGGTACACAGCATACCTGGTTGACGCCGGTCAATACTGATGTTATTTCTTTCCGTAATTGTTGCTACCTGATGATGCCCACCTTTAGCGTCATTGGTATAAACGATCACTTTCCCTTCTTTAGGAATCAAGGGATTCCCAACAAACTGGGCTTTAGCATCCGTCGGATTAAAGCACCAGGTACTTAAAGCGAGCACCATAAACCTGATTAAATGGCTGCTCCATTTTTGTTTGATTATCATATGTCTTTATTTCTTAATCGTTTCCACCGAACCCTCTTCGGTAATTCTAAACACCACTTCGTTGCCATAGCTTACACCTGCTTGATTGATCGCGAAGGCCTTTACATGGTATTCTACGCCCACAATCAATCCACCCACAAGCACATGGCTGTCACCCGGGGTAGCAACATTAACTCTTGTATCTGCAATTGATGGATTTGAATCTGTGCTCCAGCAAACGCCACTTCCTGTAATCGCTGCACCACCTTTATTGAGTATTGTTATTCCTATGCTCACCTCGGTTTCATTTTTTAACGTTACCGCAGCAGTGTTCAGCAAGGCTTTCTTCAACGGTCCATACCCATACCAGTCGCTGAGCTTAAATGGTGCGGTCTTTCTGGTAAGATGACTGTTTTTGTTTAGTAGCGAAAGCGAAAACGGTGCTGCACGTTCTGCGGCACTCAATTCGTTTAAGTTTAACATGTAGTCCGCTATGGTACGCATGCTAAGCCCGCCCGAGTCAGGCAGTGAAGGTATCGTCCAGTCCGCATATAGAGTCATGGACTCGGTGATCGCATTGTCGAAATCAAATACTGTTTCCATACGCTGGTCGCTGAACCAGGTATAAAAGACCATTCCAGCTTTAGTTGTATTTACCATTGGCAGTTTAGTACCATCGGCCACTTGCACTGCAGCCAGAGCCGTTCCACCCATAGTTTCAAAGGTCACCGTATGGTTTAGATTGCTCACCCTTAGCAGCCCCGGTGCAAAGGTAAATTCATAGTTGTCAGCTTGCAGGGTCCCAGTGCTCAATGCTATCGGATATTCTCCCGCTGGGCTGCTTAAGTTTACACTTGTAGTGAAAGCCGGTTCCCCCTGCAACGTTCCCGCTGCGCGCTCCGTAGTATCTGTTTCACCGTATTTAAATCCACTGATCTGGTAGCTGAACTTTGGATTCTCTTTTCCGAAGTATCTCGCTAAGGTATCTCCCGAAAGGGTTAGCATTGCCTTGTTGATTTTGAAAGTCTGTTGTACTTCAACCGGAGCAAAAAAGGCGTTACCAGCCTGTGAAACCTTTAACACGACATCACCTGCACCTTCAATCGTCGCAAGGGTACCATTGAGATCGAGCTTGCCATCAAGCAGTTCAAACGTCAGGGGCAATCCGGAAGAAACCGTAGCGATCAAGGCAAATGGTTCATCACCGTAGTTTTTATCCGCTATAGGCGGGAAAGTGATGGACTGTGCAGCCTTTTCGATAATGATCTTAACTTTTGCCACTTGGTCAGTGGTATTAAAAGTATTTTCTGATAAGGCAAGCGCACCTGTAAGATCCAGCTCCCCAATCAGAGCTGCCGTATATGCTGCCTGATCCCAGTCGATGTTTAAAAACGCCTTTGTCCCATCATTATAAGTTACCTGTACTGCAGTTGGCAATTTCAGATCCGCAAATGGAGTTCCATAGGTAACCGTTACCGGTGCGATCTCCTCAACCGTCAGCAGATCTTTCCAAAGTGTTACCTGGATCTGCGCC
Organism: Pedobacter sp. NEAU-ZC8; assembly: GCF_059278965.1. NCBI lineage: Bacteria > Pseudomonadati > Bacteroidota > Sphingobacteriia > Sphingobacteriales > Sphingobacteriaceae > Pedobacter > Pedobacter sp. NEAU-ZC8. Next base: position 26,115 of record NZ_JCAJXC010000010.1, read on the forward strand.
TGCAGGTTTAATGCATTTCCTACATCATCAGTCAACTGAACTTCTCCATGAAGCAGCTGAGGACTTAAACTGCTATCGTCGTATTCTGCTTCATCCCATAAAACCGGAAGGTTGGCAGTGGTTTGATCGTCAAAGGTCACCATCACAGTTGACGGTAAGTCTAGTGTTGAGAAGGATTTACCAAACACGTCTATTAAGTCAGCAAGTTTCTCTATAGCAACCACGTTTTTATTATCGATGATCACCTCTACTTTCGCGGTAATATCATCAGGGTTTTCAGCCTTCCCCTCCATGTCAAGTAGTCCTGTGAAATTATAACTTCCAGGATTCTTGCCGTCGAACAATGGTGATTCCCAATTTACAACTACGCTGCCCGTAGAACCATCGCTGAAAATCGCGTTTAGCGATGTACCAAGCTTAGCAAGCACCTGGGCCTCCGTGGTACCATATGGAAAGTGTAAAGGGGTATTCACCAGAATAGAATCCAACACGAGCAGCTTAGGCAGCACGGTAACTTTAATCGCGGTAGACTTATTATCTTTATTTTCATCCGGCATTCCAGGGATCAACCGGCCAGGCAGTATATAATCTCCCGCAAGCATTCCATTATACGACTGCCCATCCCATTCTACTTGTAAAGACTCCTGTTCGTTGTTGTTGTAGGTCACCAAAACAGTATCAGGCAACATCAATGTTCCGAAGGTCGTTCCGTAAGGAACAGTTAAAGCAATTGGATCCGCTACAGCAACAATATAGCGCTGAGCCACATTCACGTAAATTACTGCCTTCAAAGAATCAGGATTCTCTGTCAACATAGGCATTTCGACTTCAGCATTAAACTCGTACACACCTGGGTTTGTCGGGTCATATGCTGCATTCTCCCAAGTCGTAATATTGAGCTGCATGGTACTGCCATCATCGAACAGGCCGGTTACGGTGTTAGGAAGCGATAGTGCTGTCACGAGCGTTCCATAACTAACCTCAGTGGTGTCCTTTGTGATAGACATAAGCTTTCTGATCCGCTCTGCGACTGTAACGTTGACCGTCGGCTGTAACCCTTTCGGATTATCAGCATCATCAGAAATGACCATGGTTCCTTGAAGGGTATACGATCCGCTGGTTGAGCCATCGTAGCTGCCTTTACTCCATGTTACCGAAAGCAGGGCCTCCGAGTCATCATTGTAAGTAACCTTGATAGCTTCCGGTAAGGTCAGTGCATCAAAATCGGTGTTGTAATCCACCGTGATCCCCGGAAAGGCCTCTATGCTTTCAATTTGTTTACGCGCGACCACTACCACAACTTGCGCCTTCAGATCATTGGTATTCAATAAGCCTTGAGGCACGACGATATCCGCTTCAAAAAGATAAGCACCCGCTACATCGCCATTATAAAGCGCAGACCTGAAGGAAGTGTCCTGTACAGTGATATCCATTTGAGTATCATCGTCAAGTGTCGCTTTGCTGATAAAAGGAAAAATTATGTTTTCTATTGAAGTGCCAAATGGGACACTAATGGTATCTGTAGCTAAAGAAACAATAACTTTCTCCCTTGCTGATACGACAACTACGATCGTTGGGTTAATTGGCTTAGGGTTCTCGACCTCATCCGTTAAGGTAAAGTTTCCATTTAACACATACGATCCCGGCATGGTCCCATTATAAGAAGAGAGATCCCAGCTTACCTCTAAATCTTCATTGCCGCCATCTTCAAACTGAGCATTCAGCTGCCCTGGCAGGGTAACAGCTTGGGCACTCGTGCCAAAAACAACGGTAATGGTATCCGGGTTGGTGTAGTTAGCAATGAGGTGTTTGCCCACAGTAACATTTAACACTGGTACTACCTCGTCCGGGTTAAGGATGTCTTCAGGAAGTTGTAAAACCCCTTGCAATTTATACACGCCAGGTAGATCATCAATATAATCACCTTCTTCCCAGATCACGTTCAGCTTACCTGTGGTGCCATTATCGAAAGTTACGTTTACCTGAGCCGGCAACGATGACTGGGCTGCGTTGAAACTCGTACCGAAAGGCACAAGGGCTGTGCTTTCCTCTACATTCACTACTTCAAGTGGTTTCGGCCCTACAGTCACGCTGATCGTTGCGGTCAAGCTATCCGGGTTGTCAATATCGTCACCGCTAACCAGTGTTCCTTTAAATTCATATACTCCTGAAATTTGTGCGTTGTAGGTGGTAGAACTCCAGACAACACCTTCGGTACCTGCAGACTGATCGTTGTAGGTCACCTGTACAGTTTCTGGGAATGGAATGTCTTCCGTTGGTGTTCCATATTTCACAGAAATACTTTCGGGATTTTGGACTTTAACAACCTTTTTATTGGCAACCTGTATGTTGATTTCCGCAGCTATTGCGTCTTTATTTACAACACCAGGGATAAGTTCCGGAATACCAGAAAAGGTGTAAACATCAGGGCTAGTGGAATCATAACCCTCGGTGTCCCATGACACCTTGAGGCTGCCGGTGCTACCATCATCATAATTGACGATCACTGCTGCGCTCAATTCAGGAATTGCAGACAGCAAGGTACCATAGCTTACCCTAACCGTATCCAGCAGGGCGATACTTACAATGTTTCTTGGTTTTGGAAGTACCGTAAGTGTCAGCTGTGCCTTAACGTTGTTCTTATTGTCAATGCTCTCGTTGTGAAGCAGGATTCCTGTAAGGATATAGTCGCCACTTTTCTGCTTGTTATAGCTTCCGGGTTCCCAGGCTATGCCTACCGTATCCTGGCTTCCATCATCGAAATTCACCTTTACCGTTTCTGGCAGTTCTACTTCGTCAAAAGGCGTATCAAACGCCGTACTGGCCACATAGGTTCCCTGTACAGAAAGGATATTCTTACGAATGATAACCTTATTGTTTGCAGATAACAGGTTTGTGTTGGATATAAGATCCTTCAGCTGTAGTGATCCGGCCAGTTCATATTCCCCACCTTTGTCTTGGATGTAAGGCGTTCGGTCCCAATCCACGTTTAGGTATCCTGTCGTCTGATCATGATAGGTTACCCGGACTGATGTCGGTAAAGGTAAATTAACTGCTGGGGTATTCAGATCGACCGTAACATCCGCGAGATCCTCGACTGCGATAATATTGAGTTGAGCATAAACATCTACACTTGCTTCAAATCCTGCAGGATTAGCATGTTCCTCCTTGATACCCAAGGTAGCGTAGAGTCGATATACCCCTAACTTCGGACTGTAATTTCCGATGTTCCAGGTTAAGTTTAACATCTCTTTGGTAATTCCATCATCGTAGGTAACCTGAGCCTGTTTAGGCAACAATGGCAATAGGTCTGCAAAGGAGGTTCCAGCCAATACCTTTACCGGCGCAAGTGGCGCAACAGCGATGATGTACGGATAAATTGGTGTAATCACTGCAACTTTCGCGGTTGCTGTGAGATTGTTCCTGTTTACTTCCATATCAGGAACTGTTATTATACCTGTAAGATCATATATACCTTCCGTATTACCATCATAGTTCCCCGGCTGCCAGATCACCGGGAACATGGCATGGCTGTTATCGCTCATGATTACTTCTACCTGTGTGACCAGATTTAGCTGCTCGAAAGGTGTTCCGGTGTCTTTTTTCACAGGAACAGGATATGGTTTTAAAACTTCAATGATGTACGGTAACCTTGGATTTACTTTCATCTTTACCTGCAGGGAACCGCAAACATCAGCACCCTGAACGGCTAACGTAAATTCATAGTCGCCAGCAACCGTTGGTTCACCGGAGATCAGTCCAGTACTGCTTATGCCTAATCCATCAGGCAGTAAACCCTGGCTCAAGAAATAAGTATATGATCCAGATTCTTTCAGCGCTAGCTGATGACTATAACTTGTCCACTGATCGGCTGCAGGAAGTTCTTGTTCTGCATTTTCCAGATATACACCCTGGAACTCATAAGCCCCAAGATCAACTGAGTTGTGTTTTATCCTGTCGTTACCTGCAAGGTCCTTTGTAATGCCGGCAATTTTAGTGTTATCACCCATGTTAATTACAGGTGAGCAAGGTGCCAATGAAAGATCATCTGCGGCAGCATTGGCCAGTTGAGGATCCTTCGTTGCAATTTTCGTCCCTGTAACATACCCGTTTTGCACGGTACTTGTTGAAACCAGAATGCCGGCATTAAGCTGATCCGGAACTGCATTCCCGCGTGTGTTACCCCAGAAGATGCTGTTCGCAACGTTTACAGTTCCTGTATTCCGATATAAGGCCCCGCCGAATTTGGTGGTTGATGAGGTATTAACATAAGTAGAACTATTGTTGCTGAATGTTGCATTGATTAGGTTTGTCGTTCCCGAATGATGATAATACGCACCTGCACGATAACCGTTCGTTGTCGTTCTGTTCCGGCTAAATGCCACATTGTTCAGGTTAAACGTACCAGAGTAATGGTAAATAGCCCCACCATGTTGTGCGGCACTGTTACCCACAAACAATCCACCCGTTATGGTAGGTTTACCATTGGTAGCGTTGTAAAATGCAGCTCCGCTGGCCGTCGCAATATTGTTTCTAAATACCACGTCTGTCATCTGCATTGCAGCGGTGATGTGGTACATACCAGCGCCTTGACTTGCTTTATTACTGATGAATTTAATATTTCTGAAGTCGGCTGCAGCATTGTTGTATATCCCACCGCCGGACCTTGTTACCGTATTATTTTCGAGGGTGATGTTATGGAAAGTTGCAGCTCCACTGTTAAAGATTCCACCACCAGTATAATAGGCGGTATTATCTTTTACCCAGAGGTTTTTAAAGACGACTTTTCCAAGCGCGTTATATATACCGCCACCATTATAAACATCCGAGGTGCTGTTACCCGTGGCTGTTTTACCTCCTGATATGGTAAATCCATCCAGTACCGTTTCAGCGGTTAAGGCTAGCTTGTTAAACACCACGTGGTAGCTACGGTTCGCACCACTAAGGATCGTTTCATTAGTGGTCATGATGGCCGTTGAATCCCGGTCGGCCAGGTCTTTCTCCGTACCTGCAAAACCGCCGTAGATCTTAACCCCCTCTTTTAAGGTGAAGTAGTTGTTAGCCTTCAAACCAGGCAGGTATGTACCCTTAGCCACGAAGATCGTATCTCCCGCCTTTGCGGAACTAAGCCCCTTTTGCAGGTCCAGGAAGGCATGCGCCCAGCTGGCACTGTTGTTCATGCCTGAAGTTGCGGCCTGGTTTACGTAGATTCTCACCTTTCCATTGCCAGCTTTTACTTCAAAGGTGTACAGTCTGTTTCCACATAAAGTACCATCGCTGGCTGTGATATTGAAAGTGTACAAACCTTCATTAACCGGCCTTCCGGTCAACTGCCCAGAAGAGCTAAGGAGAAGTCCGTCCGGCAGGGAACCATAGCTTACCGCGTAAGTATATTGCCCGGAACCACCCGAAGACACCAGTTGGTGTTCATAAATCACCCCCCTTGAACCTTCGGGCAATATTGCAGGACCGACAATGATGCGATCCTGCTGATTTTCATAAGCACCCAGATCTACAATTTCAGCCTTGATCCTTGGCTGTCCGGAAAGATCTTTCAGGATCGCTGTAGAAAGGGAATTATCACCCATATTGATCGCCGGAGAACATGCCGACAGGGAAAGATCATCTTCATCGCTCAGGTTGAACATTGGGTCTGCATCTAAGATTACCTTTCCTGCTGCATAACCGCCGCGAATCAGGGTATTCACCGCTTTGATATTCAAGTTAAGCTCGTCTACTACCCCATTGCCACGGTTATTACCCCAAACAATACTGTTATGAAGATTCAATGTTCCTGCATTTCTGTAAATGGCTCCGCCATACTTGTTCTGGCTAGCATTGACGTAAGCAATACTGTTGTTGCTCATGGTTACGTTCACCAGGTTCGCGGTGCCGGTATAATGATACATTGCACCACCATAATAGGCAGCCGTACTGGTGACCTTATTACGGCTGAATTTCGCCCCATTGATCGTCAGCGTTGATGACCACTGGTATAAGCCACCCCCATGCTGCGTTGCTGTGTTTCCAGTAAATACCGCATCATTTAGGGTAACCTTGCCAGAATAACTGTACAAACCGCCGCCAAGGGTCGCCTTATTATCTTTAAACACAACATCATTCATCGATACTGCAGCCGTGGCTTGATACATTCCACCACCATAAGCCGCGGTATTGTTGATGAACTTCAGCCCACGAAGTGTGGCTGCACCAATGTTGTATAGTCCACCACCATACCGGTAGGAACCTGCACTGCTCAACGTTCCATTGTTCTCAAAAATGATATTGCTGAGTTGCCCGGTTCCGCCGTTGTACATACCACCTCCATAAGTGTTGGAGTTGTTATTCTTGATCCAGAGCTGGTTGAAGGTTGCCGCACCCGTTCTGTTGTAAATACCGGCGCCGATATAAGCTTCTGAAGTGCTTGTACCAGTAGGAACTGATCGTCCATCACTTACACTAAATCCATCAAGTACCGTGGCAGCTGTCAGTGCAGCACTATTGTAAATCACGTGCCTGCTGGTATTATTCCCTGTCAGGATCGTTTCATTATCCGTTCTGATTTTTAGAGAGTCCCTATCACTAAGCGTCGACTCGGTAGCTGCAAAACCGCCGTAAAGTTTAACGCCCTCCTTAAGGGTAAAATAGGAAGTCACCAACGCCCCCGGACTGTATGTGCCTTTTGCCACCCATATTTGGTCTCCTGGCAGGGAAACCTTAAGTGCATTCTGCAAATCGAGGTAGGCATTCTCCCAGGTACTACCATTGTTCTGACCGCCTGTTGCTGCTTGATTTACCAAGATTCGAACAACACCTGTACCTGCAACGACATCCATGTTGTAAACACGATTTCCGCATAGGGTTCCATCAGAAATGTTAACCACGAACGTGTAACTGCCAAGTACAATTGGATTGCCGGTAATGAGTCCTGAGGCATCCATTGATAAGCCGTCAGGGAGCTTACCAGAAATCACTTTGAAGCTGTAATTACCATTTCCGCCAGTTCCTTGTAGCTGCTGGTTAAATGCCGCACCACGGGGCACCTGTGGCAGGATGGCAGGCGTTAAACTTATCACTTGCCCCTGGTATTCCATCGCCCCAAGATCAACCACTTCAGACTGAAGTCTTGTGTTTCCAATTCTGTCTAAGGTCCCGCCGATAACAAGATTATTATCTCCGGTGTTTATTGCCGGAGAGCAGTTGGTAAGTGCAAGATTATCTCGGTCAGCATCCACAAACGCCGGATCTGCATTCAGAATATTCAGTCCCGTAGGATAGCCTCCGCCAATGAGCGTATTACTTGCCTTGATGTTTAAATTAAGTTGATCGGCAATTCCGCTTCCACGGCTATTTCCCCACAGAATACTGTTGTTTAATAGCACTGTTCCGGAGTTCCTGTACAAGGCACCGCCATAATTCACTGTACCGGTTTTATAATAACCAATACTATTTTTACTGAAAGTAGTGTTGCTTAAGGTTGCTGTTCCCGAGTATACATACACGGCGCCTCCATAATACGCTGAGGTGCTGCTGACGGTGTTCCGGCTGAAGATGGTGTTGCTGATATTCAGCGTTGCACTGCTTCTGATGGCACCACCGTGTTGTACCGCGGTATTGTTGAGGAAGGAGGCGCGATCTATATTTAGTGTTCCCGCAGCGAAGATTGCTCCACCTGCAGCGGTCGCGCTGTTGCCGCTGAAGTTAACATTCGTTAATGTTGCCGTTCCATTTGCAAGGTATAAAGCCCCGCCGTTTGTCGCCTTACTTCCATCAAAACTTGCATTAGTCAAGTTAGTGATAGCACCTGAATTGACATAGATGGCGCCACCCTGACCATTGGTGACGGTGTTATCTTCAAATATCACGTCGTTCAACTCAGAAAGACCAGTACTAAACATCGCCGCCCCATAACCTGGGTAGCTTGAGCTCTCAATAATTCTGTTACTTCGGAATACGCCTTTGTTAATTTTAAAACCTTTAACATTATACACCGCAGAACCACGTGCATAATAGCCGGTAGACCGGTTACCACTAAAAATTATATCGGTATAAGTAGCGTCGCCGCTGTGATACAATCCGGCTCCGTATACACCAAGGTTATTCTTGATCCATAGGTTACGGAATGTTACGGCACCCAGCGAGTTGTAGATACCACCTCCATAATAGTTCACGCTGTTATTTGAAGTATTTACAACGGATCCTCCACCTTGAATGCTAAAACCATCCAGTACGGTTGCATTGGATAAAGCGGCATTATTGTACACCACATGGTAACTTGCAACGCCCAGACTACCATCCAGAATAGACTCCTGCGTAGTCCTGATCTTTGAGGTATCCCGGTGTTCGAGACTGCTCTCTGTACCTGCAAAACCACCATACATTTTCAATCCCTCCTTTAGTTTGAACGTCGAGGTTGCAAGTGGTCCTGTGTAGTAGGTCCCTTTAGCTACCCATATTTCGTCTCCGGCACTTGCCAGATCTAAAGCCGTCTGCAGGTCTTTGAAGGCATTTGTCCAATCGCTACCATTGTCAGCACCTGTTGCGTTCTGACGCACATACATCCTGCCGACCCCATTTTGAACCGTCACTTTGTACTGCCTGTTGCCACTTAAGGTTCCGTCTGTAGCACCAACGACAAAAGTATAGGTACCGACAAGATTGGGAACACCGGTAAGCTTTCCATCGGCAGACATTAATACGCCTGGTGGAAGTTTCCCTGCCTGAAGGCTCCAGGTAACCGGTAGATTTGTTCCGGTGTAGCTGAATGGAAGATCTACAGCCGTTCCTCTGGTTAACGCTTCGATCGTAACCGGAGTAATTACAAGTCTATCCGTACGCTCATTTTCATAAGCACCTAGATCAATTGTGTTGTTGATGATCCTTGCGCTGCCGGCTAAATCCTTATCATAAGCTTGCCAACTGTTCTCGCCGCCATCGATAGCCAATGAACCGCCCTGAAGTTGCAGGTTATCCCCCGCAGCATCCAGGAATAAAGGATCTCCAATTTTCACATCTGTTCCGGTGGCATAGTCATGCTGTACAATGGTATTGCCTACCACGATCCCGGCATTAAGCTGGTCTGCAATGGTTCCCATTCTGGTGTTACCCCAAAGTATACTGTTGTGTATCGTAACCGTACCTGAATTCCGGTAAAGCGCGCCGCCATAACTTAGCGTGGCAGTGCCTTTCACATAGCCAATATTGTTCTTGCTAAAACTGCTGTTGTTGATCAGCACGTCATTGGAGCTGATGTAAATAGCACCACCATAATATGCGCCAGTGGAAGTCACTTCATTGCGACTAAAAATACTGTTGTCAATCTTCAGGTTACTGTTCGACCAAATCGCTCCACCATGCTGCAGGGCGGTGTTATGAATGAACGATGCCCGGTTAAGCATCAATACACCACTTGCGTAAATTGCACCACCTGTAGTCGCCGTATTTTCTGAGAAGGTCACATCCTCAAGTACCGGACTTCCACTAGCGACGAACAATGCACCACCTGTTGTAGCTTTGTTTCCGGTAAATGCGCCTTTTTTGATATTAATTATAGCACTGGAATTGCTGTAGATGGCAGCACCTTGTCCATTTAAAATCGTGTTGTTATTAAATTCAACTTCAGAAAGATCCAGAAGACCTGTAGTAAAGATTCCTGCTCCATAACCAGGATAACTACTGGACTCCAAAATTTTGTTGTTTTCAAAAATTCCGTTAACCAACTTAAAGCCCTTGGCATTGTAAACTGCCGCACCTCTGGCATTGGTTCCTTTCGCCTGGTTATTGCTGAACAATAAGTTTGTATATGCCGCATCTCCATTGTGATAGATACCCCCACCGTAGGTTCCAATATTGTTCTTAATCCACAAATTCCTGAACTGCACTGCACCCAGGCTATTGTAAATACCGCCACCCTGATAATTGTTACCGCTCATCAGTGTTGCACTACCACCCTGAATACTGAAGCCATCAAGCACTGTAGCATCGCTTAATGCCAGCGTGTTCGAAACAACATGGTAGCTCGCTACACCCTGGCTGCCATCCAGTATGGTTTCATTCACCGTACGTAAGTCCGCGATATTCCTATCGGAAAGCGCCGCTTCTGTTCCGGCAAAGCCACCGAATATCTTTACACCTTCTTTTAATCTGAATGTTGAAGTTGCCAGTGGTCCCGAATAGTAGGTGCCTTTTGCAACCCAGATTTCATCTCCTGCTCCTGCAAGTTCTAAAGCATATTGTAGATCAGTAAAGGCGTTTACCCAGTTACTACCATTGTTTTCACCTGTTGCGGAAGCCTGAACAAACAGACGGCTGGCACCATTGGTAACTGTCACGGTGTATTGCTTGCTGCTTAGAAGCAGGCCGTCCGTAGCATTAATGACAAAGGTATAAGTACCCACTGCTGTAGGAACGCCTTTCAATCTTCCATCTTCTGAAAAGGATATACCCGAAGGTAGCTTACCCGTCTGCAAGGTCCATTTAACAAGCGCTGTATTGCCTGTTGCAAGTAATTGCAGATCCATGGCCGTCCCTCTCGCAATAGGATTGATCGCAGCCGGGCTGATTAATAACCGGCCCGTACCGTCTTGCTCGTAAGCACCTAGATCAACCTTCTCATTAACGACCCTGGGATTGCCAGACAAGTCTTTATCAAACACCTGCCAATTGTTATCCCCTGCATCAATCGCCAATGATCCTGCTTTCAGGCGCAGGTTATCTGCTCCTGCATCCTCAAATAAAGGATCTCCAATGATAATTCCCCTGCCCTCGGCATAGTTACCCTGAACAATGGAATTAGCGACAATATTGCCTGAATTTAGCTGATCCAGGATGTCATTACCGCGTTTATTGCCCCAAAAGATACTATTGTTGATCGTGGCCGTACCGCCTGATCGATACAGGGCAGCACCGTAACTTAAGCTGGCAGAACCTTTATTATACCCAATACTGTTGTTACTGAAACTCGTGTTATTGATCACTGCATTCCCGGAACTCAGGTAAATTGCGCCACCATAATAGGCTGCCACAGCGGTAATACTATTGCGACTAAAAATGGAGTTGTCAATCTTCATGGTGCTGGAAGACCATAGTGCGCCACCATGTTGGCCAGAGGTGTTGTTAATAAAAGAAGCCCTATTGATATTCACAACTCCTGCAGCATACATGGCGCCAGCGGTACCCGTAGACTTATTGTCCATGAACGAGACATCTGTAAAAGTGCTGGTGCCGTTTGTCAGATAGACAGCTGCCCCTGAAGTGGCCCTGTTACCGGTAAACTCCGCCTTACTGATGTCAACTACCGCACCCGAATTCGAATAAATTGCGCCACCCTGTCCATTGCTTATCAGGTTATTTTCGAACTTCACGTCGTTCAGCGTTAATGCGCCTGAGTTGAATATGGCTGCGCCATATGCAGTACCACTGCCGAATTCTACCAACGAGTTTTGCTGAAATAAACCCTTGGTCAAGTTGAAGCCCTTAGCATTGTAAACCGCAGCACCCCTTGCATTTGTTCCTTTCGACTGGTTATTGCTGAAGATGATGTCTGTATATGTTGCATCCCCAGAATGGTATAATCCACCGCCATAGGCTGCCACGTTATTTTTGATCCATAACTGTCGGAAGATCGCAGCACCGTTGGTATTGTAGATTCCACCGCCGTAGTAGCTGGCTCCCGTACTGTTTGTGGCCGCCCTTCCACCTTGAACACTGAAACCATCTAGTATGGTTGCACTTGTCAGTGCCGCGGTATTATACACCACGTGATAACTCAGGGTACCTTGACTACCATCAAGAATAGTCTCATTCAGCGAGCGTATATTATCCACATTCCTTTCGCTTAGGGATTCCTCTGATCCGGAAAACCCGCCGTACATCTTCACGCCCTCTTTTAAGGTGAAGTAAGAACTTGCCAGCGGACCAGTATAGTAGGTTCCCTTGGCCACCCAAATCTCATCTCCACTTTTGCTCTGCGCTAGTGCCACCTGAAGATCCCTGAAAGCATGCAACCAGCTACTACCATTATTATTCCCTGTGGCGGCCTGTCGAACATACAATCGTGATGGCCCATCGGTAATCACTACACTGAACTGCTTACTGCCGACAAATGTCCCATCTGTCACAGACACCACAAAAGTAAAAGCTCCAGGAACAGTAGGTCTGCCAGTTATTAGTCCATCGGCTGTTAACACCAGACCTGTCGGCAATGCGCCGGACTGCAAGGTCCAGGTATAGGTTCCACTACCGCCTGTTACAGTCATTTGGAAGTCCGGATCAAGGCCCCGCATAGAAGCTGGGAATACCACAGGCTGAATCTTCAGCCCATTTCCACCTAAACTTTCATACGCTCCAAGATCAATAACTTCATTGGTGATCCTTGGATTTCCAGCCAGATCTATGCTGGCAGTATTTCCTGAATTATCACCGGCATCAATCGCTGGTGATCCACCCTTCAGCTGTAGCGCATCTTGTTCCGCATTTGTAAACAAAGGATCACCAATAAAAATGTTAACGCCTGTTGCATATCCACCCTGAACGATCGAGTTACGAACATTCTGACCAGCATTAAGCTGGTCGGGTACCCCGTTCGCACGGGTATTACCCCAGAAAATACTGTTGTTTACGCTCGTTACGCCAGCAGAGCGGTATAATCCTGCACCACCGATGGTAGCTGTATGTGTGAACGCAATTGTATTATTGCTGAAAGTAACGTTATTCAAGTTGGTTGTAGCTGCCGAATACATACCACCGCCATAATAACCTGAGCCGGCACTTGTGACTGCATTTCTGCTGAAGATTACATTGACCAGGTTCGCCGTTCCGGAGCTATTGAACATTCCTCCTGCCTGCTGACCAGCAGTGTTGGCGATAAATGACGCACGTTCGATGTTTATGATACCCCCATTTTGGGAAAGTCCACCGGAGTTTACTTTAGCACTATTCCCACGGAAGGTCACGTCAGTCATCGTGATGTTTGCACTCAGATTGAAGAAACCACCTCCAATGGTGTTTGCCACGTTTCCTTCAAACAAGATCTTTTCATAGCTGGCTCCACCCCTGTTGTAGATACCCGCACCTCTTTCTGCTTTATTATTTACAACTTTCAGGTTGCTGAAAATCGCGTTTACCGATGCATAATTGTAGATACCCGCACCCCTGTTATTATCAGAGTCTGAACCTGCAAGTCCCTGACCTCCGCTGATGGTAAATCCATCTAATAATGTGGCATTACTTAATGCAATATTGTTGAAGATTACGTGTCTGCTGGCCACACCTTGACTACCATCAAGTACGGTCTCATTCAGGGTGTGCATACCAAGGATATCGCGGTCGCCAAGCGTTGCTTCGGTGCCAGCGAATCCGCCGTACATTTTTACGCCCTCTTTCATCGTGAACCAGCTTGTGGCAAGCAAACCGGGGCTGTAAGTACCTTTGGCGACCCAGATCTCATCGCCTGCCAGCGCTTTAATGATGGCTGTCTTTAAATCCGTATACCCGTTAACCCAGCTGCTGCCATCATTCCTGCCGGTAACAGCCGCAGCATTCACGAATAACTTAGTCGCAGCGGCCTCGATGGTAAGCGTATATTGTTTTCTACCCACAAGCGATCCATCGGTAACACCCACTACAAAAGTAAATGTTCCCGCTTCCAAGGGCCTGCCTTTTAATACGCCCGCCGAATCCAAGGTAAGCCCTGGGGGCAACAAGCCTGAAGTAACATTCCAAACAAGATCACCGGCAGCAGGCAGCACCGTAAACGGCAGCTCAATCAGGTCTCCACGCTTATAGTCCTGAAGACCTGCCGGGCTGATGTTCAGACTTGCGGTACCCTGATTTTCAAAGGCCCCCATGTCAACAACATCATTATATATCCTCGGATTTCCTTCAACATCGACTGATGTAGTTACTTTAGCATTGTCCCCCATGTCAATGCCCGGAGATCCGCCTTTTAAACGAAGGTTGTCTGTTGAAGCGTCCGTAAATAGCGGATTGCCAATGGCGATATTCGTTCCAGTAGCAAAGCCATTTTGTACATTACTCCGGTCGATGGTAACCACGCCCTGAATTTGATCGGATACGCCTTCTGCCCTGGTATTGCCCCAGAATATACTGTTGCTAATGACAACTGTACCGGCAGCACGGTACAAAGCGCCCCCACCTGCAGCAGTACGGGAAATGCTGTTATTGCTAAAGGTTACATTCGTCAGTGTTGCAGAGGTACCAGCATACATGGCCCCACCGTATGCCGCTGCAGTTGCTGCAGACACGATACGATTGCGGCTGAATACCACGTTAATCAACTTCGCTACACCGGTAGTCTGCAATGCTCCGGCATGTTGCACCGATTCATTATCAATAAAATACACCCGTTCAAAGACCGGAGTGCCGGCAGAGATTACCGCGCCACCAATTGCCCTGGCGCGGTTTGACCTAAAAGTAACATCCCTGAATTCGGGTGCGCCCGAATGAATATAAACTGCGCCACCATTAAGTGCCTGGTTCCCGATGAAACTAGTATTAGAGATCTTTACTGCTGCGCCGGTATTACTGTAGAATGCTCCACCATAGGCGTAACTTGTGCCGTTTGTGATGTTATTCTTAAAGGTGGAATTACTAATTGTAGCTGTACCGTTGTTGAAGATTGCGGCTCCATAAGTGCTGGATCCTGCGGAAATTTCATTTCCTTCAAAAAGGACCCTATCGATGTTAATGCCGCCGGTATGGTTATAGATCCCAGCACCTCGTCCAAGATTGCCAATGGTGCTGTTTGTAATAAATTTAGTATTGGTAAAAGTTGCCAGGCCTGACAATACAAATGCACCACCGCCATATAAAGCCGTGTTCCCGGTGATGACCAGGTTGTTAAATATTGGTCTTCCAAGACTCGTATATATGCCTGCCCCGTAATAGTTAGGGCTCAGATCACCTACATTGGAATTGCTGGTGCTGGTGGTGGTTAAGGTACGTCCTCCGGAAATGGTAAAACCATCCAGAATGGTTTCTGCAGTAACGGCAGTTGTACTGGAAACCACATGGTAACTGGAGACACCCTGGCTACCATCGAGAATACTTTTATTGGTGGTATGTATCAGACTGGTATCTCTTGCCGCAAGGTTTTCTTCAGTGCCCGCAAAACCACCGTAAATTTTCACGTTTTCCTTCAAGGAGAAGGTGGAAGTTGCAAGTAGCCCTGGACTATAACTGCCTTTGGCTACCCATATCTGATCTCCTGCCGTTGCCTGAGCAATTGCCAGTTGTAAATCCGTAAAAGCATTAGTCCAGCTGCTGCCATCCTTACCTCCTGTGGAAGCGCCCTCCCGTACATAGATGTTCGTTGCAGCCGGGCTCACCACAACGTTAAATTGTTTTGCACCGGCAAATTCGCCGTCAGTTACAGATATCACGAAAGTATAACTACCCGGGAACATGGCCCTCCCTGAAAGCAGTCCATCCGGACCGAGACTCAACCCGGTTGGCAAGGTTCCAGAAGTAACACTCCATTGCAGAGACGTGCCGCCCCCAGTAGCGCTAAACTGTATATTTGTATTTGTACCGCGGATTGTACCCGGCAAGGTTGCCGGGGTAATTTGTAAACTCTCGCCGCCTTGGTTTTCATAAGCACCCAGGTCAACCGTTCCATTAACAACCCTTGGTAAATTCGCCAGATCGAGCGCGGTTCCGCTCGCGGCGTTGTCACCCACATCTATCGCCGGAGATCCTGCTTTTAACCTGAGATTATCTACTGCAGCATCTGTGAACATCGGATTGCCGATGGAGATTTTCGTCCCGGAGGCGTAGCCATTTTCAACGATACTATTGCCAACTGCTGCCGCGCCCATGATTTGGTCGGACACACCATTGCCCCTCGTATTACCCCAGAAAATACTGTTGTTTATGGAAACAGAGCCAGTACGGTAATACAGTCCGGCTCCTGCGGTGGCGGTAGCATGGGTATAGGCACTAGTGTTATTACTGAATGTTGTATTGCTAATCACAGAAGTACCTGAATAATGATACATGCCGGCTCCATACCCGGAGGCTGAATTTGCAGTCGTATTATTCCTGCTGAACACAACATTGTCAAGCCTAACGGTTCCCGAGTTATAGAGACCTCCTCCGACGTTCGAAGAGGTATTGCTTAAAAAGGAAGCCCGGTTTAGCGTAAGTGTTCCGCTATTCATCATTCCGGCACCAGTGGAGGTCGAGGTATTATTTTTGAACACCAGATCTTCGGCATTTAGCCCCGAAGTGACGGTTAAACCGCCCCCGGTTCCTACGGAAATATTCCCATCGAACGTACTTCTTTTCAGATTTAGCATACCACTATTATGGTATAACCCACCGCCACTTGTACTGGCTCTATTGCTCAAAAAATTGAGGTTTTCTGTAGTCAGATCGGCTATTGCGTTGTACATTCCACCACCGTAAACGGCTTCATTTTCGACAAAAGTGATGTTCCGGATTATTGCGAAAGCATTACGGTTATACATACCACCCCCGTAGCCCTGGCCACCAGCAACGATGTTTTTTTCCAGACGAATGTTTTCGAAGGTAGATGGACCCAGGTTGTAAATACCCGCACCGTGTGTATAGGCATTATTGTTCTTAACCCAGAGATTTCTGAACACAGCTTCTCCAGCAGTATTATAAATACCGGCAGCACTGCTGGTTATAGCTGTCGTTCCTGTCACAGTTCTACCGCCCGAAATACTGAAGCCATCTACGACCGTCTGGTTTGTAGACTGCTCGGTGTTGGTTATTACGTGATAGCTTTTATTGTTACCCGAAAGAATGGTTTCATTAAGAGCGTACAACTTATTCGCATCTGCCACCCGCTCTGCTAAATCATTCTCCGTGCCGGCAAAGCCGCCATACCATTTTACGCCCGACTTCATATTGAAGGTGCTGGCCACATCCGGCCCCGGGAGGTATGTACCTTTCGCTACCCAGATCTCGTCACCCGCTAGTGCTAGGGCCAATGCGGGCTGCAAATCCGGAAAAGCATCTTTCCAACTTGCTCCAGTTGCTGCTCCTGCAGCATCTTGCTTAACATAGAAACGAACTGGTCCTGGTACGGCATCAATGGTGTACTGCTTACTTCCGATAAGTGTTGCATCTGAAACGGCAATCACGAAAGTATCACCGCCCGGAGTCGCTCTTGTTATCCGGCCCTGAATTCGACCGTCTGGACTAAGGGCTAATCCTAAAGGAAGTTCGCCGGATAAAACACTCCATGTATAAGGCGCTTTTCCGCCTGAAACCGCCAGTGGAATATCAACCAGTGCACCTCTGGTGATTGAACCAAGGGATGCCGGGCTAATCTTGAGTGATGCGCCGCCCTGATTTTCATAGGCGCCATGATCCACAATGGAATTGTAAATTCTGGGGTTACCTTCAAGATCCTGGCTGGTTCCAAGCGCGCCGTTATCACCTTTATCAATTGCGAGGGAACCCGTTTTTAGCGTCAGAACATCATTGTCCGGATCGGTGAATAAAGGATCTCCAACCAGAATGGCGGTCCCTGTGGCATAACCCTCTTCAATCGTGCTATTTGCAACAACGTTGACACCGGTATTCAGCTGGTCGGAAACTTCATTTCCGCGTTTGTTACCCCAGAATATACTGTTAGCCACATTTACTACACCTGCCGCGCGATATAAACCGCCACCAGCATTGGCAGCGATCTGCGCTACACTGTTATTACTGACGGTCGTATTTATGATATTGATGGTGCCGGTACCGATGTACATCCCACCACCATAATAAGCAGCCGTAGAGGTTACGGCATTGCGACTGAAAGCCAGGTTTGTAAAAGTGGAAGCAACATTACCACCCGTATAGATTGCCCCACCATGCTGTACCGAGGTATTAGCAATGAATCTTCCACGGTCAATAGTAAGCGCACCAGTACTTGAAATACCACCACCCGTCGTACCGGCACGGTTAGACCGGAAGGTCACATCTGTTAAGCTCGCTGCACCTGAGTGAGAAAATCCACCACCTAGCCCAGCAGACTCATTGCTTTCGAAAACAACATTATTCAAGATCAGACCAGTGCTGTTGTTTATCAGACCGCCGCCCGTGGAAGTCGCAGTATTGCGCTCAAAAGTTACATTGTTGAGGCTTACATTAGCTCCCGAGTTGTACATCCCCCCACCTTGAGCAGCCTGGTTATTGCGGAAGGTTACGTGATTTAATACTGCATTTGCGCCGCCATTGAACAAACCTCCCCCATACCGGTTAGAAAGCGAAGCGTTATTGTTCTCAAAAAGGACCTTTTCCATCCGGATCGCTGTCGCTAGATTGTACATTCCGGCACCCCGGGTTGATCCGGTATTATTTTTAATGATCAGGTTTTTGTAGGTCCCATTTACGGCAGCTGCAAGGATGTAAATTCCGCCTCCATAGGTGCCGGTAAGAGTAGTATTTGCGCCGGAAATGGTGAAGCCGTCTAGTAGTGTTTCAACCGACATCAAGGTCGTACTGGAGACTACGCGTTTGTTTATCAGGGAGCCATGAAGTTCTGAGTCGTTGATGCTGAATTTTCCATTTTCATCTGCTACACGTTGGGACAGGATCGTCTCTGTTCCGGCAAAGCCACCATATAATTTCACGCCCGACACCATGTTAAAGGTAGAATCTGCATGAAGAGCGGGTGTATAGACACCTTTTGCCACCCAGATTTCATCACCATCTCTGGCCATGCCAAGCGCTGACTGCAATTTCGTTAAACCATGGGTCCAGCTGGCACCGTTGTTTGCACCAGCGGCATCACCTTTAACATGCCAGCGAGCAGCGCCCTCATTCACCTGAAGATTATATTGTCTTGTCGCCATCGTTCCATTCTGAACGGCTTTAATGACAAAGGAAAAAGCGCCCGACTGCATTGGCACACCGCTAAGTTTTCCGGTTTGCTTGTCAAAGAGCAATCCCAGTGGGATTGTACCTGCAGTATGCTCCCAGGTAATGGCGCCAGTGTTTGCTGAGGTACTGAGCTGTTGGGTGTAAGCTGCACCCCGACGGGATACAGGCAGTGCGATTGGCAATATTGCCAAAGATTCGCCGCTGGCATTTAAATTTTCGTGAGCACCAAGATCAACAACGCCATTAATAATCCGGATATTTCCCCCTAGGTCATGCTGTGTACCGACATAAGCGTTGTTCCCGGCATCAATGGCTACGGAACCATTTTTCAAACGGAGATCATGCGTTAGTGGATTTTCGAATTCAGGGTCACCGATGAGATTGTCCGAACCATAAACATAACCATCTTGAATAAGGTTATTGGACAGGTTGGTTGCCGTTCCTCCAATTTGATCGGCGACGTCGTTGCCTCGTTTGTTGCCCCAAAAAATATTGTTGTAGATCCCGACCGCAGCTGGCGTTGCATATAAGCCCGCACCAACCGTTGCTGAACCGGGAGCCACAATGTAGTTCATCTTGTTATCGCTGAACGTACAGTTGGTAATAGTTGCAGTTCCATTGAAGTACATCCCGGCGCCGTTTGTTACCGTGCCAGATGATGCAGCTGTTATGCGGTTTGAACTAAATACAGAATTATTGATCGTTATAGTACCCGAACCATAAATACCAGCACCATGACTGATCGTACTGTTATTAATGAATGATGTCTGGTTAATGCTGATTGCACCAGTAGAATACAGTCCACCTCCTGTTGTTGCAGCATTCCCTTCAAAAAGAGCTTTGGTCATGGTGACACCAGCAGCATTGTTCCACATCCCGCCACCGTTTACGGCTTGGTTCCCCTTAAAAGTCACCTCCTGCAGGTCCAAATTAGCGCCGGTATTATAAAGTCCGCCACCACTTCTGCTAGATGTGACGATTATGTTATTTTCAAACAACAGATTCCGGAGGCGAATGCCGGCAGAAGCATTATACATACCTGCCCCATAAATGTTAGCGTTATTATTCTTGATTATAAGATTGCTATACGTTCCATTCGCAGCGGCGGCGGCAATATAAACACCAGCACCATATCCGCGGGTGCTGGTTGAACTAGCGGATCCAGCTGTGATCGTAAAGCCATCCAATGTTGATTCTACAGTTAGGGCAAGGGTGCTGGACACCACGTGGGCATTTACATTACTACCACTCAGAATGGATTCATTGATGGTATATCTTCCCTTTGCATCCGCAACGCGTTGACTTAACTCGGTTTCTGTACCAGCGAAGCCCCCGTAGATTTTTACGCCGGAAACCATATTAAAGGTAGAATCCAGGTGCTGAAAAGGCGCGTAGGTGCCTTTGGCAACCCAAATCTCATCACCACTTTTTGCGAGCTCCAGGGCAGACTGCAATCTGAGGTATGCGTTTGCCCATCCCGTACCCGTGTTTGTCCCGGAAGTAGAAGCGGCCCACACGTGTAACCTGGCCGGAGCAGCAATTACATTCATGGTGTACTGCCGACTGGTTGTTTGCCCCGATTTTGTTGCACGCAGCACAAAGGTATAGTCGCCGCTTACCATCGGAATTCCACTTAACACCCCTGTCTGGCTATTAAATTCGATTCCCGGAGGCAAGTTCCCATTGATTCGCTGGTAGGTTGCTGTCCCAGTCCCCGTTGTTGTTAGCTGTAGATGATAGGGTATTCCCCGGCTGATATTACCGATAGCCTTCGGTTCGAGTATGATGGACGCCGGGCCCCCGATCGGGTGTTCATAGGCGCCAAGATCCACTACACCATTGATCGTCCTGGTCGCACCAGTGACATCCTCGGCAAATTTAACCTGGGCATTTGTGCCGGCATCAATCGCTATAGATCCATTTTTAAGACGAAAATCATGATTCAGGGCATCTTCAAATTCCGGATCAGCGTCGATTGTATTTTCCGAATTTGCCATTCCGCCTTGAATGATATTATTGTATAAGCCCAGTCTTGTCGAAACATTAATTTGATCGAGCACCTCAGCACCGCGTTTATTATTCCAGAAAATGCTGTTATAAACATTAAAGGTCGTAACGGCGGAATAGAGCGCAGCGCCGTAGGAAGTTTCATTGTCTACTGCATAGGCGATGGAGTTGTTGCTGAAAGTTGAATTATATACATTTCCTGTACCCGAAGCAAAATGTATTCCCGCTCCGAGGTAGCCAGCATTTACAACGCTAATCACATTCTGGCTAAACACACTGTTACTTACGATAATCCCGGTTCCTGTTACACTGTATATACCTGCACCGCGCTGGCCGGCCACATTGCCGATAAACGATGCCCGGTTCATGGTGAAGGTACTGCCACTGTTATATACCCCTCCTCCGTTGGTAGTAACACTATGATTTTCGAACGTGACATCGGTAAGTGTGACATTGTTGGCTGTGTTGTAAAATCCCCCCCCCAAAGAGGCACCTTTATTGTTTCTAAAAACAAGTTTCTCGAAAGTTGCTCCCGCCGCCACATTGTAAATGCCCGCTCCTGCACTTAGGCGCTGAAGATTGTTATTCTCGACAAGTAAATTCTTAAATGCTGCGGAGGTTCCTCCATTGTAAATTGCCCCTCCGGCGTTTAAGGCCGTATTTTCTTTGAGCCAGATATTCTGGAATACTGCCGCACCACTGGACACATAGATTCCGGCGCCGATATAAGATGTGCCGAGAGACGTTGTAGTTCCACCAAGTGTTTGCCCGCCAGTTATAGTAAATCCGTCAAGTAAGGTAGTGTTGGTGTTTGCAGAAGTAACCACATGATAATTTACACCTTGCCCATGTAATATACTTTCATTCACCGTGAACAGATCGTTCCCCGCAACAAGGCGTTGGCTCAGTAGACTTTCATTCCCTGCAAAGCCTCCGTAGATCTTAACACCTGTTTTAAGGGTAAAGGTTCCGGAAGTTGTAGCCGCGGAAACATAGGTCCCTTTCGCAACCCAAATTTCATTGCCGCTTACAGATTTGGTGATCGCATCAGTCAGCGACGTAAAAGCATCCTGCCAGCTTGTACCAGTGCCAGACCCCGATGCAGAAGCATTTACATAATACCTGGTTTGAGCCTGAGTGCTGAAGGCAGCAGAAAAAATAAAAATTAGAAGTGTGAAAAAGCAGTTGAGAAAAATTCGGATCATGTTTTAAAAAGAGGTGCAGCAAGACTACTGGGATGGTCTTATATAGAGTAAATACAGGTGATTAAAATTGAGCGTACGAGGCATACAACTCAACATAGGTGGACTAGATCATCAGGACAGCATTCTTTTTTGATACATCATCTTCAGCATCAACTGTGAGATTCAAAGCATTTATGTAAACTTCTAAAGTAAACAGGAAGGGTATTTTGAGCATTATCATCTTCAATACGTAGCCGGCTCAACAAGTAAGCCTTATGTAATTTACTGCAAATATGGGGTTTTTCCCAGTAATTAACTCAACACTAATGACATCGACCGCAATAAATATGAGTATATCACGTACTTTACGCAGGATTTTTACGTTCCACTTGAGTTTCCGTCGAATAAATGTATTCAGCTATATTATCTTCAACATCCCAAAACTAAAAAGCCTTAAACTTGTAATTTGTCGAAATGTGCGCACGATATACACTAACCAGAGCTGAAAAAGAAATTCAAAAGCTGTACGAAGTACAGCTGAGAGAGGGCTTTGCACCGAATTACAATCTTGCCCCCACGCAAGAGGGATTGGTGATCACCGCAGATGAGCCGGGTATCGCACAAAAGATGCACTTTGGACTGGTGCCTTACTGGGCTGAAAGCACCAAACTCAATATCAGTACCTTAAATGCTAAAAGCGAGGAAGTTTTGGAAAAGAAAACCTACCGTCCGCTAATCCATAACCATAAAACTTGCCTGGTCCTTGCCGATGGATTTTATGAATGGGACAGAAAATCGGGCAAGTCTCTCCCCTATCGTTTTATTGTGAAAGACAGACCTGTGTTTGCATTTGCAGGGTTATGGAGTCAATGGAAAAGTGCTGATGGCTCAGTTATTTACCGCTCCTTTACCATCATGACTACCGCCGCGAATAAAACCGTTGGCAAGGTTCATGATCCTAAAAACAGGATGCCTGTAATTCTGCCTAAACACACGGAATCGGCTTGGCTTTCAAAAGACATCTCCCCTGCTGATCTGCTGAGCTTGTGTGTTCCTTATCCCGATGAAAATATGGATGCCTATCAGGTAAGTACTGCCGTTAATGCTGCGGCAGTTAAAGGTGTAATCAATAATAAACCCGAGTTGATGCTGCCCCTGAATAGTCAGTAGGCAGCATTATACCTTGAGTTTATAAATTTAATTTAAGGCGTCGACCTTTGTTTCAATGACATCTTGAACCGACTGCGGCAGATTAGAAAGCAAATTGTATCCAGTTGCTTTTTCGATATCACGAACCGATACGCGGTATCTTTTCCAATCTTTATCAACGGCATTGATGTTCGGCGTATTGACAGCGACCACTCTGGTTGTAGAAGTGATTCTGCTCAAATCGGCCTCACCTGCAGGTATAATTACGGCAATCTTCCAGACATTTGACGGCACCGCAATTTTACCACCCGCAATAGTTGCAGCACTGCCGTTGTTTCCTACACCGCCAGATCCATAGCTGCCCATGATCACATACACTTCGTTCCCTTCCAGCACTTTTGTACGCAGATAAGATTCTAACTGTTCCCAGGGGCCCTGATTATTTTGAGGTGCCTGAGGAATCATGTTTGTCATCAAGAAGGTCGCACTATTGGCCTCGGTAGAACTGGTACGATCTCCTGAAGGCACGTTGTGCCCTCTGTCAAAGCCAGAATTCTGATAACTCGTACTTTGAACAGCGAAGGCAGCTGATGGAAGACCTGAGAAAGCTGCAAAGTTATCTTGACGTTTAGCAACGCCTGTGATCGTAGTTGCATCTAAATGCCAGCTAACCCAGTTGGGCGTGCTGCGGGAAGTGCTATAGGATTCCACATAATAGCGCTGGTCCAGCAGATAATTCTCCGGAGTAAGTGTCGTAGCGTTGGATGGATTACCAAACAAGGAATTGCTATTATCGCCAGCAACCGGCTGCGCGTCAGGGCCTGCATTGATTCCCCTTGCAGCGCTTGGCGTTCCACCCGTTGACGTAGAATCTATGGGATCTGGCGCTGGTGTCTCTAATGAAATTCCAGGATCACCGGTGCCCTTAAAGGTAATATCATCGATATTGATCCTTGTTGTTCCAGCCTTTCTGAACTGAAAGCGTACTTTCGCATCCGTGGAGACCTTAAATGAATCCAGCTTTAAGGTGGTGTTGTCTTCAACAATGTCAGACCCCACCTGAGTGAAGGTTGATCCACCATCGGTAGACATTAATAACTGCCAGGTTGAGTTCGCATCTTTTCCAAACTTACCATGTTTAATATACAGCATATTGACACCAGCTACGTCAAAGTTCATGGTTAGCTTACCAGCTCTAAGTCTTACACTCTTTAGCCCATTTTTCAGGTCCGTATCTAAGTTACCGACCAGCGCATCGTCCAGATTCCAGGTTCCCGTTGGCATGCTCACTTCAGCTGCAACATAACTGGTTTTAGCAGCGGAATTCTCAAAATCTTCAATGATGGTATAAGTAACCGGGGGGAGGCCAGGTTCAAGATCCTGAGTGGTTTTCTTTGAACAGCCGGCAAGCACAACCAGGAGGTTGCAGAAAAGTAATAATTTTTTCATGGGGGATGATGTAAATAAATAGGGCTGCAAATATGAAGGTTCTATGTTAACTTCATATTAAAGTCTATATTATTTTGACGATTCACACCCGTTGAAATGTGCAACTTGCTTTTCCTTTCTTGACTTATCAGAAAATCTAAACGACCGATCATAGCCGGTTTATACCTGATGTTTGAGCTTGCCAAACCCTCTGAATTGTTTATTGAATCTTCAGTTTCGAAATAAAGGTGGATGGATTTTTCAGCCCATTAATATTACCCTCAGGAGAATTAAAGCATGGCAGGCTCCTTTCACAACTACTTATTCTGCAAGTTGGTACCGGATATTTGCTAAGGCTATTCCTTCGGGATTAATCAATGGATTCCCTTCACCTCTAGGATAAAAACTGATGGTGACAACGTTAAAGGAAGCATTTTTCCCTATTGGCTGCAAACTATAGAGCACTGCACCGCCAGGAGACTGTACAGGGTGGTCGAACGCCCCTCTAGAACCATCTCCTGCAAATTGCCCCCAGTAAACTACACAATTTAGCACCTCATTCTGCAAGTTGGGCGACAGCTCAAACCCGAATTTGATACATGGTTTAGATAAGACAATAATTATAGACTTTTCAAATCTAGATGTAAAGAGCACCTCTGGATGCTCATTTTCCACCAGGGGCAACGTATTCCAAATAGGTGTCCAACCATAGGGCGCTGGAGTTGTCGGCTTCAGCCTTCGAATAAACATGGGCTCCTGATCGCCGTCGCCACTATAAAAAGCCATATTGATGTTTTTATTATTGATTTGATGATAGGTACTTCCTTCTTCTAAATGAGAGATTTTCAATAAACAGGTACCATCTATGTAATCTGCACTCGGACCTCCCCAACTTACTGCATATCCATCAAAATCCGTCGGAGTTTTCGGAGGTGGAAAAGGAATCGGATTACCCGGCTCTATTGCCGGTTTAGGGGTGTACCCTGGAACATCAGGTATGGTCAAAGTTGCTGCAGCGATTTCTACTGCCGCAGTTTTGATATCCGTTTGAACTAACTCATGATCGTTTTTTGCACAGCTGGTAATTGCAGCAAAGTAAAAGATCGCCAGGTAGATAAGCTTTTTCATCAGATTTGCTCCTTCCAATTTAAGCAGGTAAATTAGGTAAGACACACGGGTCCATCAATAACTACCTATAGTGGTTTTTGCCGGATCGATTGTGGCACAAGGAGGATTGTAGTATGGCAACAAAAAACAAAACGGTCTATAATGAACTAAGCGTCATTGATTTTATAGATGCTTACGTCGATAATGATCAGAAGAAGCAGGATAGCTTGCAGCTCATTGAACTAATGGAGAAATGGTCCGGTTTCAAGCCGAGAATGTACGGCTCAACGATAGTGGGTTTTGGAACTTACCATTACAAGTACGCTAGTGGCCATGAAGGTGATGCACCGCTCATTGGCTTCTCACCCCGGAAAGCTGAATTTTCACTATATGTGTATGCACCGGAAGCTGAGGACAAAAAACTACTTAATGAATTAGGGAAATATAAGATGGGCAAAGCCTGTATTTACTTCAAGAAGTTGGCTGACCTTAACCTGGATGTACTGGAAAAGCTATGTAAAACGACAATTCGCTACCTGCAAACCATTACTAAGAAGATCTGAGACGCTCCATCTCCAAAAATCAATGAGCTCAAATTGCTCTTGCTGACCATCAACAAGTACACTTTCTTTTCTAGATTTTAATGTAGCAGGTACTTTATCAAAGGTATTTGTCGTATTCCGAATGCTGATTTATTCTCGGACACACAATCTCTCCTGGCTTTAAGGTATATCTCCTGGTTTTTGTAGCTGAAACATGTCAATCACTTTTTCTGTTATTGCATACAGGATCATAGTTTAACACTCGACTTTTAAGCACTTCGATCACAAGCAGGTGGCACTTAAATACAGCCGTCAAACACGAAATTTCAAGATTAAAAAATTAATCTATTGATTTAATTAATTATATTGAACTAACATAAATGTTAACACATGAAAACACGCTTCCTCATTGCTTGTTTAACGATTGGATTGTTAAACAGCACCCTCGCTCAAGAAAAAGATCTGATTTCTGATCTTATTAAATCCAGAAAGTTTGCCTTTGTAGTCACCAAGGTGGAAAACAAGCCAGGATTTAGAGGAACATCTGCTTTTGCAAATTCTGCTAATTTCGAGCTGATCAACCCGAGTACGGCAAGTATTGAAACGAGTAAACGGCTGACAACTGATGCGCCGGTAAGTTCATATTTCCTGAATCAATACTATCGCTTAGCTTTCGGAAGCGGAAGCTATTTCGAAGCTTATAATATCAGACAAAATGAATACAACCCGAGGGCTAAAGAAGTTAAAAGTTCCATATTTCTGGTTCAACAACCTGATGAATTGTTACTGAAAGGAGCAGAAGATCAATATAATTTCTTCAACATCGGGTCTGAGGAACTACATGCCTACACCATGGAAGACTACAAACTGGTATCCACAAAGAAAAAAGATAACCGCTGGCTCTTGAAGTATAAGGTTGGTAAGAATAAAGAAAAAAGAATATTTTATTTAGAGGTTGCAGAAAACGGAAATGCTATTTTACAAGATCAACCAAGCTTAGATAATACGTCCGTGATGTATGGAAACATCTTACGCACTTCAAATAAGGAAAGTATATAGTACTTCTGTTATTGTAATTGAAGTACACCATTGAAGAACCTGCTGAATAGCAGGTTTTTTTTTGACCTGAATTCAGTTAGTGAGAGGCTATGGATCGCTTTACCGCTGGCGTACAGTTAACGAATATTTTAGGAGAGTTGAAGAATCTTTAAAGAACTCCCAACGGCTTTTTCATAATAAATTTGCAACTCTTCCAAATTTAACTACTTTTGCGACCGATCGGGGGATTAGCTCAGCTGGCTAGAGCGCTTGCCTGGCAGGCAAGAGGTCAGCGGTTCGACTCCGCTATTCTCCACTCTGATTATGAAGCACTTACATTTAAACATGTAGGTGCTTTTTTCGTTTGCACGTACTTTAACACACAAATTATTTTTATTAGTCCTAGTCAGTCAAGATTGAAAACGGGACCTCTCCTAGGATTGTTCGTCATTTTCTGCAGCGATCAACCGAGAGTCTCTAAGCTCAAGGCAATGCTGATACCATGCTTTGAACTCTATTAGGTGTTTAAAGGAGTCGAAACCATTGCTGGTATCTTCCGACCAGGACCAAGAGCAAACCGCAAGCTTTCACGATATCTTTCTCGCTATCAACCAAAAGTAACGTTCAATGCAACAATAATTTACAGACACGATTAATCAACGGAATTTGGTTTCGAAGTTGCACCAAATCGCAAAAACAGCGATCACGAAATTACGGCGCAATATGGAGATTGGTTGTTTGATAATGCGAAGGGGGTCTTGAGTAGTTTCTAGAAGTCCGAATGGGGCTCAACTGATCGCAGTAAAAGCAACAAAGCCTTTTACTATGGTTATGGTTACCCTGGGTGATCCTCAAACGTAGGATATTCCGGAAAGAGGTATTGCTCTTGCAAACTTCAGATACAAGCTGGCAAAGTAAGTTCCAGCACCTCGCAGTGGTTTCACGATAATTTTCACAGTTATTTTCACAGGTAACAAGCAACGTAACAATAATTTACGCCTTGATATCACTCACATGATTATCTCCTACTTTCGCTGAATCAAAAACCAATATAAACATGAAAAAACATTTCCTTAAAGCTCTTGTCGCAGTAGGTCTGATCACAACATTAAACTCCTGTACCAAAGATGACGAAATCCAACCGAAAGAGAAAAACATCTTACAGACAAGTCTAAATGATGACTTGCCCCCATACAACCCATTAGATCCGAATGGCTTCGGATATATCCCTGGTGAAGATGGTGAGCTTTATTATTACAGAGATTCAGTAACAAGTTTCGGTCAAGCTGAAAACAGAAAATATCTTGCTTTCAAACCGCTAAGCTTGGCGAAATACAAGAATGGCGAACTACTGGATTCCGTCTGCAATAAAGATCTAGCACTTCGGTTTGAAAGTAAAGCCCGAAAAACTCACAATAAAGAAGTTAAATGGGGAAATAAACCAGTTGTAGCTGATGAGTTCGCGCCTATTATCACGTTAAGTATGGGAAACACCATGACCATCAAGTTTTCAAAAATGGTGACCGCTTTTGGCTTCGAATTTAATTCTCCATTTAAAGGTTTTGGATATGGGATAACTACGGCTTTTCGGAATTCAAAGCTTAATAAACAATTACGACCATCTTACACTAGTTACTTAACTGAAAGCTCAGTTACTAAGCCACTGATCGGAATGACAGGAGGAGCTACACTGCGAGCTAGCGAGAGTCAAACACCTTTTGATGAGATTACCATCACCTTTGGAACAGGTTTTTCAGCACCTACGCTAAATCCTCCATATGACATTTCTCTTGGTGGTTTTAGATATAAACTTGCTAAGTAAGGACGTTGACCAAGATTTATCGTTCTCAATCGGATAGTTCATGAAAACACCGACAATTCTCCACCAATAGAAAAAAGGCTTTTAGCATCATGCTGAAAGCCTTTTTATTTAACCCCATGATCTGCATTCTTAACCTCATGCTGGAAAGCTAAGGTCTTCTCATTTCCACTCTACACGCAATCTCGGTTCTTGAGCCTTAAAGACTTTCAAAGGCCATTACCCCAGCAAAAGGAAGTAAGGTCAGAAACCAGTTAAAAAGTGCTTCAGCCAAACCGATACTTCCACTACAAGTAGACTCGGAAAACAACCAGATCCAAGCCACAAGTAAATCACACCTGACAAAGACCATACACACACATTTCGTGTGTACGATGTGGGTGAGGTGTGGGCGAGGTCTGGATCAGGTGTGTCTAAGGTCCCTTGCTGAGGCGAAAAAATCCCGCAGCTTCCCCGACGCAGTATACCTGTACTTGTCGCGCATTGAACTTGAAATATTACTTTAAATTTTGATCATTCCTGTTGAGCTTCCACAGGTAATAATACGCCAGGCGATCATCGGAGATGACGTTGCATTTGAGGTTCTCCCTCAGAGACTATCCACGAGTTTTATATCTGCTAAATGAACATGCTCAGGAAGCTAAATGGCTTTAGCCAAAGTCCCATCTGAATTAACTTGTAGATTGTCATTATACTGCTCCAGCCAATGATAAAGTACTGGATTTTTCAATGTGATCTTGAGTTCCCTCATCTTACTTTCGGAAAAGCCACCTGCAGACTCGATTTCAACCAAAGCTTTCCTTGCTGCAATAAGTTCAAACACCAGGGTGCCGGGAATTACACCCAACCGTTTAAGAACAGGCTTCATATAGTCTGCCTCCTGCAGCTCGATGTGCTTCCTAAAGCCCACGTACATACTTTCAATGGCTTTTGCATCATTGATCTCCACGTCGGCATTGTGGCTGTGCCCCATTGATTCTGGCCCATGAACAAAAAGTACAACATTATCTCGCAGCATGGCTTCCTGCTCCGGTGTAAAGTTTTCTCCTTGGGATTTCGCAAGCTTGATAACCGAGTCAATTGTAGGTGCCTGAAGTACCAGATCTTCAGCAAACAACCCGCTACCCAGGTCCTTTAGCACTGATGAGTATGCAGTGGTTACCAGGCTAACTTCATCGTTCAATGGCAATGCTTTCAAAAAATCAAAATATTCAGGTTTGAGTTGTTGTTTGCCATTCGCCCACCGGTAACTTAACAATTCTTTAGCCGACTGATATCTGATAAAGGCGTTGAAATATTGACTAAACTTTTTGCCTGGATGATGGTGATGATTATAACTTTTTAGAGAATCCAGCATCTGATTCATGACCTTTAGTTTGTTCTTTTTATACGCGAACTGCTCCGTCTGCTTCGGATCTTCATCACCGCCCAAAAACTGCATCCTTCTTAACCGGTACTGAAAGTCATTGAAAGCCGTGTTAAACACTGCCTGATCTCCCATATACAGTCGATTTTGTTTGGTGATCATGTACTGTTGCTGTTCCACATTATCCAGCGGCTTGGTCCACAGATCTATACTTACCATCAGCTTTTGCCCTGGCCCCAAGTGCAGTTCTGTCAGCTCGTCTCCAAACCTGATCATGACTTCCTGAGGGTTTAACAGGGGAAAGTCTGTTTCAAACCGGCCCAGACTGTCGACCTTCACCGTAATTATTTTTTGTACATCTGCCAGTAACTGATTATACAGGATCATGATGTATCCGTAGCCAGTCCGCTTTGGATCATAACCATTTAACACACCTTTTAGCTGTACCGCTCCGGTTTTTAGAACCGGTTTAGCATAGCCAAGATCACTTCCTCCGTATTTGGGATTGCCGTTAACTGTTGTTGTAAACAAGGCCCGCGTGTTTTGGCTATACCCGATCAGTGCGGTTTTTGGACCTGCCGGCGTGATATATAAATTTTTTTTCTGGATTCCATCAGACATCGACAGCACGAGCAAGTCTGGCTTGTTACTTAATACTTCATATTCCCAAAAAGCTCCTTCTGCCACTACGTAGTGCTCCGTAATACCAAATTTCCAGGCATTCGTTTCCGGAACAAGCCAGTTTCCCAGAAGTCTCGCGGGTACTTGCTCTTTTGCAAATATGCTGATGGACGATATCAAGCTATAAAGAATGAATAACGTGATTTTTTTCATTTTACTTCTCAGTTAATTTACTAACTTACAACTACATACCAAATTACTAAAATACCGGAACCAACCTCATGAAAACCTTTAGCACTATGCTTCTTTTAGGTTTCGCTGCCACCCTTGGCACAGCCTGCAACAACACTTCCGCTACCAGCGACAACAACAACGCTTCCAAAGCATCACTCCCTTACACGAAAAATGCAAAGTACGACTGGCAGTTTAACCCGGACAAGAATAATGAGGTAATCGTATTAAACGTCTTTAAAGCCATGGAAAGTCTGGATCATGAAACCATAGGCAAATACACGGCCGACAGCATCGAATCTAATATAGATGGTGTGAAATTTAACGGTACGCGTGAAGAGATCATGCAGCTGAATAAGGATTTTTTCGCCAGCCTAAAAACCCTTAAAGTCGTACCCCAGGATTGGCGAAGCGTAATCAACAAAGACAAGTCTGAAGAATGGGTAAGTGTCTGGTTCAGCCAATATTGGGAGGACAGGAAAGGCAAGAAAGACAGCGTAAAAGTTTTCAACGACATCAGACTTTCCGACGGTAAAATAACCGCCTGGAACGAATACCTCCAACACTTCCCAAAGCCATAGTGCTCGAGTTGTACTGATATTTTTACCAAAGCAGCCTGGCCTGTTACCCACTCCTTCTTTTTTAATTCCTTATTATTGCATTTTTTTCAGGCTTTTCGGAGCTCAATTCATACCTAACACGCAATAATGGAAAGTATAATTTCGGGAATCAATGACATCGTTTGGAGTAACGCACTGGTTTTTTTATGTATGGCAGCAGGGATCTACTTTTCCGTGGTCACGCGGTTTCTCCAGATCCGGTACATCAAGGAAATGTGGCGATTACTCTTCGACGGAAAAAGTTCTGAGCAAGGTGTAAGTTCTTTCCAGGCGTTTGCCATTGCCATTTCTGGTCGTGTAGGAACGGGTAACATTGCCGGTGTAGCTACTGCCATTGCGATGGGTGGTCCGGGTGCTATTTTCTGGATGTGGCTGATCGCCTTTTTAGGTAGTGCATCTGCCTTCATCGAGGCAACATTGGGCCAGATCTATAAGCAGGTAAACAACGGACAATATCGAGGCGGGCCCGCTTACTATATCGAAAAAGGTTTAGGCATTAAATGGTATGCGACCCTGTTTTCAATAGCAACCATCATCAGCATGGCTTTTTTGTTACCAGGAACGCAGAGCAACAGTATTGCATTGAGCATGCAAAATGCTTTTCATGTACCAGTTGTTTATTCCGGAATAGGTGTTGCGATCCTTCTGGGTTTAATCATTTTTGGTGGTGTTAAACGCATTGGTAAAGTCGCTGAAATTGTTGTCCCTTTTATGGCTGGCGCTTATATCTTAATGGCCATCATCATCATGGCCTTAAACATTACTGAGATTCCGTCTGTGATTTCATTGATCATAAAATCAGCCTTCAATCTGGAGCCCGCATTTGCAGGTGTATTCGGTATGGCGATCGCCTGGGGCGTGAAACGCGGTATTTACTCCAATGAAGCAGGACAAGGAACGGCGCCACATGCTGCCGCAGCAGCAGAGGTTTCCCACCCGGTTAAACAAGGATTGGTACAAGCCTTTTCCGTTTACATCGATACCTTGTTTGTGTGTACAGCAACAGCTTTCATGATCTTGTTCACCGGCCAATATAATGTGGTGAACCCGGAAGGTGGCTTTTTGGTTGAAAATCTGCCTGGTGCGAAACTTGGTGCTGAATATACCCAATTAGCCGTGAGTGCGCACTTTCCTTCCATAGGAAGTGGTTTCGTTGCAGTATCCTTATTGTTCTTTGCGTTTACAACCATCATGGCTTACTACTATATCGCTGAAACTAACCTCAGTTATCTGGATAAAAAAGGCAATAAATGGCTGTTGAACTTGTTGCGTGTAGTGATGCTGGCGGCAACGATTTTGGGTGCCGTAAAAACGGCCGAAGCAGCATGGATGCTGGGAGACATTGGCGTTGGTGTAATGGCCTGGCTTAACGTAATCGCAATTCTTCTATTGCGTAAACCAGCGTTAAAAGCGCTGAAAGACTACCAGGAACAACGCCGTGCCGGCAAAGATCCGGTATTCGATGCGGAAGCATTGGGTATTAAAAACACCGATCAATGGGCAAATGGTAGTTCTTCTTCCAAATAGGTATAAGCATTCAACAATACTGCCCCTCCGCCCCTGTCTTGCTGAAAGGAATAGCCTGTTTTTGCGATAAAACTGGATTCAATTTCAAAGGATAGACAACTTTCGTGAAGATCAATAATGCGTTTCCCCGTTTCGGCAACAACCAGATCAACGAAGTAACTCCCTTTTGCGAGATATGGTGGATCCAGGCGAATCACCAGGTTATGTGTGCCGACCTCCAGTTCATGCTCCCGGTTGTGCATCAGTCCTACAGGTCCGAAGAGAATAGGCAGGCCATTCTGGTTCCTAATCTTCGCTTCTAATGATACCTTGATGGGAAAATTGCACTTTAAGCTGCAATGTATGTCGATCGCTGAATCATTAAAAAGATGGTTTGTCTCCAGCCCTTTTTGCTTCAGATGTGCTGAAGCCAGAAAGACCTCTTTGTTACCACTCAGATTACGGTTCGTAAACCTGCCACCTTCATCGCCCTGCCGCTGTTGCAAATAAATGTTTATGGCTTCCGAGAGATCCCGGCATTCGTGCATTCTTCCGTTTACCAGCAGTATTGCGGTGTTGCAAAGCGCCTTTACCGATTCCAGGTTGTGACTTACGAAAAGCACGGTGCGTCCGTTTTCTTTGGTCACCTGCCCCATTTTGCCCATACACTTCTTCTGAAACTCGGCATCTCCCACCGCGAGCACCTCGTCTACGATCAATATTTCTGCTTCCAAATGCGCCGCAACAGCAAAAGCGAGGCGTACATACATGCCAGAGCTGTACCTTTTCACCGGGGTATCAATATAGCGCTCCACGCCTGCAAAATCTACGATCTCATCAAAGCGCTTTTTGATCTCGGCTTTACGCATGCCCAGGATGGCTCCGTTGATGAAGATGTTTTCCCGGCCAGTAAGTTCCGGATGAAAACCAGTACCGACCTCCAGCAAGCTGGCAATGCGGCCACGACCTTTAATGATGCCCGAGGTTGGTGAGGTTACACGGCTGAGTAGTTTCAACAGGGTACTCTTGCCCGCGCCGTTTCTGCCGATGATGCCTACCGCAGAACCTTCTTCCACTTCAAAATTGATGTCTTTAAGACTCCAAACCAGCTTGCTATCTGACTTTTTAGTTCGGTCATTTACCTCACCGATCTTTAAGAAGGGATCCTCTTTGCCCCGCATCAATGCCCACCAGCGTTCCAGATCACGACTGATCGTGCCAGTACTAAACTCTCCCAACTCATAGGCTTTCGATATATTCTCGGCTTTAATTACAATATTGCTCATGGAAAGGGCTGCTGCTAAATGTACTATATACCTGATTTACTGTCAATTTGTTTTAACGGGACTTCCTCAAACCCAGATTCAGGTAGTCCTAGTTTTTTCTTCAAAAAGACTGTCAGATCCTTCGCAGCATGTCCATTGTAATTTCCCCAGAAACGCTCCCGGATCTCTTCCATATCGTTGATACTGTCCAGCGCTTCGCTGGAAGCCAGTGCGGCATAAAATGCTTCAAGATCTTTCACCAGATGTCCTGCTACATTTGGCAGGAAAGGATAGTTGAATTCGCGTTCAGACAGATATTTCTCCATATCATAGACAAACAGGATGACTGATTTAGCGGGTAAAAGTATGTAGTCGTACAACACGGAAGAATAATCTGTGATCAGCGTGTGGGTGTAGGGAAATATGGTGTAAACATCCAGGCACCAGGGCAGGATCCAGACGTTAGACAAGCCCTCTGCGGGAATGTTCGCCGTATTGACATGCATTTTCAGAATCATCACAGCATTTTTAGCTTGCATGAGCTGGTTAATCCGCGCAACGTCAAGTCCAAGATCAGCCAGGAAAGTTGGCGAATCCCTCCAGGTAGGCATATAAAGATATACCTGATCGAACTTACGCAGTTTATCGATATATGGGATCGTATCCGGATGTTCGTATTTGCGGATCAGCTGCAGTCGTACCTCCTCGGGCATCAGCATGACGTCATTACGAGGATATCCGATGTTCAGACAACGTTCTACAGGGATGCGGAAGGCTTTGGCGAAAGGAAGGGATTGGAAAGGACTTGAGGAAAGCAGGTAATCTGGCCGCTTGAAACGCCATGGCATATGAAGGCGATAACTCAGCTGTTTTTCTTGATAGCATGCCGCAAGGGTGCCACTGGTAATGCTGAACTCGATGGTCTTAAGGCCGACACCATGCCACATGTTGAGCAGCAACGCGCCACCTGATGTGAAATAATTAACGTCTTGAGGAAAGGTGTTGTAGATATATACTCCGGCAGTGAGGCAATGGTAAAAGCCGCGGATGCTGCACTTCTTGTGTACTTCCAATCCTTTTTGCCGAAGTTCCTCATAGATCTGGTTATCCTGGGTAATCCAAATGGCACGGAGATCGGGATGGTATCTTTTTACATATAGAAACAGGTATTTTGGATTATCACCAAATTGATCAATGATATAATTTCCAAATACCCACTTGCGCTTATTGCGTGGGAAAAGAAAAGAGAGGACGTATAAGAGATAGTTTAAGCAAAGTTTTATCTGTTGACGCATAAGCTAAGCCTCAAAGAGATTGGTTAAACCATGATCGTTAAGTTTTACATCGATAACCTGGCCGGAGAACCTGGCCTGCAGCGTGGAGAGTGTTACTTCCGCGACTTCTTCAGGTTTCAACAAGGTTGACGCTTCTTCGTTTCCGAAGTTGCGGCTGCGCATAGGCGTTCGCGTCCGTTCCGGGTTGATACAGTTTACCTTGATGTCGAACTTATCCCATTCCTGGGCTATCGCCTGAACGAAGTTGACCACTGCAGCCTTGGATGACGAATAAAGACTATAAAAGGCTCTGCCACGGGTGTAAGAACTGGAGGTGAAGAAAAGGAGGTGCCCCTGGCTTTCTTTAAGGTACTGAAAGCTCTCCAGCGCAATGTTGATGACGCCTATGTAGTTGGTGCGGATACTTTCTTCGATATCTGCAGCTTCCATATTGACCAGTGGTTCCTTCTTTAAGATCGCCGCGGTGTTAATGATGTAATCTATCGAGCCTTCCACACTGGCTACGCTCTGCATGGCCGCAGCAACCTGTTCCCGGCAACAAATGTCAATGCCGCTGCTCCTGGAGAAACTATATGTCTTCATCCCATACCTGTTTGCCAGTTCGATAATGCTCTCCCCAATGCCATAGCTGCCACCAAAAACCACCATGCCTTTCCCCTGTAAGGCTTCCCGGTTGGCGGAGCGTTTGCTTTTCATTTCAGCAGAGCGTAGTTGGAAAAGTTTATCCAGCAGGTAAAGGTCCTCCTTGTAGGTGAGCTTCATATTCGCTTCCTCCCCCCTGACAATGAAGATCGGTTCTTCTGGCAGGTATTTTTTAACAACGCCACAATCGTCAGTGGATTTAAAGTCCGGGTCATCAAAAGCGATCAGGTAGGCTTCCCGGATCAGCGACAGCCTGAAGCCTTGTGGCGTTTGTCCGCGCATGAGTGCTGCTCGGTTAGGGATCGAGCTGATCTCGTTCTTTGAGGCATCTACAGCAATGATGGTATCGGTAGCCGGCACGGCCACATCAATCGCCCGGTAGCGCCCTTGAAGATTGGCAATCACTTCATCAATGATCCGGTCGGAAACCAGAGGCCGAACAGCATCGTGAAAGATCAGGTTACAGTCGCCCAGATCTTCATAGGCCTTTATGGCGGTCCAGCTGGAAAGGTAACGTTCTGCACCACCAGCAAGGATCTTCTTTACCTTACTAAAACCATTCTCATTTACGCTGTCTTCAATCCTAGGGATGTAAGCGGCCAGGCTGACGATTGCGATCTCATCAATATTAACGTTCTTCTGAAAGGTACACAGCGTATGTTCCAGCACGGTCTTACCGGCGACCTTAAAAAACTGTTTGGGCAGTTCCAAACCCAATCTACTTCCAACTCCGCCGGCTAGTATTACTCCAATATTCTTCATAGCATCTGAAAATAAGGGGCAGCAAACATCCTCCCCTCCTATAAAATCAGGTTAAATGCTTGTTTTCTAATTGTTTAAATATCGTTAAAACTAACTGTAACAAAAAAGGTTTATTTAAAGGAACCGGATATTCTAATCTATTGTTTACAGATTTTACAATTATTAATAAGCTGATCATTAACATATAAAGCTAAAGAGGATGCTGTTTTCTAAAATGTTAACCAACATCAAAGCTCGTGTAAGCACAAAGGTCTTTGAAGCACTTTACCGCAGGATGGGCAGGTTTTACATTGAAGATTATCCGGAACTCAGCGGAACAGCCTTCAGCAGGATCTATCCGACACTGCTATGCCACAATATTGAGATCCTGAACTATGATGCCGGCGCTAACCTGGTGTATTTACAGAAAGATGGTCTTTGTTTCTGCAGCACGCCGGATTATCCCTGGATCTTAAGAGAGGTTTTTGCACAGCACATTTACTTCATCCATCCGAAGTACCTGAAAACACAGGAATATGTGGTGTTCGACTTCGGCATGAACCGGGGCTATGCGAGCCTCTATTTTGCGTCACAAAGCTGGTGTAAAGCCGTTCATGGTTTTGAATTGAATGAATATACCTTTGCACTGGCCCAGGAGAATGTTGAGCTAAACCCCAAGCTTGCAGAGAATATCAAACTTTATAACTATGGGCTTGGCAACAAAGACGAACAGCTGGAATGCTACTACCTGCCGCACCGGGATGGAATCTGTACAACCTCGTACGATTTCCTGAAAGATTATGCCCCCGAGGAACTGGATAAGGTGGTGAAAAAGGCCATCAGCATCCGGAAAGTCAGCACTGTGCTGGAAGGGATTTTAGAGGGCATGGACCCGGCGCAACGTATTGTGCTGAAGATCGATGTGGAAGGTGCGGAATATGATATCCTGGGGGATCTCACGACTACGCTTCCTGCCTTCATGGAGCGCGTGGATGTGATCATCGGAGAAGCACACATGGGCTTAAAGCCCATTACAGAAGCTCTTGCTCCATTCGGCTTCAAGGAGGTAAGCCAAAAGAACTACAATCCAAAGACACAGGACTTCCTGTTTATTAGCGCATAAGTTCCATTTAAACGGTATCTACAAAGCTTTTTTGTACCTTATTGAAGATGATCACGCCGAAGAACAGGACAATAACCGTGACCAGCGTGGTGTAGCCCAGCATTTCCCAGCTAAAGGTTCCGGTGCCAAGAAAACCTTTGCGGAAGGTTTCAATGATGGGCGTCATGGGGTTGAACTTAATAAGGTTTACAAAGCGCTCGGGTGCTGCCGACAAGGGGAACACGACCGTGGTGGCATACATCAACAAAGGCACACCAAAGGTGACCAGAAAAGCGAGATCGCGGTATTTAGTGGTTAGTGCGGAAACCACCATGCCCAGGCCAAGACCTAGACAGGCCATCAGCAGCATTAAAAAGGGAAACAGCAACACATACCAGGTAAGCTCAAAGTAATCACCTTTAAGCGCATAAAAGATCATCATGCCAAAGAAGAGCAGCAACTGTACACCGAATTTCACCAGGTTGGAGAAAACGATGCTTAAAGGCATGATCAGCCTGGGAAAATAAACCTTTCCGAAGATGTAAGCATTATCCCTGAACACCGAAGAGGTTTTGATGAAACAATCGGAGAAATAGTTCCAGGTCACAACACCTGCGAGATAAAACAGGGGTTTTGGCAGCCCATCGGTTGAGATGCCCGCCACATTGCCAAAAATGAGCGAATAGATCAGTACCGTAAAGATGGGCTGAATAAAGAACCATACCGGCCCCAGGATGGTCTGTTTATAGAAAGATATAAAGTCCCGCTTAACCAACAGCCAGAGTAGATCGCGATACTCATAGTTTTCCTTTAGTTTGACGTCAAGCAATGAAGTGTGCGGTTTGATCTCCCAGTACTTATCGGATTCGTGCATCATATAGGCTGGACAGTTAGTTACGTCTTAAGTTACGGCTTTTATATAATTTTAAGAAAACGTCGGGTAGACCAGCAGCTTTTGCTGTAGAAATCCTGCACTTCCGGCCGAACAGGTGTATGCACCAGTTGTTTGCGCAATTTAAAGAACTCGGTTAATGCCTGAAAATACCAGGGTAAGGACCTTAAGCCGAGCCGGTAAACACCTTTAAGGT
The DNA here is from genome assembly GCF_059278965.1 of Pedobacter sp. NEAU-ZC8. NCBI lineage: Bacteria > Pseudomonadati > Bacteroidota > Sphingobacteriia > Sphingobacteriales > Sphingobacteriaceae > Pedobacter > Pedobacter sp. NEAU-ZC8. Next base: position 65,727 of record NZ_JCAJXC010000010.1, read on the forward strand.
TATTCAAATAAACCCGTGCAACATACTTTGTACGATCTTTTTTGTCGAAAAACTTGTACACGATCGCCATCTCATTGCGTACGGAAAAGACCTTTAATCTTCGTGAACTCCGGTTGATCACGCTGGTACGGTGGTCTACAAAGCAATTTGCGAAGTAACGGATGCGGTAGCCAGCATCGAGGCAACGGATGGCATATTCCCATTCGTGGGTGTATATAAACAACCATTCGGCGAAGCCACCGATCTTGTCGAACAATGTTTTTCGGATGATGGCACCACAGCCAATGAAGTCGATGTTGTCTTCCATATGGATCAGGTAATCTGTCGGGAACGCACCACCCGTAACGTTGAGCGCCAGAATGCCAATTTTACGATCGTCATCCAGCACAGCAATGGCCTCATCCAGCCCGCTTACAATGTTGCTGTCATCATCAAGCACCACCATATACTCGCCTTTAGCGACTGCAAAGCCATCGTTCCAGCCGGCGATGCCGTTGTTTTTGGTACGCTGGATGAGCCTGACCTGCGGAAAAGTTGTACTTACAGATGCGACCGACTGGTCTGACGAAGCATTGTCTACCACAATGATCTCATAGTCACTGCGCCCAGCCATAAGATCCAGGGTTTTTGCGATGGTGATCAGCAGTTCTTTTTCCCGGTTATAGTTCAGGATCACAAACGAGATTTTCATTTTCGACTACAGGTTTAGGTTTATTTAAGTTTGTTCTGCTGCTTTGGGCAGGTTTTTTGAATAAGCGGGTAAGATTAGAAAAGTCTCTTTTCAGGAAGGCGAAGACAGGTCTGGTGGCTTCAAAAAGTTCCAGGAACAGTTGCTGCGTATAGGGTGATACTGGTGTGTAGCGTAGTGTTTTTCTGTGTTTATAAAATTCTTTCATCCCTATGATATTGTACCAGGTATCTTTGAAATGTAACTGCCGAATGCCTTTGAGGTTATTTAGTGCCACCCGCCAGAGGTACTTACTGCGATCTTTAGCCAGGTACTTATAGACGATAGACAGCTCATGCCGGGTTACAAATACCCGCAATCGTTTGCTGCTGCGGTGCAGTGTACTGACGCGGTGGGTAACCTCACAGCCTGCGAAATACCGCACCTGATAGCCCGCATCAACAACTCGCAGGCCCAGATCCCATTCGTTAACATAAAGGAACATCCAATCTGCATAGCCTCCCACTTTGTCATACGCTGCCTTTCTGAAAATGGCGCCACAGCCGATAAAACCGACGATCTCTTGTCCGTCTTTCCATTTCCAGCCTTCGCTGGTATAGGGTCCGGACACCACGTTTAAAGCGAGAATACCAATGTTGGGGTGCCTGTCCAGGTGTTCAAGGGCTGCTTCCAGGCCAAAGTCGATATGGCTGTCATCATCCAGGATGATGAAATAATCGCCTTTGGCTTGTTTAAACCCCAGGTTCCAGGCAGGTGCTCCCGTGTTTACAGGATTTTCGATGAGCACAACATCTGGGTAATGTACCTTCACTGCCTCGGCACTGCCGTCTGTGGAGGCATTATCGACGATGACGAGTTCAAAGTCGGGACTGTTCTTAATGAGCGCTTTTGTTTTGGAGATGGTGATCAGCAGCTCAGCTTTTCTGTTGTAGTTTACGATGACGAAGGATGCGCGCATAGGGGTAAATCTTTAATCTTTAATTTCTTTCTCGGAGATCATCAGGGCCCTGGCAATGACCTGATCCATATTGTAATATTTGTAATCTGCAAGCCGGCCGCAGAAGATTACGTCTTCAAGCTGATCACCTTCCTGTTTATATCTTTTGAACAACTCATGGTTTACATCCCGTGGAATGGGATAGTACTTTTCCTGATTCGCTCCTGCCGCTACGGAATACTCGCGGGTAATGGTCGTCAGGTGACTTTTCTGCCCTGTTGCATGTTTCCATTCCACGATGCGCGTAAAGTCGTATTCATTCGGGTAATTAACCTGCTGATAGGGCTGGTAAAATTCCTGATTTAAGGTTTCATGTTCAAACCGGAGTGAGCGGTAGGGAAGTTTTCCAAACTTGTAATCAAAAAAGGAATCTATTGGCCCGGTATAGATCATTTTACGGTAGGACATGGTATCCAGGATTGAACGATAGTCGGTCTGCAGCATGATGGAGATGTTGGGATGATCAAGCATCTTCTTAAAAAGTGCTGTATAGCCCTGTTTCGGAATACCCTGATAAGTGTCGGTGAAGTAACGGTCGTCGCGGTTGGTTCTTACCGGTATCCTGGCAGTCACACTCGCTGCCAGATCACGGGGATGAATCTCCCATTGTTTGAGGGTATACCCTTTGAAAAACTTATTGTACAACTCCTCACCTACCTGGCTGATTACCATTTCTTCGGCATTTGCTGGATTTGGAATATCGGCTTTCACACTGTCGTAATAGCGTTGTACAGCTGCTGGTTCATTGAGTTCCAGTCCATACAGCAGGTTTAAGGTATCCCGGTTGATCGGTAGGGGTACCAGCATCCCGTCTACATAGGATCTTACGCGATGATAATGGTACCGCCATTCAGTGAATCTGGAGAGGTAATCAAATACTTTCTTGTCGTTGGTATGGAACCAATGTGGGCCATACTGATGGATCAATATGCCATGTTCGTTATGATAATCGTAGGCATTGCCGCCAATGTGATTGCGTTTATCTACAATCAACACCTTTTTGTTGTATTGGGAAGCAATACGCTCCGCCAAAACACTCCCGGAAAAACCTGCGCCTACTATCAGATAATCGAACATATATGCGTGCTAAAACTCCTGTATTTGTTGTATCACTTTCAGAGAATACCGCAAGGGCTATACCAACAATCTCCTAAATTACAGATAGTTACCAGCGAAGGTTTTAAAAAGTTGCAGTTGCCGTATAAAAACCTGCAAAAAGGAAAGCCCCTGCAATTTTAACGCAAGGGCTTTTCGGGCATTTTGATGTATTTAGCTTTGTCTTTGATGTTAATTACCTGCAAAAACGAGCAAATGCACTGTTGTACAGGTCATTACTTACCAAACATCGTTTTTAGTGAAGTTTAGGGAGTCTTTAACGAAAGTTGCAAGTTCATCATCTTCAGTCGCAGTTTGTACCCTTTGTTTTAAAGCTGCTTTCCAGGCTTCAATGGCGGCTTCAGCCGTGTCGCCTTTTCCGAGGATGCCCTGCTCCATGTTCGGACCCAGGTGACAGCAAAACTGTTCCCCTTCCTGGAATACCACGGGTTGCAGGGTCTTTAAGGTTCTATCTACATCAGCGGCGGTAAAATCAATGTCTACAATTGCCGCCTGATCAATTATCATTTGTTCCATATGTTGTTCATGTTTGGTTTATCTGTTAGCCATTATCTACAAAACCGGGATATAAGGTCATGCCGCCATCTACGTAGATCGTGGTTCCGGTAACGTAGTCACTATCATCGGAGCCTAGCCAAAGTGCAGCTTTGGCAATATCTTCCGGCTTCCCGATCCTTTTGTAAGGAATTAGCTTGAGCAATGCTTTCCGTTGTTCCTCATCGCTCCAGACTTCCTCATTGATGTCTGTTGCAATGGCTCCTGGCGATATTGCATTTACGCGGATCTTTTTGGGCGCTACTTCGAGTGCAAGGGATTTCATGAGCATCAGAATTCCACCTTTGGAAGAGGCATAATTCACGTGCCCTGCCCAAGGGATAATATCGTGTACGGAACTCATGAAGATGATATTGCCCTTAGCCATTTCCTCTGGTCCTGGCTGAGCCTGCTGCTCGAAATGCCGGATGGCTGCACGGGCGCAAAGGAACTGCCCAGTGAGGTTGGTATGTATGACTTTGTTCCATTGTTCAAGGCTCATGTCCGAAAAGCTGCTGTCCTGCTGTATACCAGCATTGTTGATCAGAATGTCGATCCGCCCAAAGCTTTCTTCTGCCTTGCGGTACATTTCCTCTACCTCGGCTTCATCACTAACGTCTGCTTTATGAATAAACCCTGAACCACCACCTTGTTTGATGCGGTCCAGGGTTTCATTTGCACCTTCTTCGTCGCTATGGTAGTTGACGACCACATTGGCAGCTTGCTGCCCAAATGCTATGGCGATACCTTGTCCAATACCAGAGCTTGCTCCGGTAACAACAACGGTCTTTTTCTTTGCTTCTGCTGACATCATTTTGAGTTTGAATGAACACTAAAAACAAATAATCAGGCTAAAGGTTTCCTTTTAGAGTAGCGTAGGCTTACGTCTGTAAGTATTGGACAGGTTGATTTTCAAATTCAATTCGATATCTGTTCCTGTAGACTGAAGTTTGCCTCCCATCTCGCTGGTGTAAAATAAGTTCAGTTGATATTTTTCAACATTAATCCCCAATCCAAGTGTAGAACTCTTATCGCTATGGTACATGCCCATTACGGAGAGAATATTGTCGAAGGTCCTTAGATTTGTTCCAATATCTACAATGCTCTTGATATCTTTAGCACCTCTAACACTTATTTTGGGTTCAAAAGCAAACATGTCGTTTGCTGCGCCCAGCTTATAGCTCATCGCCGCAAAGTATGTAGAGCCGTCGATCGTGTTTTGCTCGTCCTTTTGAAAGAATTTCTTTAGGTTAGGCAATGCACCCTGTAACGTTAGACCGTTACTTATAAAAGCGACACCAAAGTCGCCATCAAGAAATGTTTTGCGTGCATTGAACCGCTCGGGAAGCACATCAGTTGGATCTGCAATAATACTCGCATTATCCAGTTTCTGATTCATTGCTCCAAATGAAATACCGAAGTGTAAACTGCGGCCAAAATCATCAAGGGTTAAGTGGTAAGCGTATGTCCCAACGATACGTGTACGTCCGATCAGGCCAGCTTTTTCATTATAGATATTTAACCCCAACCCAATGTTTTCATATCGGTAGTCACCAGTTGCAGATACAGTAACAGGTGAACCTGGGATTGAACGCCATCTGTTTCTATAATTCATATTGAAGATAAAGCCTTCGGAGGCGCCTGCAAAAGCGGGATTACTGAGGTACTGATTGTCATAATATTGCATACCTGCGGATCTTATCTGAGCACTTACACTATGTCCGATAAGAATGTAGAATATGGTAAGCGCGTATTGCAGGATACAACGCCTGGATGGTAAAGTTGTCATTGTCTTGATATGTTATTGCTCTTTCACTATGGTTATAAAACCCTTTTTCACCAACTTCCCGGAGTCGAAGGTTAGAATGTAATAGTAGGTGTCTTCAGGCAGCGGATTGCCATTGTGTTTTCCGTCCCAGGAGTTGTCGTAACCGATCATAGAAAAGACCAGTCTACCATCACGGTCATAAATCTTCACTTCATTATTGTTGTACAAATGAATCTTTTTCACCAACCAGGTATCGTTTACTCCGTCTCCATTTGGCGTAATCATGTTGTTTATCTCTAACTCCTTGTAGATATCGGGGGTTACCTCAGGGGTCACAGCAGTTAGATCAGCGATTGTAACCGGACTTGTAAGAAATTGACCAACAAATCTGAGGTTTGGGTCAGCGACACTTTCCTTCATCAAAATGAAATCCTGATATTTATTGCTTGTGGCTTTAGAATATGCTAAAGTTAGTTTCTCCGGCTCGTTCCCATTTAATTCCGTGTTCATGTAATTTATGGACAATTCACCTTGAAATTCTACAGGGCTGCTGAATCTATACTTTCGAAGGATACTGTTATACTTTGGCCAAATCACGGTAGAATAATCTCTCGATATGGTCAGGTTTGACATGGCCCAATTATCAGCAGGAACAAGCATAAGCCCTTCCGTGAAAAACACGGTTTCTTTTTGAATAAAGATCCCTTCTGAACCAACCTTCATTTGTCCGCTGGATTCCTGGACATTGAAAAGGAGAATGGTTAGTAAAAGGTAAAGTGATATTTTTTTCATCAGTATTGACTGTTTTTACTGCATTTTTCTAAGGATACCATCGATCTGTTCCTGTTGCTTTTTCAACTGCAATTTAATTTCCGCCAGCTCTTCCTGCTGTTCTTTTACTGCCTGAATAAGCATTCCGGTAAGCTGCGTGTAATCAACTTTCAGATAGCCATCTTTGCCAGTGGTAACCATTTCTGGATATACCTTTTGCAACTCCTGAGCGATCACACCGATCTTTAATCCGGAGGCATATTTGTGCTCGTCTTTGTACGTAAACTTCACGCCCCTGATCTGATTGATTTTTTCAAGCACCCCGCTTAACGTAGCAATCCGGGTTTTTAGACGGTAGTCTGATGGTGTATAGAAGTTGCCATTGATTGTCACATCCTGAGCAAAACCGGCATTCCCAGAGAGGTCAAAGCTTAGACCTTTGCCTGCGAGCCCATCATTACTTATGGAATAAGTAGACATTTTAAGATTTGCATCTGCCTGATGATTACCAAGGTTATCCTTGCCAGCGGCAGTTGCCGTTGCCAAGCCTACATCAACATAGTTTTTTGTTGCTGCCTCTTGTCCCGAAGTGGGATCAGAAAGGTTGATCAGCTTGAAATTGCCCATGGAAACATCAGCCTGTGCAGATCCGAATCCGCTTAGTGGGACAACGTTTTTTGGGGTAGAAACCGCAACATTGGCGTTATTGCCGATGTACAAATGCCCATCCGAAAGTTTGTTGTCTAGCGGTACCCAGCTTGTCCCATTGTATACGTACAGACGGTTTTCCGAAGTGTTAAAGTAAGTGTCTCCAGCATTTGGGTTTGCAGGTGCCGTGGTCCCCGTTGGTGTTTTTGATGATTTTGAATCTACATATTTCTTTGTAGCGGCATCCTGCTCGTTTACTGGATCTGCAAGGTTGTTAATCGGAAAGTTTGTGGTACCATCACCCAAGGCTATTGCTGCTTTTGCAGCCCCGAAATCACTTAGCGCAAGTGCGTTTTTCGCTACAGCATAAGCTTTGTTCTGCGGGTCGCCAACCAATAGATGATCGGTTTGCAAGGTTAGCGATTCAGGGGTTGAAAGTTTGTTGTCGACGTAGTTTTTAGTGGCTGCGTCTTGAGGAAATAAAGGATCCGCTAAGAAGCTGATGTTGTATTGTGTTGTTGCATCACCCAAATACAAGTTATCAGTAGCTTTGCCAAATCCACTGAGCGGAATAAGGTTCTTTGCTAAAGCCTCCGCAGTGCCGGAAGTGTTTCCAACAAACAGGCTGCCCTTAGGTAAAGTCAAAGCGGTTGAAGGACTTTTGAAAAGATCATCTACATATTTTTTTGTCGAAGCGTCCCCATCAGTTGTAGGTGCTGCGAGTTGGTTGATCTGAAAACCACCCATAGAGATGTTTTCGGCCGCCGCCGCGAAACCACTGAGCGGGATACTGTTCTTTGTAGCGTCTACAGCCTTACCCTCAGCATCTCCGATAAACAAGTTGCCTTTCGAAAGGGCAATATTTGCTGCCCCGACCACCTTGGTATCTACATACTTCTTGGTTACTGCATCCTGGTCCGTTACCGGATCTCCAAGGTTATTTAATTTGAAGCCGCCGATAGAAAGATCAGCTATAGCCGGACCAAAGCCACTAAGCGGAATAGCATTCTTCAAAATCGGAGCAGCGGTCCCGATCGTGTTGCCAATAAGAAAGTTTCCGGTAGGTAACGACAGGTTCCCTGCACTTACGACCCTGGTGTCGACATAGTTCTTGGTCGCCGCATCTTGGGCTGCCACCGGATCCGCCATGTTGATTATCTTGTAATTTCCACCGGCCAATCCTGTTCCCATGGAGATGTTCGCGTTGGCTTTGTCGAAACCGCTTATTGGAATTAGATTTTTAGCAATACCTACGGCCTTATTCGAAGCATTTCCAACAAACAAGCTGTTATTTGATAAGCTTAGTCCTGCGGGATTTGAAAACATGGCGTCCACATAACTTTTGGTCGTAGCATCGGAAGGTGCAGAGGGGTTCGCAAGATTTATGATCTTGAAATTGTTAACCCCGTCTCCAAAAGAAACATGGTCATTCGGGTTCGCAAACCCATTTAAAGTAATGTTCGCCTTGTCTAGCTTTTCTTCAGTGATCTTAAGCGGCTGAATCGTTAAGGCTCCAGTATTGGAAATGATTGCGTCTCCGGATAACGGCACAGAAACCGCTATATTGGAGGGATTCCCTACAAAGATATTCCCGCTGCGAAGTGAATTTTCAACAGGAATCCAGGTGGTCCCATTGTAAACGTATAATTTATGATCTGAAGTGTTGTAAAATAGCGATCCTTCCAAGAGCTTTTCAGAAGCTGGATCTGGGTTTACAGCGCCTTGAGGGGTAGAACCATTGGTTGAAATCTCTACCCATTTGAGGTCGTTATTATAGACATACAACTTGTTCTCATCGGTATTGAAAAATACATCGCCGGGCTTTGATGATGTTGGGAGCTCCGTAGTTGGGCCGCCCGGAATGGATGCAGAACTGATGGGTGCCCATTTCGAGTCATCCCCCATCATGTACAACTTTTTCTCTCCGGTTACAAAAAAGACGTCGCCAAATTTTGCGGATGTTGGTAAGGCGGACACATTGGGTGGAGCAGTCCAAGTAGATCCATCGAAAACATAAACCTTGTCGTCCCAATACGAAAGGAGCATATCTCCTTTTGTACCTGGAGGTGCTGATGTGACTGGACTTGAATAGTCGGTCGGTAAAGTTCCAGCAGCTACAGATATCCAGCCTGAACCTGTTAACTTATAGATTTGGTTATCTCCAGTATTGAAAACAACATCTCCAATCGACCCTGCAGAACTAGGGAGCGATGATCCCGAACCATAAGATGGCATGGTCGAGTTAATGTTAATCATTGCGGTATTCAACGCAGTCGTTAAGACCGTCGGAGGGGTGTTTACCGTTGTAAGTGGAAATCCGTTTGCCGTCGGCCTGTATATTACGCCCATACCAATGCCTGGAGGTGTTGGATCGAACCCCTTGGAGGTTGTGCTGATCAGACTTCCATTTACGCTTACAGTCAATATCTCAAAGGTATTCCCAGCAGGATCAATTATACGATCCCCAACTTTAACCTGATTCGCACTAAAAGTATTTGCCCCATCAGAGAAAGTTCCATTGATATCATAATTCATCCCGCCGTTTGCGTTGATATAGGATATCGAGAACTGGCCATTGAACTGTTTCAAGCTCTGTCCGCTTGATATTGTTGTATGTAGGACTAAAGCCAAGCTTAAAACGTAGAAAAGGTATTTTCCCATTACTAAGGTCTTATCGTGATATAAAATCCATTAGTTCCAGAATGATTACCCAAACTATTTGTTTGAAGTGAGATGGTTCCGTTCGAGTATCCCGTCACGTTGAGCAAGAAATTGGTTGTTGCAGGGCTCTGAATATTATTAATTACTGGGTTTAAAACATTCATATCTACAATCTTGACCTCTGGAACAACAACGTCGTCTATACTATTATTCCATTTCTTATTTGCGTCAATGATTTTGATGTCTAAAAAGTTTTGGCTTCCCAAAGCTGCATAACTGGTTGATGCTTTGAAGTAGTTAAGTTCAACGCCAAGAGGGATATTTACAGTTAAAGTATGACCATCAGAAATGGAAGCAGTTACACCAGGACCTGTTGCCCTTACAAAAAAGCTTTTATTGCCTCCAGGGTGATAGCCCATGAGCGCTCCCCCACCTCCTCCTCCAGCAGCGGGAGCTGGGGTAACCCAGGCAGCTTCGGTACCCGCAGCATTCACGGTTAAGACCTTATTAGCGTCTGCAGTAGTGAATTCACCAATCTTATTCAGTTTTACCTTATCTGTTGACGACATCAAACCTGCCACGGTGCTTGTTGCACCAGGGATAACCGCAGCAGCACCAGTACTCGAAGTTATTGTACCCTGTGCAGCAGCTCCTGTATATCCTAGATCAGTAGCAGTACCGCCTCCCCCGCCTCCGGCGGTTCCGTTAGAAGCTGAGGTAATTCTACCAGTAGCATCTACCGTAATGTTTGCAGCACTATAGGTGCCTGGAGTGACCGCAGTGTTCGATAATGCAATCGCGGTGTTACTCGACCCACTCGTTACGGTGATACCATTACTTCCTGTAATTGGCTGACCAGGAATTGTAATGTTAGCAGAACCGTCGAATGCTACGCCGTTGATTGTTCTTGCTGTTGCGAGCTTGGTTGCAGAAGTTGCGTTCCCAGCCAGAGTACCCGTAATGGTCCCAGCAGAGAAATTACCCGAAGCGTCTCTCTTCACCAAAGTATTTGCTGTATTAGCGCTCGTACCGCTATTTGCTGTTGCAATTCCCGTGGCGATATTTGCCGCGGTCACCCCACCCACCGAGTTCACGACAGGTAAATCCGCGGTACCGCCTAAGTCACCTGCAAGCTTTAAAATTCCTCTAGCTGTTGTTGTTGCTAATGGTGCGCCCTGCGTTACCGTAGCATCTACATATGTTTTCACCGCTTTTGCAGTTGGATATTTATCGTCTGATGCTGCGTCGATTGCAATATCTTTGGTTTTATTGGTCTTATCTTCTTTACCAGCCAATGCCGTGGTAGTAGCTGTACTAAGCGGCTTTGCAGCATCGCTGGTGTTATCTACATTCCCTAAACCAATGTCTGCCCTTACTTGTGTAGGACTGCGTTGTTCTAAAGTAGTGGCGGAAGCTGCGCGCAGGTAGTTCAACGGTGTATAGCTGTTTAAACCAGTTCCACCATTTGCAGGACTAATCGTTCCGCTGATCGAGGTTGCTGTAGAGGCATTACCGATCAGATTTCCAACGATATTACCTGCGGCATCCCTTTTAACGATCGTGTTTGGCGTACTTGCTGTTGTCGCTTCATTTGCGAGCTTTGCTCCCGCGCTAATCTGTGCTGCTGGTAATCCCCCGACTGTAATCACCGTTGGTGCAGCGGCTGTACCGCCAAGGTCATTTGCAAGTTGTACAAGACCTTTATTCGCGGTTGTCGCATCTGGTGCTCCGGAAGATGTCAGATTGTCCACATAAGACTTAATGGCTTTTACGGTTGGATATTTTAAATCCGAATTTGCGTCGGCAGAAACATTTGTACTCTTATTGGCTTTGTCTTCTTTCAAGGCTAATGCTGCTGCTGTCAACGTACTTACCGGTTTGTTTGCATCAGAAGTATTGTCAACATTCGACAGTTGCAAGTCGGTTTTGGTAAGCGAAACTATACCTGTCTGCCCATTTACGGATTGGACACCACTTCCAGGAGTTAAAATTTCCTTCCAATTATTGAGATCTGAACCCGGGGTAGCTGCTAACACATAACTTCTATTCTCATCTGATCTGATAACCGTACTTCCAACCTGCGGGTTTGCTAAGGCAAGCATAGCTGCCTGACTGTTCACCACGTTAACTGATGCGAAGGATATCGCAGGGATCTGATTGGATGGAATTTTACCATTGGCATCCAGGGTCGCTACACCGTTAATAGCCGCTTTTTCGCTCTTGCTGATTTTGTCGTTTAACGCAGTTTGGGTAGCTGTACTAACCGGCTTATCTAAATCGCTCGTGTTACTAACGTTGTTTAGACCCAAATCTTCCTTCACCTGGGCTGGGGTTCTTTGTTGCAAATTGTTCGCATTTAATGCGGTTAAAAAGCTGCCAGCTGTATATTTATCTATTCCCGTTCCGCCCTTACTCACCGGTAGTACTGTAATGAGGTTTTCTTTCAAAAGTAAACCAGGTACCGTTGGTGCTGACGCGATTCCACCCAGGTCTCCTGCAAGCTGTATCTTACCCAAGATGGTTGCTGTTGCATCTGGAACACCCCCAGCAGCAATTACGGCGGTTCTTACTTTTTCATCGACATAAGTTTTTGTAGCTTTTTCAGTTGGGAATTTCTCATCAGAATTGGTGGTGAATGTCCCGTCAGTACTTTTATTGATTTTGTCTTCTTTCTTATCTAAAGCATTTTGTGTAAGCGTACTAATTGGCTTATCTAAATCACTGGTGTTATTTACAAGGTTTAGCCCAAGGTCCTGTTTAACTTCAGTCGGAGTAATTTGCTGCAATGTAGATTCCGTAGCTGCTTTAATGAAGTTTCCAGGGGTATAAGACGTGATACCCGTTCCTCCGTTTGGAACCATCACCGTTCCGGTTACAGTTCCCGCAGTGGTGGCCGTTGTTGCATTTCCAAGCAAGTCACCGGTAACTTTGTTAACAGCAATATTACCGCTGCCATCTCTCTTTACGATTGTTCCTAAAATGTTATCTGATTCGACCGTCACGCCACCAACCGTTAACACCACGGGAAGGTCTGCTGTACCGCCTAAATCGCCTGACAACTTAATCTTACCTTTTGAGCTGGTTGTTGCATCCTCCACACCATTTTGTAAATCGATGTATGTTTTTACTGCCTTTACAGAAGGATATTTCTCATCCGAATTAGCATCTGCAACCAGATTGATACTTTTATTCGCTTTATCTTCTTTTGAGTTCAGCGCAGTCTGCGTCGCTGCACTTACAGGTTTCATAGCGTCGCTGGTATTATCAACGTTGCCTAAACCCAAATTAAGCCTGGCGTCTTCCGCATTGTTCGCACCAGTACCGCCGTTAGCAACCCCGATCACTCCAGTTACACCCCCGGGTCCGCCGCCGGACGCACCGTTTGTAGCTGCAGTAATTCTACCCGTAGCATCAACTGTAATATTTGCTGAGGTATATGTCCCAGGTTGAACACTAGTATTTGCTAAACCTAGTGGGCTTCCTGTTGTTCCTGAACCCGTAAGGGTTGCGTCATGAGCTACTACTCCGGAGCCAGTTCCAGTGCCTGTTCCTAAAAGCCCTTTAAGATCTACCTTACTGTTCCTTGGTCCTGAAATGGATAGGATACCGTCTGCCAGGCTTAATGATTGATTAAGATCTGCAAGACTTACTAGATTACTGCCCAGAATGGATAGGTTATAATTTGCATCGAAGCTTAATTTTGGAAGTTCAGCACTTCCGCCACCTACACCAAGAAGCTTATCATCTACATATTTTTTAGTCGCCGCATCTTGGTTGTTCGTAGGATCTTTAAGGTTTGTAATTTTATTTCCCGCCATTGCAATGTTTGCAACTGGCTTTCCAAAACCACTAAGTGGAATTGCTGTCTTATTTAAATCTGAATCTGTAATCGTTCCATCAGCAATCTTCGCTGAAGTAACTGCATTGTTCGCGATTAGAGGTGCGCTTGCTGTACCACTGAGATCCCCGGCAAGCATAACCTTACCTTTTTCGGATGTTGTCGCATCAGGAACAGTTTTCGCCTGTAGCGCATCGATAGCAGCTTGTGTAGCCTTACTTACCGGTTTTTCTAAATCGCTTGTGTTATTAACATTCCCTATACCAAGGTTTATCCTGGCGGTTTCAGCATTGTTTGCACCAGTACCCCCGTTAGCTAAGGCTACAATTCCGGTCACATTTCCAGCGGTTCCTGTAATATTACCTTTTGCATTCCCAATATCAGGTGTGATTAGCGTTGGTGAATTAGACATCACAACTGCCCCACTACCCGTAGTTGGAGCTGCAGTAAGGGCACCGGCATTACCTGCTAGGATACCTTGCACGGAAGTACCAAGTGATAACACCGGGTTAGTTGTTGGACTTGTGACCGTCCCCAAAAATCCGTTTCCTCCGAGGAATGATAGTGAACTCAGACCTCCAGTTCCATTTCCTGTTCCCAAAAGCCCTTTAAGATCTACCTTACTGTTCCTTGGACCTGAGATAGATAGTATACCGTCTGCAAGGCTTAAAGATTGGTTAAGATCTGCAAGACTTACCATATTACTGCCCAAGATGGATAAGTTATAGTTTGCATCGAAGCTTAACTTTGGAAGTTCAGCACTTCCCCCGGAGGTGCCCGGCGCCCCCTGAGGACCTACTAACAAAACACCCGTTGAAGGCCAGCTTCCCCCGTTTTTCGGTCCGTAAAGCGTGTTATTCGCGGTGTTTAAGTAAAAATCTCCATTATTACCCAAATTCGAAGAAGGGCTAACCGTACCATTAAGTATCGTGTTTACCGTGCCTCCGGTGCCCGTACCAGTCAGATCGGTGCTATTTACAAGCTTTATCCATTGTCCATTGTTGTAGTAATAAAATCCTGGAGAATTAACCACCTGGTAAATCAACAATCCATTTGCCGGACTTGGAATTGCATCTCTTTGACTGATCGAAAGTCTGGGAATTAGTAAACCCTTAGAAGTAGATAAAATTTCGAGCTGTGCACTGGCATCTGGAGCATTTGTGCCAATACCCACTTGAGCTTTGGCTTCAAACATAAACAGCATTGAGATCAGTATGACTAAATGCTTTGGTAAATTATTCATGATTGGTATTCTATAAGTTGTGGTCGGATGAGGCGTAAAAGGATGGGCAATGTCTCATAAGAAGAAACGGCAAACAGTAACTAAAGCGATAATTTTTCTCATATGAGGCATATTTACAAATCTAATCTGTGCCAAATAGAGGTCTATCAAACTGATACAAAGCTATATATTAAAAGACTGATGCAGCCGACCAAAAAGAAAAAAGTACACAATATTTCACATTTTTTCACGTTCCCATCTGATTATCAGGCGGTTTAAATTCGAACGAGGGATTTTAATACCCAAAAGACCTAAGGCAAAATCGCTACGAAGTGGGTATTTACACCACGGTAGATGGAATAAATACGCTATATTTTGATCATGCTTTTGGGTTTAGACATTACAAGCTAAACCATACACTAGCGAATTGATTTCATGAGAATAAAAACGTGTTCTTTTGAAGAAAACGGCGCGACAACTATGGTGATCACTTAAACCTCCATTCTCATTTGATGGATGTTTATGTAAGCTGCTGGTCTTTTTCTCCTTCCAAACCTGCTTTTAGTAGCAGAATTTGGATACCTTAGGGCTATTTTAAACTTAATTCACAACATGATCCATTTCATTATCCGACACGCTGTCCTATTTACAAGTTTAATGCTCTTTGCTAATATTGCCCTTGCCCAGATTGGAAACGGTGGTTGGCTAAACCTCACACACACCCAGAAGCTATCTCCTAAGTTCGACCTGCTTACCGATTTCCAGTTCCGGTCAGCCAATAACTTCGACTATCTGGGTACCCGCCTCCTACGTGGTGCATTCAGTTACAATCTCAATAAACAGCACTCCGTAGCTTTGGGTTATGGCAACATCACCGACTGGGAAATGATCAATGAAGAAAGGATCAGCACACTGGAACACCGCTTATTTCAGCAGTACATCTATAAAAATGTGGTAGAAAGACTTCGCCTGAACTTCCGCATGCGCTTTGAACAACGTTTCCGCGGGCCTGATGCAGATTTTTCGCAACGCCTGCGCCTGCAGTTCGGCGCCGTTATTCCGCTCATTGCGAATGAGCAATTCAGCAAGGGGATGTATTCGCTGCTACAATCAGAAGTGATGTTCAATGTACAGCACAAGGAGCGCATTAACAACAGCTTCTTCGATCAACATAGACCCTTAGTCGCATTGGGATACCGTTTCAACAAGCATGTGGATGCCGAAATGGGTTACATGCGCTTGCAACAGCGTAGAAGAACCGGCGATATCGAACGCGATCTGGTACAGTTCAGAATTCTGACGAACTTCTAAGCTGCGTTAGCTCAGGTTCACACTAACAATGAGGAAAACGATACACAGCAGCAGCAACATCAGCAGCAGCGGACGTATAAACTTCCACCAGGCTTTGGGACTCACATTTACCAGCGCCAGTGATGGCAGCAGCAAGCCTGTTGGTGTAACCATGCCCATGATACCCATGCCGAAAAGATAGCTGTTCACAATCTCGCGACCTGGCACCCCAGCGATCACGGCTAAAGAACCCATAATCGGCATGGTCACAACGGCCATGCCGGAAGTGCTCGCAATAAAAAGCGTGAAGATCATGTAAACAAAAAGCATGATCACGATAAACAAAGACGGCGGCAGTTGATCCACCATGTTGGCAGCGTAGTATAGAATACTGTCGCTGATATTCCCTTCATTCAGCATGATGGTCACGCCCCTCGCGGTTCCGATAATAAAGGCGACAGAAAGCAGTTCCTCGGCACCTTTTATAAAAAGGCTGATGAACTTCTTCTCGCCCATACGGGTGATCACCGCCACCAGAATAGATGAAGCCAGAAACAAGGCCGACATCTCTGGAAGCCACCAGTTGAATAACACCACGCCGGCAATCAACACCAGAAAAGTACTAAGGAATATCAGTAGCAGCAGATTGGTTTTACCACTAGCCTTGCTTTGTTCCTCCTCTTCAACTTTCATCGTTGCAAAGGGGCTCTGCACCAAGCCATCACACTGCAAAACATAGGATGCTTGTGGGTTAAGCTTCACCCGCTGTGCATACCGCACCACATACCAGATGAACAATCCTGTAGAAAAAACGAACATGGCAAGCCTGCCGTAGATCCCGTCGGTCCAGTTGATGCCTGCCGCATTCGAAGCGATGATCGTCGAAAATGGATTGCTGAAAGAAGATAATGTTCCCAGCTGCGTACCTCCAAATAAAACAGCTACCGGAACCAGCAGGTCATAACCTGCAGCTAAAAACAAAGGTACCATGATGGGATAGAACGCGAGTGCTTCCTCCGCCATTCCGAAGGAGGCACCGCCAAAGGAGAACAGAAATCCAAGAATTACGATCAACCAGGCTTCGCGTCCATGCATCCTTGCAGAGAGATTTCGCAGCCCGGCTTCCATTGCGCCCGTGGCGTAAAACACACTGATAAAGCCTCCGGTAACTAAGATGAAAAGTATAATGTCTATGGTATCGTAGATACCTTTTATGGGTGCCGTTAAGATTTCTACGGGGCCTTCCCTGTTCGCCTCAATCCGCTCATAAGTACCAGGTATAGACACTGGCTTACGGATGCTGCCATCTTTGAACTTGTCGAGCGAAATCTTAATCTCCATCGCGTCCAGCGTTTCCTGCGTAAGCGGCAAAGGCTGCTCCCCTTCCGGACTGCTATACGTAAAGCTCGTAGAGCCCTCCTGGTAAGATAGGGTATGATATTTTCCTGCTGGAATTAACCAGGTTGCTGTAGCAGCGATGATGATAACCAACATCAGGATGGTTATCGGTGAAGGGAGTTTTTTGATGGCGGCCATTTGTTGGGCAAAGTTGAAATTAATAATCGTGGAATTCAAATTATGTTAACTTTGGTTAGTTACTAACCATATACCAATAAGCATACATGAAGAAATTAATTTTAATGTTTACCCTCCTGCTGTTTACATTCGCTGCCTTCGCTCAAGGCGTAGTTGCTTTGATGAACCGCTCGGGAGACTTTTTTGATACTTTAACTGCCGGCAAGTTCGACGCTGCAACAACCTTTTTCGACCCTAGCTTGCAGGCACAAGTGAAAGCTGAACACCTGCAAGGGTTGTGGGAAAAGCTAAACGCCCAAATGGGCAAGTACGAATCTGCAGAGATCATTCAGAGTAAAACCGAAGGCGAGTTCTTCGTTGTTGTTGTAGAAGGCAAATTCGAAAAAGATACCCAGCGCTTTGTCCTCGCTTTTAACAAGGCTGAAAAGATGGTCGGCTTCTACCTGCAGCCTAAAGCAGCCGCTACGGCATACACCTTGCCTGCATATGCAGACACTGCAAACATCAAACAAACAGAAGTTAAAATCAAAGGAACTAAGAATGACCTGGTTGGCATGCTTACCACACCTAAAACCGGCAGCAACTTCCCAGTGGTAATCCTGGTGCATGGCTCCGGCCCCGGCGACATGGACCAGAGTGTCGGCGCAGTAAAACCCTTTAAAGATATTGCACTCGGCCTGGCAGCTAAAGGCATTGCCAGCATCCGTTACGTGAAGCGCACTTTGGTTTTTCCACAGGAATATACTGGTGCATTCACCGTAAAAGAAGAAGTAACCAATGATGCCGTTTCCGCGATTAACTTATCTAAGACCATCCCGGAAATTAATAAAAAGCAGATCTATGTCTTCGGCCTAAGCCTTGGTGGTATGCTTGCGCCGCGTATCGCAACGTTGGCACCGGACCTTAAAGGCATCATCCTCGCTGCAGCACCGGCAAGGAAGTTTACAGATCTGATCATCGATCAGAACAAATACATGTTCGGTCTTGCAAATGACACCACGCAAGCCACAAAGGAAAGGTTCGATAAAGGCCTTGCCATGATTGAGACTACCCGACTGAACAAACTGGGCAACATCAAACCTGACTCTCTGATCCTGAGTTTACCAGCATCTTACTGGGTTGATCTGAACACCTATGATCAGGTTGCAACCGCGAAGAAGCTCTCACAGCGGATTATGATCATCCAGGGCGGCATGGACTTCCAAGTGTCTGAAGCAGATTATAAGCTTTGGAGCACTGCTTTAGCTAAAAAATCTAATGTTAATCTGAAGTTCTATCCTGAGCTGAACCACCTGCTGACGCCACAAACCGAGAAAGGTACCGCCGACCAGTACAAGAATCCGGCTAACGTTGCGGAAACCTTCATCAATGATCTGTCAACCTGGATCAAGGCAGGCAAATAATTATTGCCAGCCGCCTCCCAAAGCACGATACAAATCCACAACCGCCTGTAGTTTCTGCAGGCGGTCACTTACACCACTTAGCTCCGCCTGGAGCAGCGCCTGCTCTGAAGTCAGCACATCCGTGTAATTGGTCGCAGAACTATAACGTAACAGCTCTTCGGTGAAAGACACAGACTTTTGCAGGGCTTCAATCTGACGAATTCTGGAAAGCTCCTTTTCTCCTGCCGCCTGATAGGCGTATAAGGCGTTTGAAACTTCCTGCCCTGCATTAAGCAACGCAAATTGGAAATTATTCAATGACTGTGCCTGTATGGACTGGGCGCGGGTTAAGCGCGCTTTGTTCGCCCCTTGTGCAAAGATGGGCTGTGTAAGGCCACCTATGACATTGTAAAAAAGAGAGTTTTTAAAGAAATCCTGCAAGCTGAGGTTTGAGAATCCACCTGAAGCGGTAAGTGTTATGGCGGGATAGAAGAATGATCTTGCCACATTAACATCTTCCAGCGAAGCACGCAAGGCATATTCCGCAGCCTGCACATCAGGCCGGTTCTGCAGCAACTGTGCCGGTAAACCAATGCTGATATTGCTGAAAGGCTGCTGGTCTGAAAGTTTGTTGCGTTTTATCGTCCCAGGCGCCCTGCCAAGCAGCACGGATAGTGCGTTCTCTGTCTGCCGGATATTCAATTTAAGGTCGGGGATGGTCACCTCAGCTGCATAGCGGTTTGCTTCGGCCTGAACAACCGCAGCACCGGTAACTACGGCACCCTCCTTCAGTTCCCGCAGCGTTTCCACACTCTCCATCCGTTTCTTCAGGGTGAGTTCGGTAATCTCAAGCTGTCTATCCAGCGCCACTAACGTATAGTAGGTATTTGCAAGATCAGCAATGAGTTGCGTTTGCACAGCGCGTCTGGCTGCATCGCTCTGCAGGTAGCTATTTAATGCGGCACGTTTTGCGCTGCTTAGTTTTCCCCAGATGTCTGCCTCCCAGGAAGTACTGAGCTGCAGCCTGTGGGTAGTGGTCATGGTCCGGATGTTCACACCATTGCGGAAGTTCAAACTGGCTTCGGAAGTCTTTGTCTCCGTGACGCTCGCATTGGCATCCAGCGTAGGCAATAATGCCAGGCGACGTTGCCGCAGGATCGCTTCCGCCTGAACGATATTCTCGATCGCATTTTTAAGATCCAGATTATTTTGCAAGCCCTCCTGAATGAAACCTTTTAGCACAGGATCATTAAACATGCTTTGCCAGGTTCGTGTCGCCATATTCAAGCTGTCTGTACCCTGCTGATTTCTGTATAGGCCATCCTTGATCAGATCAGGACGCTCATAGGTCTGGCTAACCTTGCAGGCGCTAAATAAGGTAAGCACCGCTGCTGCAGCGAACACTCCTTTTTTATAACCGCGATATCTTATATTATTCATTTCTTCTTTAAACAAAAGCTTCCGTTATGTATTAGGTTGTCCGATCCGTTTCAAGTTCATCTTCTTCTGCATAGTGGTTTTTGGCCGGACCACTGATCCGCTCTTGCAGCGTCTGGAAGATCACGAATAGTACCGGAATGATGAATACACCGAGCACCGTTCCAATGAGCATACCGCCAACTGCACCTGTGCCTATAGACCTGTTACCCACTGCACCTGCTCCACTAGAGAACATCAAGGGCAGTAAACCAAAGATGAAAGCAAAAGAGGTCATTAAGATGGGCCTGAAACGAGCTACAGCACCTTCAATTGCCGATTTCACGATCGGCAAACCATTACGCCTTCTTTCCAAGGCAAATTCTACAATCAAGATACCGTTCTTCGCCAGCAAACCGATCAGCATGATCAAAGAGATCTGCAGATAAATATTGCTGTTCAAACCAAAGATGATCGAGAAGAAATATGCCCCGGCAAGTCCGAATGGCAGGGAAAGAATCACGGCAAAAGGCAGGATATAACTTTCATACTGTCCACTCAACAGGAAGTAAACGAATACCAGACAAAGGATAAATATGAAAACGGTCTGCCCGCCGGAAAGCAGTTCTTCCCGGGTCAAACCGGAGAAATCATAACCATATCCTGTCGGCAGGGTCTCGGCTGCAACCTCCTGAATGGCCTTGATCGCATCACCAGAGCTATAGCCATCATTTGGATTCCCAGTAATACCGATGGAGCTAAAAAGGTTAAAGCGGGAAATAGATTCCGGACCATAAACACGATCCATCCGGATAAACGTGGTGATCGGCGCCATCTGCCCGTTGTTCGTGCGAACAAATATCTTGTTTAAACTCTCCGGGTTGGCGCGGAACTTTGCGTCCGCTTGTACCATAACCCGGTACTGCTTGCCAAACTGGTTATAGTTGGAAGCATATACACCACCAAAATAGCCCTGCATGGTGCTCAGCAAGGAACTCACACTTACCCCCGCCTCCTTGCATTTCTCCAGGTTTACATTCATCATGTACTGAGGAAAGTTCGGGTTAAAAGAAGTAGTGGCAAATTGGATTTCAGGGCGTTTCGTAAGGACCTCCAGGAACTTGTTGTTCACGCCGAAGAACTCTTCCGTGGTATGGGCTGTTTGATCCTGCAGTTGAACTTCAAAGCCGCCACTGCGACCGAATCCGGAGATGGTCGGCGGTGCGACGAAAACGATGGATGCATCCCGGAAGCCGCGGGTTTTCTCCGTCAGATCACTGATCACCTTATCTACACTTCCTTTCCGGTCATCCCAGTGTTTAAGCTTAATAATAACCATACTATAAGCACTACCTGCGCCCGCAAGGTGATTTTGTCCTACAATCCGCAAGGTATTGCGCACTTCAGGTAAGGTATGGGCAATGCTGTCCACCTGATTGGCTACAATGGTGGTTCGTTCCATGGATGATGCCGGAGGCAGACTGATGTGCGCATATAAACTTCCAAGGTCTTCTTTTGGCACAAAAGAGGTCGGCGTAGTCTGCATCATATAATACAATCCTCCGGTAAAAACCAGGATGGAAACTACAGCAATCCACTTTTTAATCGTCAGAAAAAGTACCATACGTTTATACCGGTTGGTCATTCTTGTAAAACCAACATTGAAGGCGGTGTAAAAGCGGTTCAGAAAGTTTTTATGTTTTTCATCTGCGACATGTGGCTTCAGCAGTAACGCACAAAGGGCCGGACTGAGGGTTAACGCGTTAATCGCTGAAAGGATGATCGCCACGGCCAGAGTGATACCGAACTGCTTATAGAAAACTCCGGTAGAGCCGGTAATGAAAGTCACTGGTATGAACACGGCCGACATCACTAGGGTGATGGAGATAATGGCACCTGAAATTTCATCCATCGCATCAATGGTGGCTCTTCTGGCCGACTTATACCCATGGTCCAGCTTTGCATGTACCGCTTCGACAACCACGATCGCATCATCCACCACAATCCCGATAGCAAGGACTAGCGCAAACAGCGTCAACAGGTTGATGGTGAAACCGAAAAGATTGAGGAAGAAGAAGGTGCCGACGATGGCCACAGGCACAGAGATTGCCGGAATCAGCGTGGAACGGAAATCCTGAAGAAAGATAAACACCACAACGAATACCAGGATAAAGGCTTCGACCAGGGTATGTACCACTTTTTCAATAGAGGCATCCAGGTTTTCATTGATGTCCACCAGTGTGGTATATTCCACCCCTGCCGGAAAGTTCTTTGCAGCAGCTTCAATCAACTTCTTAGATTCGTTGATCACATCACGGGCGTTTGAACCCGGCGTCTGACTAACCGCAATCCCCACCGATGGCAAGCCGTTGGTGGTATTACTGGACGTATAATCCAGTGAGCCCAGTTCCACACGGGCGATGTCTTTAAGCCTTAAGAGCTGTCCGTTTGGCGCAGCTTTAACGACAATGTTCTGGAACTCCTGCTCCGTTGTTAATCGTCCTTTGTATTTGATTACATACTGAAATGCCTGTTCACCACTTTCCCCGAATTTACCTGGTGCAGCTTCAATATTTTGCTCTGCAAGCGCAGCTGAAACATCTTCAGGGATCAGCCCATATTGGGCCATCACATCCGGCTTCAGCCAAATGCGCATGGAATAATCCCGCGAACCGAAGGCTCTTGCCTCGCCCACACCGGTAACCCGCTGAATTTGCGGAATGATGTTGATCTTGGCATAGTTCTGCAGAAAGGTCTGGTCGTATGTAGGCACCTTGCTGTAAATGGAGAATACAAGCAGGTTGGTGCTCTGACTCTTGGTTACGGTCACCCCCGCGCGGGTAACCTCCTGCGGAAGTAAACTTGTTGCACGGGAAACCCTGTTCTGCACGTTTACTGCAGCAAGATCGGGATCTGTACCCACCTTAAAAAATATACTGATCGTTGCGGTACCTTCGTTGGTGGCTGAAGACGTCATATACGTCATGTTTTCCACCCCGTTGATCTGCTCTTCCAGGGGAACAACCACGCTCTTCAGCACTACGTCGGCATTTGCCCCCGAATAGCTGGCACTTACCTGCACGGTTGGTGGGGCAATATCCGGATATTGGGAGATGGGTAAAGCGATGAGCCCTAATAAACCAAGAATTACGATGATAACAGATATTACCGTTGATAATACCGGGCGTTCTATGAATTTCTTAAACATTCTCTATTTTTTTAGATCTGCATAAATCGTTTCCGCAGGGGCGGCGACTGGTTTGATCTTTGTCCCATCCTTGAGGTTTGACACGCCTTCCAGCACGATCCGGTCACCAGGCTTTAAGCCTTTATCCACCACAAAGAAAAGTCCTGCAGTATTCTGACGGATCGTAATCTGAACATTCCTGGTGATGCTATCGGGACCGACAACGGCTGCAAAACGCTTATCCTGCAGTTCAAATGTTGCACTTTGTGGTACAAGTATGCCATTCTTAACCTGGGTCGGGATACGCACCGTGGCACTGCTGCCACTACGGATCAAGCCATTTGGATTTGGAAAGCTTGCACGGACATTCACCGAACCAGTAGCCGTATTGATCAGCCCGTTTACCGTCTGAATACGTCCTTTAGGTTCATAAAGGCTGCCGTCTGCAAGCACCAGTGAAACTGGAGGCAATTGCTTGATTCGCTCCGCAAAAGAACCTTTTGTATCCTTGTTGAATTCCAACAGCATTTTCTCATTGAAAGCAAAATAGGCATACACATTTCCAATGCTGGAAACCGTTGTCAACGGTTCTGCATTCGAGCCACTAACCAAACTACCTAAGCGAAAAGGAATGGAGCCTACCACGCCATCAACCGGGCTTCTTACCGCAGTATAGCCCAGGTTTGTCCTGGCGTTAGCCAGTGCAGCCTGTGCCTGCGCCAGGGTGGCAAGTGCAGCCTGGTAGTTATACGTTGCAGATTCAAGCTCGTATTTGCTGATGATGTCTTTTTCGACAAGGGGTTTAACTTTAGTGACCGCCATCTTTGCGGTGCTAACTTCAGCTTCAGCGCTTTTAATGCTAGCCGTTGCGGTGCGTACTTCCTGTTCGTACTGTGGTGCATTGATCTTAAATAACAGCTGACCGGCTTTTACCACGGCACCTTCATCCACATAGATCTGTTCGATATACCCGTCTACGCGAGGACGAATTTCTATGTTCTGCTGACCCTGGATACTTGCGGGGAAGTCGGTATTTAACGTAGCATCTGTTTGTTGGATTTGTAAAACCTTGTAGGCCTTGACTTGATTTGCCGCAGCAGCGGCCTTTGCAGCCTTTTCATCTTTACCGCCACAAGAGCTGATTAGGGCACCTGTAATGACCAGTAAAGCGAGCTGAATAGATCTTTTCATTGAGGGTTATCTTTGCGAATGTTCGATTGTTAATTTATCGCAGCAATTTTGCCTCCAACATCAGGCAGTATTTACACTTATAAACCTATATTACAAGGCAATACCCTTGGTTTACTTCAAAGTAAAAGAATCGGACAATGCGGGAGGCAGATTGATTGCGTACATGTAAATATATTACCTATTAAGCCAAAAAAAATCATGCGTAACTAACAGGTTACTTAGCCTTTCAATGGATTTTTAAGGAAATCTAGGATCAATGCTGCAGTTCGTTCTGAGGCGCCCGGAGTACCCATAACTTCTGCCAGTGCCTTGTAATCCAACAACATGCTTTCACGTACCGGACCTTCCAGGATATCTCCCAAGGTGGAGGCCAACAGTTTGGGGTTACAGTCTTCCTGAATAAGCTCTGTAACAACCTTTTTATCCATGATCAGGTTAACCAGGGAAATGAATTTAATTTTAACCACCATCCGGGCGATGGCGATCGAAATGGCACCACCTTTATAAACCACCACTTGGGGCACCTTGAACAATGCCGTCTCCAGCGTTGCCGTACCAGAGGCCACGATTGCGGCATGCGCCTGGTGTAACAGGTTGTAGGTTTGGCCAAATACCAGGGCCACCTCATGTCCGCCGCTGAACTGCGCATAATAGTCGGGCGCAAAACTGGGTGCACCAGCAATGACGAATTGGTAGTCCGGAAATTGACTTTTTGTGCTTAGCATCACAGGCAGCAATCGCTCGATCTCCTGCTTACGACTTCCAGGAAGCAGTGCAATGATCTTTTTCCCGCTAAGCTGATGTTTTTCCCGGAACGCTGGATCAGGATTAAACTGGGCAATTTCATCCAGCAGCGGATTGCCGACATAGTCGATCTCCATGTCCCAACCTTTGTAGAACGCCACTTCAAAAGGCAGGATACAGAACATCTTATCCACAATCTTCTTAATCTTCAACACCCGCTTCTGGTTCCATGCCCACACCTTAGGCGAAATGTAGTAGCACACTTTGATGCCCTTGTTCTTTGCAAATTCCGCAATCTTCAGGTTAAATCCGGGAAAATCGATCAGGATCATGGTATCTGGCTGAAATTCCAGCAGATCCTGCTTGCAGCTCTTCATGTTTCGAAGAATGGTGTTCAGGTTCATCACCACTTCGGTGAAGCCCATAAAAGCCATGTCGGCATAGTGTTTTACCAACGTTCCACCCTCCTGCTGCATCTTATCACCACCAAAGTACCTGAATGAGGCATCCGGATCTGCCGCTTTCAGCGCGCGCATAAGATTGGCGCCGTGTAAATCTCCGGATGCTTCACCAGCTACAAGGTAGTATTTCATGCTTTGGATACTTTATAATAAAAGAATGCCATGGCCCAGAGAAAGGTTGCACTGATGAGGCCACGGCCAAAATTATCTTTGTTTTGCCGGAACACAATCTTCAGCATCACGGCATTCACAGCGATACAGCCAATTAGGAGCAGGTCTGCTTTGGCAAGGAAGGAAACCTTGTGCATAATGTACCAGGTGATACCGATCAGTATTCCAGGTGCCAGAATACCGATGCCAAATCCAGTCCAGACCGTATCTTTAAATTCTTTAAACATTAAAATTCCAGGTATTAAGTACTGGTATTGCATGATGCGCGGTCAGGTCAAACTGCACCGGAACAACGGACACATAATTATGCTCCAGCGCCCATACATCGGTATCTTCCCCTTTGTCGAAATTCTGGAACACACCAGTTAACCAGTAGTAAGGACGCTGATAAGGGTCGTTACGCTCGTCAAACTCCTCCGCCCATTTGGCATTCGCCTGGCGACATACTTTAATACCTTTCAGGTCTGCACCTTTAGGGAAATTTACGTTCAGTAAGGTTGCAGGTGGCAAGCCATTAGCCAACACTTCTTCACAGATCACTTTGATGAATTTCTTAGCATGGCTGAAATCAGCTTCCTGCGAAAAGTCATCCAGAGAAAAACCGATGGAAGGGATCGACTCAATAGCACCTTCTACTGCTGCAGACATGGTACCGGAATAGATCACGTTGATGGAATTGTTCAATCCATGGTTAATGCCCGACACACAAAGATCAGGCTTTTTGCCTTTGAAGATCTTGTTCACCGCAAGCTTTACACAATCTACCGGGGTACCGGAACACTTGTACATCTCTACACCCGGGTAAAGGTCTACCTTATCAAAGCGCAATGGTTTGCCGATGGTAATGGCATGGCCCATTCCAGATTGCGGTCCATCTGGTGCAACCACCACGACGTTTCCGATTTCCTGCGCCACTTCAATCAGGTTTTTGATGCCTGGTGCAGTAATTCCGTCATCATTTACAACAAGTATATTGGGTCTGTTGGCTTGTTTTTTCAAAGTAATAGGGTTATATGGTTATTTGCTCCAAAAGTACAAGAATTCAATGCAATGTGTAAGCATTAATGTGGAATGAGGTTATATTTGGTTATAACTTATATTAATGAAACATAAAATAATCCTCTTAGCAGGACTACTGTTTACCGGCTCAAGCCTGATGGCACAAAGCGGGTACCAATGGAAAACTGCTTCTTCCGCTGGCTATACCTTTAAGTATGTAACCAATGACCCAATTAAAACCAGATTTTACACGCTTAAAAACGGACTCACCGTAATCCTCTCGCCAAACACGAAAGAACCGAATATTGAGTACCGCATGGCCGTCCGCGCGGGCAGTAACACTGATCCGCGTACCAACACCGGACTGGCACACTACCTGGAGCACATGTTATTTAAAGGCACCGACAAGTTCGGAACCACAGATTTCGCTAAGGAGAAGCCTTATCTGGACAAGATCGATGCACTGTATGAAAAGTACAACCTGACCAAAGATTCGGCTGCCCGTAAAGCGATTTACCGGGAGATCGATAAAACCTCTAACGAAGCGTCTAACATCTCCATCGCAAATGAATACGATAAGATGATGATGAGTATCGGCGGACAATCGACCAATGCCCATACCTGGTACGAAGAAACCGTTTACAATGAAGATTTCCCTTCCAATGCCACAGACAAATTTTTAGCCTTACAGGCAGAACGTTTCCGTAATCCTATCCTGCGTATTTTCCATACCGAGCTTGAAGCGGTATACGAAGAAAAGAACCGCAGTCTGGATAGTGACGGCAATAAACTGGATGAAGCCATGTCAAGCCTGTTGTTCCCTACCCACAACTATGGACAGCAGACCACCATTGGTACCATTGAACACCTGAAAAACCCTTCACTGCTGGAGATCCGGAAATATTACCAGAAATATTATGTACCGAATAATATGGCGGTGATCATGTCCGGCGATTTCAATCCGGATGAAATGGTTAAAAAGATCGACCAAGCTTTTGCATACATGAAAGCTAAGCCGCTGGAGCTTTATAATCCTGCACCGGAAAAACCACTTTCAGCGGTTCAAACGGTTGAAATTTATGGACCGAGTGCAGAGAATGTAGACCTCTACTATCGCGGTTATGCACAGCACAGCAGGGAAAGTCTGATGCTGCACCTGATCTCCAGGATCTTCGCGAATGGCAAAGCGGGATTGCTGGACATCAACCTGAACAAACAGCAAAAGGTACTGAAATCTACCGCTGGCTATCAGCAGATGAAAGATTACGGCATGTTCTATTTCAGTGTACAGCCGAAAGCAGCACAGACCCTTCAGGAAGCAAAGGCACTGTTGATGGAACAAGTAGAACTGCTTAAAAAAGGCGAGTTTGATGAGTCATTGATCAATGCCACCGTAGCCAACACTAAACTCAGCCTCCTGCAGGCTTTCGACAGCAACAGCTATCGTGCAGAGGCTGCAAGTAATGAGTTCATCATGAACCGTGGTACCGATTGGAATAAAACCCTGGAGCGTGCAGATGCCATGGGCAAGATCTCCAAACAGGAACTGGTACGTTTTGCAAATCAGTTCTTTGGCGAAAATTATATTGTGGGCTTTAAATACAAAGGTGAAGACAAAAATCAACCTAAAGTAGAAAAACCACTCATTACGCCGATCAATCCAAATGCAAATGCAACTTCAGCCTTTACCAAAAGCATTGTCGACATGCCGGTGAAACCTGTTGCACCTAAATTCCTGGATTACAAAAAAGACCTGAACTTCGGTAAATCGGGTATCGCGGAAGTGGTAAGCGTTCAGAATGTGGAGAATGAAATCTTCAAAATGTCTTACCGCTTTGACATGGGCACTTACAACTATAAGTTGCTACCCTATGCGGCACAATACCTGAACTTCCTGGGTACAGATAAATACACCGCCGAGGAAATCAGTAAGCAGTTCTACAACATCGCTTGTAGTTACAGCATGAATGTGGGCAATGAACTTGTAACCATTAACATCAGCGGTCTGCAGGAAAACTTTGACAAGGCTGTTAGTCTGGTGGAACATATCTTTTTGAATTCAAAGCCAAATGAAGCTGCTCTGGAAGAGTTGAAAAAGAGTATTCTGAAGAACAGACAGAACACTAAGATGAACAAATCTGCGATTCTGGGTGGCCTGGTTGCCTATGCACAATATGGACCGAAAAACCCGCTGAACAATGTGCTTAGCAATGAAGAAGTGAACAAGATTACCTCTGCTGAGCTGATGTATATTATTCATAACATCTTCAACTATAAACATGCGATAACCTACTACGGTCCACAGCCGCTTGTGAAGTTCGAGCAGAACATTGCGAAGTTACATACACTGCCTTCTGCCTTTACGCCAGAAGCCCCTGCAGAAAAGTACACATACACCAATACAGCCTCCAATCAGGTGCTTTTTGCAGACTACGACATGGTACAGTCTGAAATCCGTTGGTTCCGTAACGAAGGTCCATATGATCCGGCCATGATCGGGAAGATTGCCCTCTTTAATAGTTACTTCGGTGGCGGTATGGGTTCAGTCGTTTTCCAGACCATCAGAGAGTCGAAAGCATTGGCTTATTCGACCAACGCTTACTTCTCCGCGCCGGATAATAAAGATAAACAGTATGGCATGATTGCCTATGTTGGTAGTCAGGCAGACAAGATGAATGATGCGGTTGCAGGTATGAATGAACTGCTAACCAGCTTGCCGCAGATCGACAAGTCTTTCGATGGTTCAAAGAGCAATGCCCTGAATTCCATAGAAACCGAGCGCATTACCAAGGATGCGGTGATCTACAACTACTTTGCCGATAAAAAGCTGGGTATTGACCACGACTCCAGAATGGACAGCTACAACAGCTTGAAAACACTAAGCTTCAATGATGTTAAAGACTTCCATAATACACATATTGCAAACAAAGCATACAACTACTGTATCGTTGCTTCGGAAAAGAAGGTAAAACTGGAGGATATGGAGAAATTTGGTCCTGTTACAAAACTTAGCCTGGAGCAGATCTTTGGATACTAGGTGTAGAACCAAGCACACTCATTTTATAAAGGTTGATCAAACCTGAATGCAAGAGCCCGATGAAAACATCGGGCTCTTTTTGTTTTATGGCCTTTCCGGAGGCATGCACTTGAATCACCAGGTGTTAACAAGGCTTTGGCGGGGCGTTAACAAGGTGTTAGCCTTGTCAAGGCCCTGTCAACCCCCTGTCAACCCCTTGTTAACACCTTGCTAACGAAATAAACAACTGGGCACGAAAGCAACGCCATCTGCAGTGCTCCTTGGTTTAATTTTGCTTGTATTTTGCACAAAAAAAAGAGCGGCTGCACAAATGAATGTACAACCGCTCTTAATTTTCTATTCTAGTTTACAACGATTTCAACCAGTCTACAACTTCTTCCCTGGTTTTACCGGTTTTCTGTTGTAATCTTCCGTAAAGTTCATCGCCTTTACCATCTTCGTATTTTAGATCATCATCGGTCAGATCAGCATAAGCTTGTTTCGCTTTTCCTTTGATTTCGTTCCATTTACCTTTTAATTCTAACTCATCCATAATGATATGTATTAGGTTTTAAAATTCTGTTTGTTGATAATAGAACAGCGATGCGGCCGATTTGTTTTAACTTAACTTCCCTGCAGCTTCAACAATCTCCTCCACAACTGCCGGATCTAATAACGTCGAGGTATCGCCGAGGTTGGCTGTTTCGCCTTCGGCAATTTTCCTTAAAATTCGGCGCATAATTTTCCCTGATCTGGTTTTCGGCAGGCCGGAAACAAAAAGGATTTTATCTGGCTTTGCAATGGCCCCGATTACACGGGTAACCGTTTGCAGGATATCACGTTTGTTCAGATCCGAATCATGTTGGGAATTGGAGAAAATCACAAAAGCATAGATGCCTTGGCCTTTTACCTCATGCGGGAAACCGACCACAGCGCTTTCCACCACCCCAGAGTGCATGTTAATGGCGTTTTCAACCTCTGCGGTACCGATCCTGTGACCAGATACATTGATCACATCATCCACCCTGCCAGTGATCTTATAATAGCCATCCTGGTCACGCAGGCAACCGTCACCGGTGAAGTACATATTCTTATAGGTAGAGAAATAGGTCTGCCGGCAACGTTCATGATCACCATAGGTGGTTCTCAGGATACCTGGCCATGGGAATTTAATGCATAGATTTCCACTTACACCATTACCTTCAATTTCGTTTCCAGCTTCATCAACCAATACCGGCTGGATTCCCGGAAGTGGCAGGGTTGCGTAACTCGGCTTTGTAGGCGTCACAAAGGCAATTGGTGAGATCATGATACCACCATTTTCGGTCTGCCACCAGGTATCGACAATCGGGCAGTTCCCTTTTCCGATCTCTTCATCATACCAGTGCCATGCCTCCTCATTGATTGGTTCGCCAACAGAACCGAGCACACGAAGGCTGCTCAGGTCATTGCCTTCAATCGGCTCCTTGCCAAAGCTCATTAAGGAACGGAGGGCCGTCGGTGCCGTATATAAGATGTTCACTTTATGCTTTTCTACGATTTGCCACAATCTGGAGGCATCCGGGTATGTTGGGATACCTTCAAACATCAGGGTTGTTGCGCCCTGCGACAGCGGTCCGTAAACGATGTACGAGTGACCAGTGATCCAGCCGATATCTGCAGTACAGAAGAACACTTCATCAGGCTGATAATTGAACACATTGGCGAAAGTATAACCTGCGTAGACCATGTAACCACCTACGGTATGTACCACACCTTTTGGCTTCCCGGTAGATCCGGAGGTGTAAAGGATGAAAAGCATATCTTCCGCATCCATCTCTTCTGCAGGACAGTTGGCGTCAACAAGTTTAACTTCATCTTCCCACCAGATGTCGCGGCCTTTGATCATGGAAACCGGGGTGCGGGTATTGGTTAATACGATCACCTTCTCTACCGTAGGGCATCCGATCAGCGCATCGTCAATAACCTCTTTAAGTTGTATTTGCTTATTGCCACGGAAAGACCCATCGGCAGTGATCACCAGTTTGCATTTGGCGTCGTTGATCCTCTCAGCGATGGACTGGGCGGAGAAACCACCAAAAATTACAGAATGCACCGCACCGATACGTGCACAGGCCAGCACTGCTACGGCGAGCTCAGGTACCATCGGCATATATATACATATACGATCGCCTTTTTTTACGCCGTTCTTCTTTAGTACATTGGCAAAGCGGCAAACCTGCACATGCAGGATGTTGTAGGTAATGGTGATGGCGTCTCGATCAGGATCGTTGGGTTCCCAGATGATGGCAGGCTTATCGCCATTTTCTGCAAGATTCCTGTCGAGGCAGTTTTCGGTGATGTTGAGTTTTCCACCTTCAAACCACTTGACGTTAGGTTCGGAAAAGTTCCATGACAGGACCTTGTCCCACTTCTTCTTCCAAAGGAAATTATCGGCTATGCCAGCCCAGAATTCCTCAGGTTGTTCCACACTGTGTTTATAGGTTTGCTGGTACTCTTCAAAGGTTTTAATTTGCATCATATTTAAATTCTAGTAGGTCTATTCCAAATTTACATATTCGAAATGAAAATTCGGATGCTTGTTGTATAGTTTAAAAACAAGGAATTACATATATTGTGCTTTACATTTCTAGATTATAGCACGATGAAAGATATTAGATCAACGTTTTTCTCCATGGTCTTTGCAAGCCTGGTTTATAGCGCGGGCTCTCCCCTGCCGGTATCTGCAATGCAAACACAGGAAAATGCAGATAGTACTGGTTATACTTTGAT
This sequence comes from Pedobacter sp. NEAU-ZC8, assembly GCF_059278965.1. Lineage (NCBI taxonomy): Bacteria > Pseudomonadati > Bacteroidota > Sphingobacteriia > Sphingobacteriales > Sphingobacteriaceae > Pedobacter > Pedobacter sp. NEAU-ZC8. The sequence goes on from NZ_JCAJXC010000010.1 coordinate 98,135, forward strand.
TAAGAAGTCGCCAGGCATTAAAGGTATAGAATTTAAAAGAGGCAAGAAGAAAGGCAGCGGCCTGGTGATCACGATCGGCGAGAAAGTCACCGACCTGCAAAGCAATAATATCACTGCTGCGAACGTTACCGGTAATACAAAATCTGCAGATAAACAAAAGGCCACAGGTCCTGTATTCGACCGGATCGACATTGTAGAGGGTAAATATGGCGACATCAAAGTAGACAAGAAATCAGGCACACAGAACGTTTATACGCTTACGGAGCTGAGTTTTCCTTTAAGATTGCTGATGTATTCAGGGACTGAGTTTGTGGAGTTTAGACTTACCGAACCAGCAAAATGGAACCTTGACGTGAATTATAAAAAATAATTGCGCACCCTATTGCCATTCAAATTTATTTTTATGATATTTGCACACTCTTAAAAGAATTAAGCGACTTATATTTAACACTATATTTAAAGGCATGTCAAGAGTTTGTGATTTAACCGGAAAGATGGCAATGAGTGGTTTTAACGTTTCTCACTCGAACGTTAAAACTAAACGTAAGTTTTATCCCAACTTACAACTTCAGAAATTTTATATTCCTGAAGAGGATCGTTGGATAACATTGAAGGTATCTACTTCAGCTATCAAAACCATCAATAAAATTGGTATTAATGAAGCGATCAACCGTTTCATGAAAAAAGGATATTTGTAATAACATTAGCTGGGTAATCCGGCTTTAATAATAAAAAAATGGCAAAGAAAGGTAACAGAGTACAAGTTATTCTAGAATGTACTGAACATAAGACTAGTGGCATGCCGGGTATGTCTAGATATATTTCTACCAAAAACCGTAAGAACACTACAGAGCGTTTAGAGTTGAAAAAATTCAACCCTGTTTTGAAAAAAGTTACAGTACACAAAGAAATTAAGTAATACATCGGTATTAAATTAATACAATCTATTAGATCATGGCAAAAAAGGTAGTTGCAACCCTTAAAACGGGTAAAGGTAAAGAATATTCAAAAGTTATCACGATGACTAAATCACCTGTGACAGGTGCGTATTCTTTCAAAGAAATCATCGTTCACAACGATCACGTTAAAGATGCTATTACTCCTCAAGCAGGCAAGTAATTTTAATATTTAATCATATTAAAGCCGTCCCTTTTAACCGGGAGGGCTTTTTTATTTTCGTATAAGTTCATATGGGTCTATTCGATTTTTTTAAGAAAAAAGAAGCCGCTCCAGAGGCTAAGGTCGCGCTGGACAAAGGGTTAGAAAAAACCAAAGAGGGCTTTTTGAGTAAAATCACTAAAGCTGTTGCCGGAAAATCTACCGTTGACGACGATGTATTAGACAACCTGGAAGAAGTTTTGGTGACCTCTGATGTTGGGGTAACCACAACGTTGAAGGTTATTGAACGCATCCAGGCACGGGTGGCGAGAGATAAGTATTTGTCGACCTCTGAACTTAATGGCCTGCTGCGCGACGAGATCCAACTCCTGCTGGCAGAGAACAATAGTAATGATTTCCGCAACTTCGAGTATGGACAGCACAAGCCCTATGTAATTATGGTGGTTGGTGTGAACGGCGTGGGTAAAACCACCACGATCGGCAAGCTGGCCCATAAGCTTAAAGCAGAAAACCTGAAGGTTGTACTGGGTGCGGCGGATACTTTCCGTGCAGCTGCAGTAGAGCAAATAAAACTTTGGGGTGAGCGTGTAGGCGTTCGTGTGGTTGCACAAGCCATGGGCTCCGACCCTGCTTCTGTGGCTTACGATACTTTACAATCTGCTGTTGCCAACCAGGAAGATGTGGTTATTATTGACACTGCCGGACGATTACACAACAAGGTTGGGTTGATGAACGAACTTGGTAAGATCAAAAATGTAATGCAGAAGGTTGTGCCGAATGCACCACATGAGATCCTGCTTGTACTTGACGGCTCTACCGGCCAGAATGCCTTTGAACAATGTAAACAGTTTACCGAAGCAACCGACGTTAACGCACTTGCCATTACCAAACTTGATGGTACTGCAAAAGGCGGCGTGGTGATCGGTATCTCTGATCAATTTAAAATCCCGGTGAAATACATCGGCGTAGGTGAAGGGATGAACGACCTTCAGCTATTTGATAAAAAAGCTTTTGTGGACAGCTTGTTTAGCTAGTCTGCATTTTTGCAAGGAAACAACACATGAACACTAAAATTATCCCCTCCATTAAGCCTGTTAAAAAACCTAAAGTGAACGTGATTACTTTAGGCTGCTCCAAGAACATCTACGATTCTGAGGTGTTGATGGGCCAGTTACGCGGTAACCAAATGGAGGTTGTACACGAAGCGGATCAGGTAAATAAAGATGATATCATTGTTATTAACACCTGTGGCTTCATTGATAATGCAAAACAAGAATCTATTGATACGATTCTTCAATATAGTCAACTGAAAGATGAAGGTAAGGTAGGCAAGGTGATTGTGACCGGATGTTTATCTGAGCGCTACAAGCCTGAACTTGAATCTGAGATCACTAACGTTGACGCTTTCTTCGGTACGAACGACCTGAATAACATTCTGCACTCCCTTGGTGCGAATTATAAACACGAGCTGATCGGCGAGCGTTTGTTGACAACCCCTTCCCATTTTGCATACTTCAAAATCGCTGAAGGTTGCAACCGTCCCTGTTCATTCTGTGCCATCCCGCTGATGCGTGGTAAACACGTTTCCAGGGATATGCAGGAGCTGGTGAATGAGGCGAAAGTGCTTGCTGCAAATGGCACCAAAGAGTTAATCCTGATTGCTCAGGATCTGACTTATTATGGACTGGACATTTACGGTAAACGTAATCTTGACGAGTTGTTGAGACGTCTTTCTGATGTACCCGGAATTGAGTGGATCAGGTTACAGTATGCTTACCCTTCCGGTTTCCCAATGGAGATCCTGGATGCCATGAATGAACGCGAGAATATTTGCAAGTACCTGGATATGCCGTTACAGCATATTACAGACCGTATGCTTAAATCTATGCGCCGTGGTATTACGAAACAAAAGACTATAGACATTGTTAATCAGATTCGGGACAAAGTACCGGGAATTGCAATGCGTACAACCCTGATCACCGGCTACCCTGGTGAGACGGAACAAGACTTTGAAGAGATGTTGAACTGGGTTGAAGATACCCGTTTTGACAGGCTTGGCTGCTTTACCTACTCTCACGAAGAGAAAACCCATGCACATAATCTTGTAGACGACGTACCTGAAGAAGTAAAACAGGAGCGTGTTGATGCTATTATGGAACTGCAACAGGGAATTTCTTTTGAGATCAATCAGGAGAAAGTTGGCAACACTTACAAAGTACTTGTAGACCGTAAAGAAGGTGATTTCTTTATTGGTCGTACAGAGTTTGACTCTCCGGAGGTTGATAATGAAGTGCTTATTGATGCGGCTTCGCACTATGCTGCTCCAGGTAGCTTTGTGCAAGTGAAGATTGACCGTGCGGAAGACTTTGACCTGTATGGACAGATTGTAAAATAAAACACGAGCCGGGCAGGAATATGCTTTAATAACTTAATTTCGTTTCAAATGCAGGCAAAATACATTAGTTATCAGCAAACGAACTCCTTCTCTCCTATTGTATTAGATTATATTCAGGGAAACGAAACCTTAAAACCGTTCTATAAGTATTCCGTTGATTTAGCGGGCTTTGCTACTGCGATCAATGAGCGGCCAGTTTTAGCTAACAGAGCATCTCTGGTTGAGGCACTTAAAAGACAATACACTTCTATTGAAACAAGCAGCCTGGTTCAAAGTCATATTGAGCTGCTTGCAGATGAAAAAACATATACCATAACAACGGGCCATCAGTTAAATCTGTTTACTGGCCCCTTGTATTTTATATATAAAATCGTAACTACGATTAACCTGGCAAAGGAGCTCAAGGCGGCTTATCCGGACTATAACTTCGTTCCGGTTTACTGGATGGCAACGGAGGATCATGACTTCGAGGAAATCAACCACATTAAACTTGAAGATAAGAAGCTGGTTTGGGAAACCAATGCAGCGGGTGCTACTGGAAGGATCAGCACTGCGGATCTTACCGATGTACTTTCAGCATACCAGGGCTATCTTGGTATTGGAGAGAGCGGTGAAAAGCTTGCTGCGATTGTGGAAGCAGCATATAAGCATCATGACCGCCTGGCTGACGCGACAAGAGCACTTGTAGATGCTTTGTTTAATCATACCGGTCTGGTTTGCATTGATGCTGATGAACCTGCTTTAAAGCAGCAATTCGCCCCGATCATCCTTCGGGACATTCTGGAGCAGAACAGCTTTGATCAGATTCAAACATCCAACGACGCGTTAGAAGCTGCAGGTTATAAACCGCAGGTAAATCCACGTGAGATCAACTTTTTCTATATGAAGGAAGGTCTGCGCGAACGTATTGTTTTTGAGAATGGCACCTTTCAGGTGCTTAATTCCGACATCTCCTTTGATACCGAAGCACTGAAAGCTGAAGTAGCAGCATACCCTGAAAGGTTTAGTCCGAATGTGGTGATGCGCCCGATGTACCAGGAGATCATTCTCCCCAACCTGGCCTATATTGGCGGTGGTGCAGAGGTTACCTACTGGCTGCAGCTAAAAGCTAATTTCGACTTTTACGATGTGCCTTATCCGGTGCTATTGCTGCGTAATTCGGCTATGGTAATCGATAAACGTAGTGAACGCAAGATGCAGATCCTGGGGATCAGTCATGTAAGTTTGTTCAAAGAAAATGAACAGCTTAAAACGGAATGGGTGAAGTCACATGTAAATACTTACCTGTCCCTGGCAGATGAAGAACGCTCTATTGCCGCAGTGTTTGATCACATCAAGCTTAATGCTTATAAAATCGACAAGACACTCTCCCAGTCCACTGATGCAGCGAAAAAACGTGCATTAAGGTTAATTGAGAACCTGGATAAAAAGATGATGCGCGCAGAAAAACGTAAACATCAAACTTCCCTGAACCAGATCGATGGGCTAAAAAATAAGCTTTTCCCTTCTGGCGTACTGCAGGAACGTGTGCTCAATTTAGCACCGCTATACGTCTTGTATGGTGATGGATTTATTGATGCACTTTTACAGACCTTCCGGCCTTTAGACCATAAATTTACGGTGCTTTTCGCATCCTGATGATACGCTGAATTGCCGCTCTCCTGTTTTATGATAACTCTTTTTGATAATGACTTTTCTTACTTTTCCCGAATCTAAATTACGCTCGTTTACAGAACAGGTATTCTTAAAGATGGGCTGCCCGGAGCAGGATGCCAAACTTGCTGGAGATGTTCTATTACGATCAGATCTTCGGGGGATAGATTCGCATGGTGTAGCCAGGCTTGTGGGCTATGTTCGGCTTTGGGAGAAGAAGAGAATCAATGCTACCCCAAATATCAGGGTGGTGCATGAAACAGCAACCACGGCTACCGTAGATGGTGATGCAGGCTTGGGACTTGTTGTTGCACCCTTTGCCATGCAGGTAGCCATTGAAAAAGCAAAGATCTATGGCAGCGGCTGGGTATCTGTAAAAAACTCCAACCACTTCGGCATTGCAGGCTACCATTCCCTGCTGGCAACGGAACATGACATGATTGGGATCAGCATGACGAATGCCAGTCCCCTGGTAGCCCCCACCTACTCCAATGAACGGCTTCTTGGTACCAATCCGATGTGTTATGCATTCCCTGCGGGGAAGTATCCGCCGGTAGTCGTAGATATGGCGACTTCCGCAGCTGCGAATGGCAAGCTTGAAATTGCGCAACGCGCGGAGAAGCCTATCCCTGAGGGCTGGGCACAGGATAAAGATGGTAAGCCATCTACAGACCCCAATCAATTGAAGGCCGGTGGATCATTACTACCTTTGGGTGGTGACAAAGACCATGGCAGTCATAAAGGCTACGGACTGGGTGCCACCGTTGATATCTTGTCTGCAGTGCTTTCAGGCGCGAATTACGGCCCCTGGGTGCCACCATTTGTTGCATTCCTGGAACCCCCGGCAGATCCTGTTGGCGCAGGTATTGGCCATTTCTTCGGCGCCATGCGCATCGATGGCTTCCGCCCGGCGGCAGATTTCAAACACCATCTGGACAATTGGATTGAAACGTTCCGCAATTCTAAACCGGTGGATCCCGCGCAGCGCGTGATCATTCCTGGTGAGCCTGAGACGGCCTTTGAACAGGAAAGAAAGTTGAATGGTATTCCTTTGATCGATGCGGTGGTGAATGATTTGAACAATCTCGCAGAGAAGCTTGGTGTTGAGCAGTTGGTTGAATAGAACAAAAAAGCCGTTTGATAGATCAAACGGCTTGTACCTATTCGTAATTTCTTCTACTGCTTTCCTAAATTTTCTAGTGAATTCCTTTGAATATTCTACTCCAGCGTATTTTATTCAAGAAAGATCCCTGATCTTTAACACTCATCCAGATGAATAAGGCTTTTCCAACCACGTGATCTTCCGGCACAAAACCGAAGAACCTGGAGTCTAACGAGTTATGCCTGTTATCACCCATCATCCAGTAGTAGTCCATTTTGAAGGTGTAGGAATCCGTTTTCTGACCATTGATCAACCAGCCATCAGCAGACTTTTCAAGTTTATTGCCCTCGTAGATGCGGATTGCACGCTCATATAGTGGCATGGTGACGCTGTCGAGCTTCACGGTCCAGCCTTTCTTAGGAACGGTGATTGGTCCAAAGTTGTCGACATTCCAGCTCCTGTTTTTGTCCTGTGGAAACACGCTGATGTCTCCGTAATCTGCAGGTGCTGTATCTTCCTCAACCGAAAGCACGAAATCAAGCTTTTTTACCTCAGCCATCATTTCTTCTGTACCTACAAACTGGAACATATTTTCTTGCCCCAATGAGGAAATGTCGGAGTTGATATCGAAACCTAGTTCGGTAAATACATCGAAGTTCACATCAGAAGATTTCATCTTCACCGCATAGGTGATCTGTCCTGTAGGCACTAGTTTTTCGGGTTTTCCGTTTACCGAAACTAACCCGCCTTTCATGGTAATGACATCGCCACCGATACCGATACAGCGTTTGATATAATTTTCACGTTTATCGACTGGTCTGCTGGTAACTGTAAACTGGCTATTTACTGCGGCATGGCCCATTGAACGAACCAGGTTGTAATAGTTCTGGTCTTGTGCCTCAAGCGCTACAGTATCCCCTTCAGGGAAGTTGAAAACCACAACATCATTTCTTTTGATATCTGATAGTCCTGGCAGGCGACGATATTTCCATTGTACCCCTTCCCAATAAGCTTTTCCACCGGTTACCGGCATGGTATGATGGGCAAAAGGGAAGGCAACTGGCGTCATTGGAATCCTGGCGCCATAGTTCACTTTACTCACAAACAGGAAGTCACCGATCATTAAGGACCGCTCCATGGATCCTGTGGGGATGGTATAGGCTTCAATAAAGAACACCCTGATGATGGTTGCTGCGATAACAGCAAAGATGATGGCATCTGCCCACTCTCTGGTTTTAGATTTCTTTTTCGTATTTGGATCTGTAGCTTTCTTCTTCCAGAACTTATAGTTCATATCAGTTTATTTAAAATTAAATATATCGGCAATATTGAAAAAGCCATGTTTATCCTGCAGCCATTCTGCGGCAATTACGGCACCTAAGGCAAAGCCAGCCCTGCTGTGTGCAGTATGCTTGAATTCGATCTCGTCAACCTCAGAACTATACACCACGGTATGCGTTCCGGGTACCTGGTCTACTCTTTCAGAAGCAATAAGCAGCTGTTCCTGCTTCAGGTTTTCTTCAGGTGCATCGCCATCCAGGATGTTCACCCATTCTTCTTTACGGTCCAGATTGTCAATGATGCCTTCTGCAATGGTCATTGCTGTACCACTTGGTGAATCCAGCTTTTGGGTATGATGGATTTCTTCCACCTGCACATCATAAGCAGGGAAGTTATTCATCAATTTAGCAAGTACCTTATTTACATGAAAGAACACATTTACCCCAATGCTGAAGTTAGACCCATAAAGCAAAGTATTGTTACTGCCAAGGCAATCATTTTTTACTTTTTGCAGTTCGCCATACCAACCTGTGGTACCAACCACTACAGGGATCTTGGCATCAAAGCAGGTGTAAATGTTTGTGATTGCAGCATCGGGAGCACTGAAGTCGATGGCTACATCGGCTTTCGAGAGATTCTCGGGCGTAAGATCCGCTTGGTTCTCCAGGTTAATTTTCAGGACCACTTCATGTCCACGTTCTAAAGCATAACGTTCTATAATCAGGCCCATTTTACCGTAGCCCAGCAATGCAATTTTCATGTTAAAGGAATAAATAAGGTTATAAATGCGGTTCCGGATGCCATTTAAAGATTAGAGTTTAAATGAAACTTTAACAGCCGGAACATAAGATTGGTAGCCGAAAAGGGTCCCTGAGTTGATGATGGATGGTTTGATGCTGATGGCAAGATCATCACCGACATCGAAATACTTCAATCGGGCGTCAACATAAGCTTCAACCACCTGAATACCATATAATCCGATCATCGAGAAGATAACCACCTCGCGGTTCCTCCGGTAGGTATCCTTTGCGGAGGTTAGCCCCGCGGTTTGGACACGGTAGTAAGGACTACCGATCACCGCCTTTCCGCCATTGGCCTGGCGGTCACGTAATTCGGCGAGAAATTCTTTGTACCTGTTATTGTTGTCGATGTAAGAAAGTGTCAGCAGGGTGGCGCCGGTGTAAATAGCGGCGATCTTCACGCCGCGGTACACGTTTAAGCCATTACCAAACTGGCCCCAGCCTGGAATGATCGCCGATCGAAGAATGGCCCGGCGTGCTGCAATCTTACCTACATTCACGTAGTTCGATTTAAGCGTATCTACCCTGGCCACTTTCACGCCGCTGCTATCAGCCTTTATGGTTATTGGATCCTGCGCTTTCACCGTCAACGATGCAAGCGCAAGAACTACGATAAACCATATTCTACCAGCCATTACCAATCTAATAATTCTAAAATTCTGCTCAGGTCATCATTGGACACAAAAGGAATCTCAATGGCGCCCTTACCATTCTGACCCACTTTCAGTTTTACCTTCGTGGCGAATTTGGAAGCCAGGTCTTTCTGTAGTTTCTGGTATTCGAAAGAACTGGCTGCAGGTTGTTTTACTGCCTTAGGCTTAACCTGCAGCGCATGAATGCTTCTGGCCATCTCTTCCACCCTTCTTACCGACAAACCTTTGTCAATAATCTCCTGATGGATGAATAGCTGCTTTTCTACGTCATCAACGTTGATCAACGCACGAGCATGCCCCATAGAGATCTTTTGGTCGCGGATGGATACCTGAATTTCAGGCGGCAGTTTAAGCAGTCGTAAGTAGTTGGTGATGGTGGTACGGTTTTTACCGACACGTTCGCCCAGCTGCTCCTGTTTAAGGTTACATTCTTCCATCATACGCTGGAAACTCAGCGCAACCTCAATGGCATTCAGGTTTTCACGTTGAATGTTCTCAATGAGTGCCATTTCCAGCATCTGCTGATCATTTGCGGAACGCACATAAGCAGGTATATCATCAAGGCCGGCAAGTTTTGCCGCACGGAACCTTCTTTCACCGGATATCAGCTGATATTTGCCAGTGTCCAGTTTACGTACAGTGATGGGCTGAATAAGACCTTGCACACGGATAGACTCCGATAGCTCATGCAGCGATACCTGGTCAAAGTCAGTACGGGGCTGGTATGGATTGATCTCGATGTCCGCGATAGCAATGCTACCAATGCTGCTTTCTGGACGTGGTTCAGGTGCAGCGGCGGCAGGCGTTACGCTTTTCTTTGGCGCATGTGCAGTTTCGGTATCATCCAAAAGCGCACTTAATCCTCTGCCTAAACCTGTTTTTCGCTGGAAAGATGTCATTAAATATTTTTGATTTTTGCCGTTGTCAATTCTTCAGGCTCGGGAACAAGTCCGTTTTTGCGGACGATCTCGCGTGCCAGATTCAGATAGTTTATTGCGCCCTTACAGTTTGCATCGTGCATAATTACAGATACACCATAACTTGGCGCCTCACTTAAGCGGGTATTTCGTTGGATGATCGTGTCGAACACCAGATCATGGAAATGTGTTCTCACCTCTTCCACCACCTGGTTAGATAAACGTAAACGAACATCATACATCGTTAACAGGATACCTTCAATTTCCAGCTCCGTGTTTAAACGGGTTTGTACAATCTTGATGGTGTTTAGTAATTTACCTAACCCTTCCAATGCGAAATATTCACATTGTACCGGAATAATCACAGAATCTGCAGCAGTAAGCGCGTTGATTGTGATTAAACCTAAAGATGGGGAGCAGTCAATGATAATGAAGTCATATTGATCGCGCACTTTCCCCAGGACAGACTTCATTTTAAACTCGCGGTTGGTCAGATTGATCATCTCAATCTCGGCACCTACCAGGTCAATATGTGCAGGTAAAAGATCCAGGTTTGGCGTTTCGGTTTTCTGAATCGCTTCTGTTGGTTCTATATCATTGATTATGCACTCGTAAATACTGTTCTTGATGTTTCTTGGATCAAACCCTATTCCTGATGTAGAGTTGGCCTGCGGATCAGCGTCGACCAATAAGGTCTTGTATTCTAATACGGCTAAACTTGCGGCAAGATTAATGGCTGATGTCGTTTTACCTACCCCACCCTTCTGATTTGCCAACGCAATAATTTTACTCATCTATCTATTTAAATTTACCTGTTAAGTGTATGAGGCTCTTGAACACTAGCGTTTATTTGGCCTGAAAGTACTATTTTTGTACGTTTCAGGGGCTTTTTAACAAATAGCTAAGATACAAACTAAATAGCAATTATACTGTTAAAGCCACAAGTGTTTTGCACATCTTACTAACAAATTACAAGCTATGATCACCATCATTTCCGGCACCAACAGACCCAATAGTAATACGCTTAAAGTGTCCAGATATTATCTTAAAACACTTCAGCAACTTGGGGCCGAGGCACAACTCTTCAGCCTGGAAAGCCTGCCGGAAAGACTTATCGCTACCGACCTTTACGGTAAACGCAGCCCCGAATTCGAGCCCATTCAGCAAATGGTGGCGAACACAGAAAAATTCTTGTTTATTATCCCCGAATACAATGGAAGCTTCCCCGGGGTGCTTAAAACCTTCATTGATGCCTGCGAGTTCCCCGATAGTTTTTACAATAAAAAGGCAGCGCTAACCGGCATATCCTCCGGGAAGTATGGAAACATCCGGGGCATAGATCATTTCTCCGGCATCTGCGGATATCTGCATTTGAATGTGCTGCCCTTACGACTGCACATTCCTGCGATAAAATATGAGTTGAATGAAGCGGGAGATTTCTTCAAGGAAGATACGCTGAAGTTCACAAATGATCAGATCAACAAGCTGATCAAGTTTTAGAAACCGTCAGCCGATCTCCTGTTAAACGCCGAATGAAGTCCAGGTCCGGCCTTCATTGCCGAACACGAAATATCCAGGGTACATCAGCTCTGCGATGTCTTCCATGGCAGCAACAAGTGCAGGTGCATCCATGTCAGCTACATCAAGTTCATCAAACAAGTAAACGCGGTTGTAAGTAACCGCCGGCCAGTCTTTCTGTAGCAAGCCAGGCACGATGCCCATGAGCTCCAGCATGCCTTTTCCGGGTTCCTCATAGATCAATACCCTGGCTTCAAGCGGGTCGATCTGCATAATGCCACCTGCTGCCTCCACCAGTTCTTTCAACCTGGTATTTAGCTGATTCAGTGAATTCAGGCAGATTACATGTACCTTTTCCATGAACTTGATTTTATGTAAGACGAGGTCTACACGCTCCTGAAGCGTCTCTCTTAACACTTCATCTTCAACATTATTTATCACTTCATTTAAAAAAGACATACTATTAAATTGGTTACTTTGTGCAAAATTAGTATTCCTAAACAGATGCGCCGTATTATTCAATATATATTTTGTGGATTGCTTTTCCTGAGCTGCAGTGCCTGCAAGACCAAATCATCCAATGAAAACAAGACCGTTTTCAACTTGAATATCGACCAGAACCTCACTTCCATGGACCCGGCTTTTGCCAGGAACCAGAATGCGATCTGGATGATCAACCAGGTTTTCAATGGGCTGGTGCAGGTCGACAGCAACCTCAATACCGTTCCTGCCATTGCAAAATCCTGGGAAGTTTCTGAGGATGGGCTACACTACACCTTCCACTTGCGGAATGATGTTTATTTCCATGACGACCCGCTGTTCAAGGATGGTAAAGGTCGCAAGGTGGTTGCTGAAGATTTTACTTACAGCTTTTACCGCCTGATTGATCCAAAGGTTGCTTCTTCAGGTGGATGGATCTTTAACGACAAAGTCAAAGATATCAACAGCTTTAAAGCCATCAATGATACCACCTTCCGCATTGCACTTAGCAAACCCTTTCCGGCATTCCTGAACCTGCTCACTGCGCAGTACTGCTCCGTGGTTCCTAAGGAAGTTGTGGAACATTACGGCAAAGATTTCCGCAGCCATCCGATTGGAACCGGTCCTTTTAAGTTCAAGTACTGGAAGGAAGATGAAATCCTGGTCCTGTTGAAAAATGAAAAATACTGGGAGAAAGATGGGGACCAGCGCTTGCCCTACCTGGATGCCATCAAGGCAACGTTCATCAGCGACAAACAAAGTGCTTTCATGAACTTCATCAAAAAAGATCTGGACTTCTTTGACAAGGTTGATGGCAGCTACCGCGATGATATTCTCAGCAAGAGCGGCAGGATGACACAGAAATATGAGGGCAAGTTTCAGCTCCTGAAGCGACCCTACCTCTGTACGGAGTACATTGGCATTCTGGTAGACACCTCGAAATCAATTGTAAAGAACTCGCCACTGAGAATCAAAAAAATACGCCAGGCGATCCAGTACGCCATAGATAAACCCAAACTTATCAAATACCTGCGCAATAGTGTGGGTATTCCGGCTACTGCTGGCTTTGTACCGCTGGGTATGCCGGGCTTCGACAGCACCGTTGTAAAAGGCTACCATTATGATCCTGCGAAAGCATCCAGGCTACTTGCTGAAGCTGGATATCCTAACGGGAAGAACCTGCCCTTGATTAAGCTAAGTACCTCGACGACCTATAAAGATCTGATCGAATTTGTACAAGGTGAGTTAAATGCCATCGGCATAAAGGTAAAAGTAGATGTAAGTCCGAATGCAAGTTTACGCGAGTTGATGGCGAAAAATGAAGTAAACTTCTTCCGTGGCTCCTGGATTGCCGATTACCCGGATGCGGAAAACTACCTTTCTGTGTTCTATTCGAAGAACAAGGTGCCTTTCGGCCCTAATTACACCGGTTATTTCAACAAGGAATTTGATAAGCTTTTTGAGCAAAGCTACTATGAGAATGATGCGGAGAAGCGCTACGCGCTTTACCACCAGATGGATAACATGATCATGGAGCATGGCTCCATGATCATGTTATTTTATGATCAGTCGGTCGTGATGCTGCAAAACAACATCAGCGGTTTTCCGTTAAACCCGCTTAATCTCATGATCCTTAAGCGGGTTAAAAAAGGCTAAGGTTTATCCCTGACCCGGGCCGCCCATTTGGCCACCCATCTGTTGTTCACCTTGTTTCAAGTCGTCATTTTTAATAGACTTCTTCTTTGGTTTTGCATTGAAGTTGATCTTTCCAAAGTTGTAGCTGAAGTTTACACCAAAGGATCGGATTGGGTAATAGATGTTTGTGCTCTGCAAGAACTCAGGCGTTTCATTGCGTGTTTCAATATGCAGATCTCTCGCAAACACGTTGAAAACGTTCAGACCCACGGTAGCCTTCTTGTTCATGATGTCCTTTTTCAAGGCACCGCCATAGAAGGCCATCGCACCTGTTGTACCCTGGAAGGATCTCCGTGAACCATTGTAAACACCGAAAATTTCTGTATTCCAGCCGCCTTTAATGCTCAGTGCAGATCTTAAGAATACCGAATAGTTGGCATAAACACCTGTACTTGAATTCGTACTCGGGTCCAAAACCTCATAGCTGTTGATGTTGAAGTTACCCATGAGTGTCCATTTTGGAACCGGGTTATAGCTTGCAAAGGTGTTAAAACCGAAAGACTTGCTGGTTCCGACGTTGAAATATGTAGTCAGCCTTTGTGAGGGATTGAATACACTTTCAATCACATCCTGTGTGTTTCTGTAGAATACTGAAGCATTGATCACTGAACCTTTTACGTAGGTCGAATAACCAAGCTCAATGATGTCTGTTATTTCAGGGCTCAAGGCAGGGTTACCCTGACGCTGATTCTCCGGATCGCTTTCATCTAAGAAAGGGTTCAGGTAGAACAAACTCGGACGCTGCATCCTTTTGTTATAACTCAGCTTCAAGGTTGTCCTTGGAGAAAAAGCCTGAGACAAGATTGCACTCGGGAACAGGTTGAAATAATCATTTTTGAAGTCGAGCGAAGATCCTGCGGTACCATTGATGTTCGTATACTCCGCACGTAAGCCACCTTTGAAAGATAACTTCTTGGCCAGCTTGAAGCTGATCACACCATAGGCTGCACCCACATCCTGACCGTAGTCAAAGTCCTGCTCGGTATCCTGGTACTTACTTTCAATACTTCTGAAGATACCTTTTAACCCTGTTTCTAAAACAACAACCTTTGAAAACGGATATGTATAATCGGCCTGCAGCGTATACTCATTATTTTTACCCGTGTTGTCACCATTTACTTCCATAGGGTTTTCATCTGGATAAAGATATCTTGTCACAAAGTCATTCACATTTCGGCCAAAAGACGCCTGACCGGAAACACTGAACTCCTCACCTTCTCTTTTTGTTGTCTTGCGGTAATCTGCAGTCCAGTCGAAGTTGCTCATGGAAGCTTCACTATTTGTCTCCCGTGAAAATGCAGACTGCAGGTCAGCTACCCGGCGTAAAACAGCCAACATACCGTCATTGCCGGTTTCAAAGCGGTTATACTTTAAGTTGGTTGAGATGTTGTTGTAGTTGTTAATGTCGTAATCCACACCAATATTACCATTACCGCCCCAGCGCTTGGACTTTGTAAAACCCTCCTGAGCTAACGAAGAAGCAGGATTATAGTTTTCATTTAGTAGCACTACACGAGTATCCTGAGGAATAGCATACTGAACCCCCAGGTTGCTGGTCACGCCCAACCGGCCCTGGCGGGTATTCAGGCTGAAGTTTCCATTATTCTGACGAGTACCGGCAGAAGCGTTTACAGAACCACTTACCCCCTGAGCGGTTTTCTTTTTGGTGATGATGTTGATGATACCACCTGATCCTTCAGCGTCATACTTGGCAGAAGGACTGGTAATGACCTCAACGCTTTTAATCTGCTCCGCAGGAATCATTTTCAGCGCATCGGCAACACTGTTGGCCATGGTTCCTGAGGGCTTACCATTGATCAACACCCGCACCTGTGAGCTTCCGCGAAGGGAAACATTACCATCAATATCAACCGAAAGCATTGGCACCTTACGCATCACATCACTTGCATTTCCGCCAGCAATGGTTACATCCTGCTCTGCATTATATACCACCTTATCAATCTTCGTTTCTACAAGGGCCTTCTGACCGGTAACGGTTACTTCCGCAAGGTTGTTTGCTGTAGAAGCCAGCCGAATGGTCCCGAGGTTTAAATCTGGTTTTTCTGGTGTTGTGGTTACGTTTAACACCTTGGTGGTATAGCCGATAAATCCTATGGTCAGTTTGTATTTACCCGGACTTACATTCTGGATAGAGATCTTTCCCTTCTCGTCTGAGACGGCACCGTTTACGGCTTTGTTATCGGAGATCCTTACTAGGGATGTACTGGCGTAGTCTACAGGTTTGTTGGTCAGGGAATCAATAATTGTTGCAGAGACCTTCCCTACAACAGTAACCCTGGTGGTAGCTCCAGGAATTGGGAATTGTGCTTTCGCTTGTATAAAGGTCAGCACCGAAAAAAATAAGAGTATCAATCTTTTCATAAAAAATCTTAATGTATGTCCATTTAGTATGCAAAGGTGTTTATTTGTTACAGGCCGCAGCAAAACTTTCTCAGGAAACAATATGAAGAATGCAGGGTTTATAGTGCAGAAATAACCATTTTTCAAGGTTATTCCCCATATTTACCTATTATGAATTATCTTGAAATCTTAGACGACGTAAAGACCCATGTTGAACACTTATTCCAGAGCGGAAGCAATGAACAGCTGGTGTACCACAACCTTCAGCATACCGAACATGTCATTAAACACGCTGTAGAAATTGCAAACTTCTACAAACTGTCAGACCGGGATTTCTTCATTGTACAATGCGCCTGCTGGTTCCATGACGTCGGCTATTTGGAAGGGCGTGAGCAACATGAAAAGAAAGGCGCAGAGATTGCAGCCAGTTTTCTCCGCAGCGTAAACGTGGATGAGGCGAGTATCCAGGAAGTGCAAGGTTGTATTATGGCAACTAAGATGCCCCAATCCCCGAAAAACCTCCTGCAGCAGATTGTGTGTGATGCCGACCTGTACCACCTGGGAAGTGAAGATTTCAAGGAACGTAATAAGTTAATGCGCAAAGAGACCATTGCCGTTTGTAATAAAGAGATCGATAAAAACATCTGGCGGCTTGGGACACTACAGCTGCTTGAGTCACATCATTACCATACGCAGTATTGCATTGATAAACTTACTGCAAGGAAAAACAAGAACATGCGAATGTTGAAAGCACAACTGCAAGGGTCCTTCCAGCTGGATGCCCCTGAAAATACTTCTACGAACACGATGCAAGACAAACCCGCCGCTAAAGAAAAAAAGAAGAAAGACGCTAAAGATAGCAGACCGGAAAAAGGGATTGAAACGATGTTCCGGATCACCTCCAACAACCACCAGCGTTTGAGTGATATGGCGGATAATAAAGCTCACATCATGATCTCCATCAACTCCATCATCCTTTCTGTAGTGCTCAGTGTTTTACTCAGAAAATTGGAAGACAACGAACACCTGATCCTGCCGACTGTTACCTTGTTGTTGATCTGCCTGG
Organism: Pedobacter sp. NEAU-ZC8; assembly: GCF_059278965.1. Classification (NCBI taxonomy): domain Bacteria; kingdom Pseudomonadati; phylum Bacteroidota; class Sphingobacteriia; order Sphingobacteriales; family Sphingobacteriaceae; genus Pedobacter; species Pedobacter sp. NEAU-ZC8. The sequence continues at coordinate 115,175 of NZ_JCAJXC010000010.1, forward strand.
TGACCATGGTATTTTCCATCCTTGCTACCCGGCCTGCTGTGCCGCCTGGACGGTTTACGCCGGAAGAGGTGCTGGAGAAAAAGCCCAATCTACTCTTCTTTGGGAATTTTTATCGAATGAGCCTCCATGACTATAATGCAGCTATGGAGAAGATGATGGACAACCGGGATTATCTTTACGGAAGTTTAATCAAAGACATTTACTCGCAAGGTATAGTGCTTGGCAGAAAATACCGTTTGTTGAGAATTGCTTATAATGTATTCATGTTCGGAATTATTGTTTCTGTACTAGGATTTATCCTGGCTGTAGCGTTTGAAGTATAACATGAATGAATACACCTTTTTTAACCGTGATCTGAGCTGGCTCACCTTCAACCAGAGGGTGCTGGAAGAGGCTGCCTCTGAAAAGGTGCCGCTGATGGAGAAGATCAGGTTCCTTTCCATTTACTCTTCCAATCTCGATGAGTTTTACCGGGTACGTATGCCTGTGTTGAAAGCTGTGGATAAGGATATTCAAAGTGATGACTTCGCCTACCGTGAAGCGAAAAGGCGCATAAACCTGCAACAACAGCGATATGGGGAAATCCTGCGCAAAATCATCATTCCTGAACTGGCCGCGAATAACTACCATTGGCTTTACCGGAAAGACATTCCGGAGAACATTGCCGCTACGGTGCGTGCGCTATTCGACGATAACATAAAACCCTTGCTAAAACCTGTTTATATGGAACAGGCAAATACGGCCTTCTTTGCAGAAAACAACAAGCTGTACCTTGGTGTTGTGCTCCGCAATAGTGCCGATATCGAGCAGCTGCTGATGCTAAATATCCCTTCAGACGTTTTGCAAAGGTTGTACGTAGTTCCGGACGGAGAGATCAAACACATCTTGTTTATAGACGACATCATTCGTTTCAACCTACAAAAAATGTTTGAGCATGATACTGTAACGGCAGCTTACGCCGTGAAGGTAACCAGAGATGCCGAACTGCACCTGGAGGAAGAAGTAGATGAGAATATTATTGCTGCGATGGAAAAAGAACTGGCCAAGCGCGATTTTGGCATTGCCTCAAGGTTCCTTTGTCAGCCTGATATTCCCCTCCGACATCTCTATAAGATGGTTTATGCACTTAATCTGCAGCATTCGTCGATCGTGTTGGGTGGCTTTTATCATAATCTTAAGGATTTAAACAGCTTTCCCTTAAACGGACCGGAGTTCAACTATCCCGATTGGCCAGCAATGCAACTGTTTCCACAGGGAAATGAACGTTCCATCTTTGACCGCATACAGCAGCAGGATCTGCTGATAAACCTGCCTTATCAGTCGTTCGAACGGATACTTCATTTTTTTGAAACCGCAGCTACAGACCCAGCAGTCACAGAAGTTTATTGCACACTGTACCGGGCGGCCAAGAACTCCCGCGTAGTCACTGCATTGATCAATGCGGCGAAGAACAACAAGAAAGTGGTGGTGATGTTGGAGTTGAAAGCCCGCTTTGACGAAGAGAATAACATCAAATGGGCAACAAAACTTAAGGCAGCAGGTGCAGAAGTCATTTACAGCAGTGTGAAGTATAAAGTCCACGCGAAGGTCGCAGTCGTAAAAAGAAGCTCCAGCCAGGGCATCCAACGGTTTGGCTTACTGTCGACCGGAAACTTAAACGAGAATACCGCGAAGTTCTACACCGATCATGCCTTACTTACCGCAGCGCCAAACCTTTTGCAAGAACTCGAATCGCTTTTTCAGTTTTTAGCTACTCCGAAGAAGACCATGGCACTAAAGAAAGCGTTGAACTTCCAGGAGTTATTGGTTGCGCAGTTTAACCTTCAGGATCAATTCTTATTACTTCTTGAGCGCGAGATACAGTTCGCAAAAGCCGGTCGCCCCGCAGCCATAACCATCAAACTGAATAATCTGGAAGAGCAAACACTGATCCGCAAGCTTTATGATGCCTCCAATGCCGGCGTGAAAATTAAACTGATCATCCGGGGTATCTGCTGCCTCATACCCGGGGTGCCGCGGCAAAGCGAAAACATCCGCATCATACGGATCGTAGACCGGTATCTGGAACATGGGCGGATTTTTATCTTTCATAACAATGGAAACAAAGACGTATTTATGGGCTCCGCAGACTGGATGAACCGGAATATTTATTCCAGAATAGAAGTATGCTTTCCAATCCATGACCCAAAACTGAAGACACAGCTCGAGCAACTCCTGGACATTCAACTCAACGATACTGAACAAGCAGTACAGCTGGACCCGATGCTCCAGAACATCCCTATAGCTCAAAAAAACGGAATACGTGCACAGGAGGAAATTCATAAGCTGCTTAGGGCGGCTCAATTTTAAACAGGAACTATCATGAAGCAAGCACTATCGAAAACACTTCAATTGTTGGTAATGCTGAGCATTGTCTCTTTTTTTGCCTGTAAACCCAAAATTAAGAGCAGTGCCCAGCAACCAGCGTTGAACTATGATTTGACGGCATCTGAGAAATTCAACATGCCCGAAAGCCTGTTGGAAATCTCCGGAATAACCTTCAACAACGATGGTCCCTCAAGCATCTATGCGATTCAGGATGAGGACGGCCGCCTTTTTAGCCTAAGCTGGGGCATAAAAAAAGCCAAGAGCATCAAGTTTGGTCCTAAAGGCGATTATGAAGATCTGGCCATTCTAAACGGAAGAGTGTATGTAATTACCAGCTCAAGCGACTTCTACAGCTTTCCACTGAATGCTGACAATGATGATATCAGTTCAATGGTACAACATTGGGAAAACTTCCTGCCGAAAGCAGAATATGAAAGTCTATATGCTGATGTAAAGGAGCAAACCCTGTATGTATTGACAAAAAGTGCTGGAAAGAAAAAACGTAATACACTGGGGTATAAAATCAAGATCGATACCAACAGCAAAGACCTGGGTACCATTTCGGAATTAAAGTTTGACCAGGATGTCGTCGAAAAACTGGGCTTTAAACTGAAGTCAGGCTTGCGTGTATCGGCAATTACACGGCACCCGAAAAGCCTGGAATGGTACATCCTCTCTTCTGCAGAGAAACTGCTTGTTGTTGCAAGCTCTGACTGGCAGATCAAAGCGGTATATGACCTTGATTCATCAACGTTCAACCAGCCTGAAGGCATCACTTTCGATAAAGACCTGAACCTGTATATTTCTAATGAAGGCGACGAAATCACGAATGGAAATATCCTGAAGTTCAAACCCTTGGTTACAAAATAAAGAACAATGAGAAAGCTCTTAGGCATCTGCTGCATATTCCTCTTAAGTTTTACCAGCAAGGCACAAGATAGCAGCACCATTGTTTCCAGGCTGATCTTCATTGGCGACGCTGGTGAAATTGATCCAGAACAAAGTCAGGTTATAAGTCATGCTGCTGAGCGGGTACTTCCGGGGAAAACAACTGTGGTTTATCTCGGCGACAACATTTATCCAAAGGGCATGGGCCTACCCGGCAGTGTTGAGGAAAAGGAAACGGGACAGGTGCTACGTTCACAGTTCAGTCCTATGCGGGCAAAGGGCGCCAAAGTATATTTCATTCCGGGTAATCACGATTGGGATAAGTCGGGCCCACAGGGCCTGGCGAAAGTCAAAGCCCAATCTATATTCCTTAAAAACCAGCAAGACGCTAACCTGCGAATGGTGCCCGAAAACGGATGTCCCGGTCCTGTCCTGCTACCCATTACCGCAAACCTTTCCATTGTTACTTTCGACAGCGAGTGGTGGGTGTACCCCCATCAGAAAGATACCGGGGAAGCAGCATGCGCCTGCAACAGCAAGGGGGAAGTGCTCAGGCAAATGAAGTCGCTGGCAGAAAAACACAAAGATCAAATCCTCCTACTTGCTGCCCACCATCCCTTCCGAAGCTACGGCATCCATGGTGGCAGATTCAGTTTCATGCAACATCTTTTTCCACTAAGAGACCTCCATAAAAACCTATATATTCCACTCCCGGTGCTCGGCTCCATCTACCCGTTGATCAGACGTACCTTCCCCGGCCCGGAAGACCTTAGAAATAAAGCATACAAGCAAATGATCAATGGCGTTGATGCTGCATTTACAGGAATACCGAACCTCATCCATGTCGCGGGACATGACCATGGACTCCAATTTATCAAAGAGAATGACTACATTCAAATTGTCAGTGGTGCTGGAACGAAAACCAGTGAGGTTGTCAGGGGCAAACATGCGCTTTATGGCAAAGCAGTTCAGGGGTATGTGGTCATGGACCTATTTCCAGACAAAAGCCTCAACATCAAATTTTACGAAGAGCAAGCAGGCGGAATAGCCGAAACGTTTAGATTTGTAAAACATTATACGGCAATCACAGATTAGTTCTTTATCCCTAGAGATAGAAGGCGAACCGTTAAAAAATATATTTACTAAATGCAAGCACTTACGGTTGATTTAACCAGGCAATACCCCGATCTGACACCAGGAATCAATGGCGCAGAGACCAAATTCTGTTTACAACCTTTTATTGATTATCTGGAAAAAAGAATTAGTGCTGAAACGACTGCCAAACGAAATATCTTCAGCTATATTCTGGACCAGTTCAAGAAATTCCCAGAGTTGGAGGAGCCTATCGATCCGGAAAATCTCACCAAATATACACCGCTGTTTGAGCTGATCTATACTTCTTTATCCCCGATTCTTGCAGAAGAAACAGAGCACCTTTGGGCCTTGTCAGCCCCACTTACCGGGACGTTCTATTTCGGTACACCCGCTTTTTACAGCGTACTGGTCGACCCTTTGAGCAAAAACCTCCGGGCGGGTCTGAACCTGCCCTCACTCGACCAAATGCGTGACAGTCTGCTAAAGACCTTTTACAATATTGTACTGGAAAAATACTACGATGTTAGCTTGTCGGGTTGGGATTTCACCATCAAAACCCTTATAGATCCTAAAACACAGCTGCTTAAATATTACCAGCTACATGTCAACAACAGCTTCGTGAAAATCCATACCGATATGGAACTGCCTAAGCTCAACCTGGAGAACTTCAAAGACAACCTGCTTGGTGAAAATAACACCTTGCATTTACTTGAACGCCTGATGCCCCCAGAGCGCTTTCGCCTGGAAGGCTTTGCCGTGGTGGAGATGATTGATGTTACCGCAACACATGCCTTACAATCCATTAAAGATGTGATCATTGCACATAATGAATGTGCCAGTGGCAGTTATGATAAAGGTATCTCAAAAGCACTAAAGACCATCGCCGGTACCAATGCGCTGGAGTTCGGTATTCTACCTTATGTAAGGCTGAGCGGAAAGACGCTGCTTGATGATCACTCCAGCTTCAAGAGTATTCTCCTTACCTATGTCAATCAGCAGGAAAGTGCCAGCAATGCAAGACTACTATTGGAAGAGTACCTGTCTAACCCCAGAACCCTGATCTTTCCTGAAATCCTGGAGCAAGAGCAACAGGAATATCCAATATTAAAGCTTTTGAGTAAAAGTGGCATCCGTTCGTATGCCTTGTTTCCGCTCTACTATAGTGGTAAGCTGGTGGGCTGCCTGGAAATCTATGCCAAAAACCCAAGATATTTAACGGCTAAAACGCTTTCCAAGATTGAAGCAGCCTTTCCTTTACTTGCTCAACTCTTCCATAACATCGCCGCTGATTTCAACAACGAGATCACCAGAGTAATCACGAGTAAATTCACCGCCATTCAGCCGGCAGTAGCATGGCGCTTTAATCAGGCGGCATATAATTATCTTAGATTCGATTGTAAAGAGAAAGACCTGCCGATAGAGCCCATTGTATTTAAAGACGTGCAGCCCTTCTATGCCGCTATTGACATGAAGGATTCCAGCGTTTCCCGCAACCTGGCTATCCGAAAAGACCTGAATACCCATTTTCAGGTGCTTGAGCAAACCTTTAAAGCTATCAAAGAATCTACAGAAACGGACGTCATGAAAAACCTGCCTGATCAGGAACAGGTATGGAACTATAAAAAGGAAACGCATCTGAGTGACCGGCAGATCATCCGTATCGAAGACTACTTGATCCGGCAGCTGCCGCCATACCTGCGATTGTTAAAGGAAGCAAGGCCAGAGATTGGGCGCATCATCGATCACTACTTTGAACAAACCGCCCTTAATGGGCCTCTATACCAAAACCGGAACCTCTTCGAGCATAGTATGCAGACGCTTAACCGCAGCATCAATGCCATGTTAGACGACTTCAATGCAGATATACAGAATACCTTCCCATGCTACTTTGAAAAGTTCAGAACAGATGGCGTTGAGTTCGATATATATCTAGGGCAGTCCATTACACCAGATCGCCCAATGCCGGCAGATCTGCTGCAGGTTTTCAGATTTAAACACCTTGCAGCGGTCGCAAACATCGCCCGTGCTGCGCATAACCTGATTCCTGGCTTACCGATCCCCTTACGAACTACACAGCTTATCTTTGTTCATGAGAAATTGATCGACATCAGCTTCCGGCCTGATGAGCAGCGTTTTGACGTAGAAGGCGGTTATAACATCCGCTATCAGCTGGTGAAAAAGCGCATTGATAAAGCGCATATTAAATTCACCGATGAACGACTGACACAACCTGGAAAGCTCGCAATTGTTTATATGAATAGATGGGAAGCCGAAGAATACCTCAACTACTTTAACATCTTGGCAACGCAGGAGATCTTGAAATCGGACGTGGAATTTTTAGAAATTGAAGAATTACAGGGTGTAGAAGGATTAAAAGCGTTAAGAGTAAGTCTTAACCTTGACAGCTTACCCAGCTGAAATGCTTTGCTGCCAACAAGAAAATTAGCATAAAATGAAGAAATTCCTATTATCCCTTTGCATGCTTTCACCCCTGCTCAGCCTTGGGCAGCAATATGATCCGGAGCAGTTTATCATTAAACCGATTGCACCGGAATATGACGCGGTAGGTTCGCTGCACCGGAAGTTCTTCGGCGAGAACTACCGAAGTCTCTGGGCTACACCTGTAAAGCTGCGTATACTGAACATCCAAAAAGAACAGGGTGGCTTGAAGATCCTGAAGCTTGGTGGTGGCAATCAGACCAAGTCCATACGTTTCGTGGACCCTAAAGGAAAAGAATGGGTGCTTCGAACCATCCAGAAATATCCAGACCGTGCACTGCCGGAAGGATTGAAAACCACAATCGCAAAGGATATTATACAGGATCAAGTATCTACGGGGCATCCCTTTGGTGCTCTGATTGTTCCGCCCCTGGCAGATGCACTGCAAATTCCACATGCTAATCCAGAAATCGTTTATGTGGGTGATGATCCTGACCTCGGTGAATACCGCCAGGAATTTGCCAATGCGGCCTACCTCTTTGAGGAACGTGAGCCTTTGCAATTTGAAGACACCGATAATACGGAGAAGGTGCAGACGGAATTGCAGGAGGATAATGATCATGTTGCCGACCAGCGGCTAACACTAAGAGCCAGGCTGCTGGACTTTGTCATCGGCGATTGGGATCGGCACGAAGACAACTGGCGCTGGGGAGATGAGAAAAAAGGTGGCGTTACCACTTACATTCCCATTCCACGGGATAGAGATAAAGTATTCTATAAAACCAGTGGTATCCTCCCCTGGGTGCTTTCCCATCAGTGGCTGAAGGCAAATCTTCAGCCCTACTCAGCAGGGATCAGAGATGTAAAAACATGGAATTTTAACAACCGGTATTTCGACCGCTATTTCCTTACCGACCTGAATGAGGCTGACTGGCGTGAGGAGATCAAGTATGTGCAGCAACAGCTTAGTCCCGAACTGGTAAAACAAGCACTCAGCTTACTCCCACCTGAGATAAGAAGTCAGAATGAAGCGGAAATCAGCACAAACCTGAACGGTCGCATTCAGCAGCTGGAGCAGATCGCTCTGGAGTACTACAGGTTCCTGGCTAAGACCATTGACATTCCCGCTTCGGACAAGCGCGAACAGTTCAGCATTAATCATCAAGCTAACGGCGACCTTGAGCTTCGGATTGAGAACATCAAAAAGGACAGCACCCTGGGCAGAAGCATTTTCCATCGTACTTTCAAAGCAGATGAAACGGAGGAAATCCGCCTATATGGCTTTGGGGGAGATGACATCTTTGACGTTAAAGGCCAGGCAAGCGCTCCCATTCGGCTGAGGTTTGTTGGCGGCGCGGGTAATGATCGCTTCAACATCGCAGAAAGCTTAAAAGGCGGTAAAAAGCCTTTCATCTATGACCGGCAGGATGAACAGAATCTGGTTCCATCAAGATCATACGCTAAACTCAGGCTGGCAAATGATACCGTGGTAAATTCCTTTAACAAGCGCAGCTTCGTTTTCGACCAGCTTGGTCCGCTGTTCAGACTTAATTACAGCATCGACCGGGGACTACAGCCAGGTGTCGGTCTGATCTACCAAAAACAAGGGTTTCGCAAAACACCCTATGCTTTCCATAATGAGTTTTGGATCAACTACTCCACCGGTCGGCAAGCTTTTCACCTTACCTATGAAGGAGACTTCAAGGAAGCGATCGGGAAAAATGATCTGAAGATCGATGTAGATTACCTGGGTCCAAACAACCAAAGTAACTTCTTCGGACTAGGTAATGACACCCGTTTTGAAGATGAAGAACCAAGGGAGATCTCCTTTTACCGGAACAGATATGATTATCTAAATGCAGATATAAAATTAAAACGGGAAGTTGTCAAGAACCTGACGCTTGAAGGTGGCATTTCCACCGAGTTTTACAGCAGCAAATCTTCCAGAAATGCAGAACACTTCCTTGGCGAATACGATCGGCTTAATCCTGCGCAGGATGTATTCAACAACCGCTTTTACGCGGGACTTATCGGACTGATCACCTATGACACCAGGGACAATGAGGCAATTCCAACGAAAGGTATTTACTGGCAAACCGCAATCAGCGGGAAACAGCAGGTAGCTGAAGCGCAAGACCGTTACGGCTACTTGCGTTCGGAGTTCAGGTTTTACCTGAACCCTGGTAATTCCGGATTGGTGATCGCGAACCGCATTGGAGCTGGAACAACATTCGGAGACCCAACATTCTTCCAGCGCATGCAGCTGGGTGGCGCAAGAAACCTCCGCGGTTTTCACAGTAACAGGTTCACCGGAAAATCTGCAGTATACTATAACCTGGACCTGCGTCTGAAGCTTTTTGATTTTACATCTTACATTACCCCCGGGGAAGTGGGTATGATTGCCTTCAATGATGTCGGTAGAGTTTGGGAGCCTGGAGAATCCTCCTCAACCTGGCATGATGGTTTTGGCGGAGGCCTGTATGTAAGACCAGCGGAGTTGATCCTGATTCAAGGAACGGTGGGCTTCTCCAGAGAAGGTGCTTTACCCTATATCTCCGTTGGATTTTCATTTTAAGACTCAGGCAAGTGTATTCACGACTGACCGGAATTCATAAACCAGGAAGGCCCATGTAACGAATGTTCAAAAGAAGTATCCAATGCAGAAAATTTGAACAGGTTATCAATGAAGAAAGCAAGTGCATTTTTTAAAAAGGTTTTCAAATGGGCGGTCGGCCTTGGCATAGCCTATTGGGTTATAGCCACCTTATTCTTTGGACATCAAAATATCGACGAGCAAACCGGAAGGTACAGCTTCTACTGGTCTGGATTAAATGCACTCTGGCAAAAGAATAGAACTTTTGGGTTTAAATCAGAAGGCAGGGTTAAAACGAGTTTCGACGGGATTGATGGCCCTTACGTCATCGACAGTTTAGTGTATCAGGTTAGCGCGAAGAATCAGTTGACCGCATCACTCCTCGATAGTAGCCAGTCTGTTATGGTTCGTGTGAACAACGAAGATCTGGACAGCTTTCGGGTACATCTAGACAAGACATTACAGCAACAGCCAGAAACATCACCCATGCCGGAAAAGCTTATTGCCATTTCAGATATCGAAGGGAACTTCAACGGCTTTTACAGCTTCCTGATAAAGAATAAAGTGATGGATAAAAGCTATCGATGGACCTTTGGAAAAGGTCATCTGGTGCTGAACGGCGACTTTGTGGATCGAGGAGAACATGTCACGGCAGTACTCTGGTTAATTTACCACCTGGAACAGCAGGCTGCCTTGGCGGGTGGAAAGGTTCACTACATTCTCGGGAACCATGAGATCCTGAATATGTATGGTAATACTTCCTATGCAGAATACAAGTACCGTGAAGCTGCCAAACAGATTAGCAAACAAGCCGATTGGAACCCTGCAAACAAATACCTCTATGGTGAAAAGTCCTTCTTAGGCCGCTGGCTGCGGAGTAAAAACGTCATGGAGAAGATTGGGGATTACATCTTTGTGCACGCAGGTTTAAATAAAATACTTGTTGAAGAAGGTATCACACAAACCCACATCAACGAAATCGCCAAAAAGTACTATGGACGCAATCCAGATGCAGACAGTCTGGATAGAGCAGCTTACCTGACCTTAAAATCAAATCATAGCCCGTATTGGGACCGTACGCTATCCATGAACATCTTCTACAAGATACAATATTTCTATAGAGCACCTTTCAAGCCAATACCCTCCGCACAAAGCCAGCAGGATCTGGAGAAAGTTCTAAACTACTATAAGGCCTCAAAGATCATTATCGGACACAGCATTGTCAGTGATATCAAATCTGCCTACGAGGGTCGTGTAATTAAGATAGACCTGAAACATGGTCAGGATAAATTCAGTGGAAAAACGAAGGGCCTGTTGATTGAAAAAGGACAGCTTTATATTCTGGATGATCTGAATGACCCTTCACAACGCATGCGCCTCTGAACTTCTAGGCCTTATGTTAATAAGTCTACACTTCATCTGAAGCCTGCTGATCATTCAGCCTGCGCTTGTTGACTATGGCGCAGGAGCTTCTGCAATAGCCTAGTCGCCTGTTTAAGATATAGACACACCAGTACAACACCAGTCAGCAAAAAAGAGTCTAATGCATTCCTGCATTGATTGCCGGATGTTGAAATTGGCGTTCTTTGGTTATAAACATTAGCTGTTAACAACTATGTTAACTAGTGTTTATATGCTGTGCAATAGCTGTTCATAACCCTGGTATAGATGTTAGTTACTCACAGGCAATAAAAAACGCCGCATCTTCAAAAAATGCGGCGTTGTGTTATCAACATTAAATGTTAACAACTATGTTAGTTAGTGTTTATTAAACCACAATGTTCACAATTCTACCCTTCACAACAATCACCTTTTTAGGCGATTTACCATCAAGATACTTCTGAACCTGTTCGTTAGCCAACACAAGTTCCTCGATCTCCTTTGCTTCCATTGTAGAACTGATACTCAGGTTCATACGAGTTTTTCCGTTAACAGAAATCGGGTAGCTGATCTCATCTTCAACCAGGTAATCCGGATTAAATGTCGGATATGCAGCGTAGGATAATGTACCTGCTTCATTACCTAACAAGGTCCAAAGTTCTTCACATATATGTGGTGCATAAGATGATAGTACAATCACCATATCCTGGAGGATCTGCTTGTTGTTAGACTTTAGGTCCGTCAGTTCATTCACCGCGATCATGAAGCTGGAAACAGATGTATTGAAAGAAAAACGTTCAATATCATCCTGAACCTTCTTGATGATCTTGTGCAATGCTTTCAACTCCGCTTTCGTAGGCTCGGCATCACTTACCTTGAATTCCCATGCATCGTTATGGAACAACCTCCAGAACTTTCTCAAAAACTTGAATACACCTTCTATACCATTGGTGTTCCAGGGCTTACTCTGCTCTAGTGGTCCTAAGAACATCTCGTACATCCTCAAAGTATCAGCACCATAGTTCTCGATCAACACATCCGGGTTCACCACGTTGAACTTAGATTTTGACATCTTTTCCACCTCAACGCCACAGATGTATTTACCATTCTCCAGAATAAATTCAGCGTCTTTGAACTCCGGACGGAAAAGCTTGAACTTCTCGATATTCAGTACCTCATTTTCTACGATGTTCACATCCACATGTAGTGCAGTGGTTTTATAGCTGCCTTTAAGCCCATGAGATACCAGGGTGTTTGTGGATTTACCATCTTCGTCCATCACGCGGTAAACAAAATTACTGCGGCCCTGGATCATGCCCTGATTGATCAGTTTTTTGAAAGGCTCTTCCTGTTGCACATAGCCAAGATCTTTAAGGAACTTGTTCCAGAAACGGCTGTACAGCAAGTGACCGGTAGCATGTTCCGCACCACCGATATAAAGATCCACATCCTGCCAGTAGTCGATCGCTTCTTTAGACGCAAAAGCTGCCTCATTTTTTGAATCCATATAACGGTACCAGTACCAGCTGGAACCTGCCCAACCCGGCATGGTGCTCAATTCGTATTCATATTGCTGCTCGTAGCTCCAGTTTGTGGCCCGGCCCAGCGGAGGCTCACCAGTTTCTGTAGGCAGATATTTATCTACCTCAGGCAGCAATAAAGGAAGCTCCTCTTCTTTAATCAGGTATGGAATACCGGCTTTGAAATACACCGGAATCGGCTCACCCCAGTAACGCTGACGCCCAAATATGGCATCACGCATACGGTAGTTGATTTTCGCTTTACCCGCCTTGTTATCTTCCAGCCATTTGTTCAAAGTATCAATGGCTTCTTTGTAGCTCATACCATTGATGATACCAGAGTTGATGTATTGACCTTCTTTGGTCGGATCCGCCTGTTTATCCAGGTCGGCTTGCCTATCTAAGATCTGCAGGATGGGCAAACCGAAATGCGTAGCGAATAGCCAATCGCGCTGGTCACCACTTGGAACACCCATCACTGCACCAGTTCCGTAACCTGCAAGTACGTAGTCGGCAATCCAAAGCTGCACCCTTTCACCACTTACCGGATTAAGCACATAACGGCCGGTGAAAGCACCAGAAACCGTCTTGGTATCTGCCATACGGTCCAGCTCGGACTTTTTACGGGTTTGTGCGATATAGTTTTCTACCGCTTCTTTTTGTTCAGGTGTGGTCAGTTCCGCCACAAGCTCATGCTCCGGCGCAAGTACCAGAAAAGATACCCCATAAATTGTATCCACACGCGTGGTGAAAACTTCGATATGGCCGGTATGATTTTCAATTGGAAACTTCACGCTAGCACCAACACTCTTGCCGATCCAGTTGCGTTGCATTTCCTTTACTGGCTCCGAAAAGTCAACCGTATTCAGACCTTGAAGTAAACGTTCTGCGTATGCAGAAATGCGCATGCTCCATTGCATCATTTTCTTCTGCTCTACCGGATGACCGCCACGTTCAGAATAACCGCCGATCACCTCATCATTTGCAAGTACCGTCCCAAGTGCCGCACACCAGTTCACAGTACTTTCTCTTAAGTATGTTAAGCGGTACTTCAGCAATTCTGTTTGTTTAGCTTCTTCGGTCATTGCTGCCCATTCCGAAGCATCAAATGTAAGCACATCCTCATCTGCCGCAGCCTTAATGCCGGCACTGCCAGAAGTTTCAAACTTCGCAATCAGGGTACTGATGTTTTCCGCACGGTCAGTTTCTACATTATACCAGGAATTGAACAGCTGCATGAAGATCCATTGGGTCCACTTGTAGTAAGATGGTTCACTGGTACGGATTTCCTTGCTCCAGTCGAAAGAAAATCCGATCTGGTCCAGCTGTCTGCGGTAGGTATTGATATTCTGCTCGGTTGTCAATGCCGGATGTTGTCCGGTTTGAATCGCATATTGCTCTGCCGGCAAACCAAAGGAGTCATAGCCCATCGGATGCAGCACGTTGAAGCCTTTTAATCTTTTATATCTGGAAAAAATGTCAGAAGCAATGTATCCTAGTGGGTGTCCAACATGTAGTCCGGCACCTGATGGATACGGGAACATGTCTAAAACATAAAACTTCGGTTTGTCAGTCGTTTGCGCTGCTTTAAAGGTTTGATTTTCTGCCCAGAAGCCCTGCCACTTTTTTTCTATTTCTTTGAATTGATAATCCATTTTCCGCTATTTCCTATGTATACGGCGAAATTAAAGATTATTTACCAATTGCGAAATCAGGAAGCCCTTTAGTACCTGGCCGAATCATTCAATAACAGGTTCAGCGTGTGGCTATCATCAGGTTTTACGACTTTTCAGAAAATAATTTGCAGTAATTCAGAATTTTAAAAAGAATTATTATCAAATTGAATCAACCAAATTTCTAGCCGGCACATGAATCACCTTTCCGTTTACGACTACGTCATCTTTTTAATCTACTTTATTGTAATTCTAAGTTATGGATACTGGGTTTATCAGCGAAAAAAGCAAACACGAACGGACACCAAGGATTACTTTCTGGCTGAAGGTTCCCTAACCTGGTGGGCAATTGGTGCCTCAATTATCGCGTCAAACATTTCCGCAGAGCATTTCATTGGCATGGCGGGTTCGGGATTTGCTATGGGACTTGCCATTGCAAGCTATGAGTGGATGGCTGCTGCCACGTTGATCATTGTAGCTGTTTTCTTCCTCCCCATCTACGTCAAGAACCATATCTATACCATGCCGCAGTTCCTGTCGGGACGTTATAACAACACCGTAAGCACACTCATGGCCGTATTCTGGTTGCTGGTATACGTCTTTGTGAATCTGACCTCCATTTTCTTTCTTGGTGCACTGGCAATAGAGACTATTACAGGTATCCCCTTTTATGTTTGTGTAATAGCTCTGGCTATTTTCTCTGCAATCATTACACTTGGTGGCATGAAAGTGATTGGCTACACCGACGTGATCCAAGTGTTGGTGTTGGTGCTTGGAGGACTGGTCACCTGTTATATGGCACTGCAACTTGTCTCTGACAAGGTAAACGGCAACGGCATCATTGACGCACTTGGGGTGCTGCGGGTTGAAGCGGATGATCATTTCCACATGATCTTCTCCAAAGGGCACAAATATTATGATGATCTGCCGGGTATTGCAGTTCTTGCCGGTGGTCTTTGGATCAACAATCTAAATTACTGGGGATGTAACCAGTATATCGTTCAACGTGCACTTGGTGCCGATCTGAAAACCGGACGTGCGGGATTGCTTTTTGCCGCATTTCTAAAATTGCTGATCCCGGTTATTGTTGTAATCCCAGGCATCGCCGTATTCGTGCTTTTCCAGCAAGGTTATTTTCAAACGGAAATGGTGGACGCTAATGGTACGGTGAAGCCAGATCATGCTTACCCAGTATTGATGAACCTATTGCCGGTAGGCATAAAAGGATTGGCCTTTGCGGCGCTCACCGCAGCAATTGTCGCCTCCCTGGCCGGCAAGTGTAACAGCATTGCAACCATCTTTACCTTAGATATTTACAAGAAATTCATCAATCCTGAAGCCACGGAAAGCAAAATGGTGAGCATTGGCAGATGGGCCGTAATCATTTCCTCATTGATTGCCATTATTGTGGCACCTGCATTGCGGAGTTTTGATCAGGTTTATCAATTTATACAGGAGTATGTTGGATTTATATCTCCTGGCGTATTTGCGATATTCCTTTTAGGGTTCTTCTGGAAGAGAACAACCTCCAGGGCAGCACTCACCGCAGCGTTACTCACCATTCCATTATCTGTACTGTTCAAGTTTCTGCCCACCCTTACCGGCGGTGCAGTTGAGCCGATTCCATTTTTAAACCGGATGTCCTGGGTGTTCTGCATTATTCTTATCTTAATGTATCTGATCACTGTTTCAGATCCCGAGAGTAAGAACAATCCGAAAGGACTTGAAATCAATAAAGAAATGTTCAGGGTAACGCCTGGCTTTATCGTCGCCTCTGTTGTGATATGTGGTATTCTGGCGGCACTATATACGGTTTTCTGGTAACTAGATATCAACTAAAACAACTTAATTATGAAACAGCTAAGCGAAAAAGAAAAGTCACCACTATCGAGTCTTGATGTATGGGAAGACGATGTTGTCGCAAGATACCCCGAACCTGCGAAGACAAAGTCTGAGTTTAGAAGTTATGACAGCGAGTCGGACAATCCGATTCGGGAATTCTACCGGCTTAACCACACCTATCAGACCTACGATAATGTCTTAGCTAAAAAAGCGAAGTTTTTGAAGTTCGAACAAATGGAGATGCCTTGGTGGTCGGCCATGGAGTACCTGAATACACTGGTTGATGATTCAGATCCGGATACCTCATTGGATCAGCTGCAACACCTGCTGCAAACGGCAGAAGCGATCAGAGCGGATGGTCACCCGGATTGGTTTGTATTAACGGGCTTCATTCATGACCTGGGTAAGGTGCTCTGCTTGTTTGGTGAACCACAGTGGAACGTTGTGGGTGATTCCTTTCCAGTAGGTTGTAAGTTTTCTGACAAGATCGTGTTTCCAGAGTTCTTCGAGGCCAATCCTGATTCCCATGATGGAAGGTTCAACACGAAGTTGGGCGTTTATTCCGAACACTGCGGTTTGGATCAGGTACATATGTCCTGGGGCCACGATGAGTACATGTATCACCTCACCAAAGACTATCTTCCCGAAGAAGCCTTGTATATGATCAGGTATCACTCGTTCTATTCACAGCACCGGGAACATGCCTATGATCACCTGCTTAACGCGCATGACCACGAAATGTTTAAATGGGTGGATAAATTCAATCCTTATGACCTTTATTCGAAAAGTCCAAAGGCGCCGGTGCTTTCGGAATTGAAGCCTTACTACGAGGATTTGATTGCGAAATATTTGCCGCCAACCGTGAAGTTTTAAGTTAAGAAAATGAAGTTATAGATAGCGCAGAAACTGCCCTATCTATAACTTAGCATTTAAGTTAAGCTGCATTTAGCTATTTCTTAGCTTTTTGATTTTCTCAAGCTCAATCACATCGATCTGATCTTTCGGCCTATTTACGACCTTTTTATTCAGGATAAGCTGATTGATATGGAGGAAAGGAACCTGTATTCCTTCAAAGTCTGCAATAGAGGCACAGTTAAGACAATCTTGAAAAATATATTATTCAAGACCTTTCATGGTAGTCATAACGTCTAATTCCTGGTGGCAAATCCGCCCACCATTATATACTGCACATCATTACTGTTTAGCAAGCTCCAAAAGCGTAACAATGCTTCATCCATAATATCCATATTTATTTATGGATGATTTTAGCCCTCTTTAGTGTAGCATTGGTACGAAGCATTTTTGTAAATAATATCAATTTTTCGATGTCAGGCCTAAAAACATCTCTTTTTAGACGCTCAATATCATCAGTATGGGAGATAATATCAGCCTCAAACTTGCTTAACACCACTTCCTTTTTCATAACAATGTTTCCTTGTTTTAGACAGCAATTTACGCATTTTGATAACCATTGCGAGAGGTATATGTTCTTAACGATTCAAATCTGCTTTGCTGAAGACGTTTATTAGCATCTAACTTCGATTCCACTTCCCATCAATACTAAGATAACATTTCCTACAAAAAAGCCCCGCATCGCTGCAGGGCTTCCAAAAAATAAATAAAACCTAACTAATAGTAACTGCTGTTCAAATTCACATTCTGCTTTTCTGCAGCCTCAATTCTTGTAAAATCTGAAAGTATAATTGGTGTGCCTTTTTTAACACATACATTATGTTCAAAATGTGCGGCTGCCAGGCCGTCCTCAGTGGATACGGTCCAGCCATCTTCTAGGGTATAAATATCTGGGCTCCCTAATGAAATCATCGGCTCAATTGCCAGAACCATATTTTCCTGCAGTTTTTTACCAGTACCTCTTCTGCCATAATTTGGCACCTGAGGATCCTCATGCATCTGGCGACCAACACCATGACCTACAAATTCCTTGATCACGCCATAGCCATGCTGACCATGCGTGTATTGCTCGATCGCATACGCAATATCACCAATTCGATTTCCGGTTACGGCCTGCTTAATGCCTAAATACAATGACTCTTTGGTCACCTTTATAAGTTGCAGAATCTCGGGTGTGGTTTCACCAACGATGAAAGTATAGGCATGATCTCCATGAAAACCGTTTTTGGAAATCACCGTATCGATGGTAATAACATCACCATCTTTAATCACGTAACTACCAGGGAAGCCATGTACAACTTGTTCATTCACGGAAATACATAAAGCATAAGGAAATCCGTGGTAGCCTTTACAAGATGGTAAACCTCCATTATCCCGTATAAAGGTCTCGCCAAGTGTATTCAAAGAAAGCGTTGTAATACCCGGTTTAATTGCTTTGGCAACCTCTGCGATGGTGGAACTTACCAGCAAACAACTTTCCCGCTGTATCTCTACTTCTTCATTCGTCTTATATAAACTCATTCAATCTAAACTTTCTGCAAAGATACGAAGGTCGGGAATCTCCAATGTTTATGCAAGGTCAAGTTCTGTAACAGCAACCTTGTCAATACGCACACCATCCATATCTAAGATCTCAAACTTCAGGTTCTTAACCCTGACGATATCACCGGCATGAGGCATGGACTTGAGATGATAGATCATAAATCCCGAAATTGTGGTATACTGTCCAATGTTTTCCTCAATCACTTCGCTGGAGAAGAACTTGTTTATTTCGAGAATGGTAGTACGCCCATTGATCAGGTGGCTGCCATCTTCCCGTTTGGTTATGTGCTCTTCCTGAATTTCATCTTCATCCGGTAAATCCCCTACGATGGCTTCGATTAAGTCATGCAACGTAATTATTCCACGCACACTACCATATTCGTCAACAACGACCCCCATATACTGCTTCTTGCCTTTGAAAAGGTTCAATATTTTAAAAGCTGGCGTATTCTGGATCACGTAAATCGGCCTTAACAAGATTTGACTGATATGAAAATCGGGACGATTATAGTTCTCCAATAAGTCTTTAATGGAGACCACACCCTTCAAATTGTCGAGCGTACCCTCGCCTACCGGGAATTTCGAATGTGCACTTTTGGTAAATTTGGCTAAAATCAAATCCTTCGACCAATTATAATCTATCCATTCCACCTCTGAACTGTGGGTCATCATTGACTTTGCCGTTTGGTCAGTAAAGGAAAAAAGATTCTGCATGGCCTGACTTTCCTCTGTTTCAAGCACGCCCTGAGTACCGGCGGTTTTCAACATAAATCTTAATTCATCCTCACTCACGCGCTCACCTTCGGTTTCTTTAATCCCGGTTATTTTTAGAATCAATTTTGTGGAAATCGACAGTAGTTTCACAAAAGGAAAGGTGATGGAAGTAAAAACTTTGATAATTGGTACAATCACCAATGCAATACCTCCCGATTATTCATGGCAATAGTTTTTGGTACCAACTCCCCAACCACAATGGTAAAGTAAGTAATACCGCCAATCACAATAACGAGCGAGATCGTGTCTACATAGTTCGACGGCAGTCCCCAGCCCGAAAGTAGTCTAATCATATCATCCGTAAGCGCTGCCTCTTGATGTTTTTATCAAATGTAACCATTTGTATTCAATGTGAATCTATGAGCGATCTCGATCAGTTTGGTCGAAGTGCTAAGGCTGTTTTAAGATTGCGGAATTGGATACCCGGAAACAAGGATTATCAAGGCGTTAACAAGGGGTTGACAGGGGGTTGACAAGGCCTTGACAAGGCTAAAGCTTTGTTAACCCCTTGTCAACCCCCTGTTAGTGGTCCGTATACCACAACTGGCATGTTAAGAAATGTTAATATTGACCTCCCACTATGTTACTACACTGAGTTTTTGCGTTTAAGCAATTTTAAAAACAAGCATTAAAGGGATATAATTTACTTTACTACCTTATATTTTTTTATTTTCGCAAAACATAAATAGAATTACATGGAAGAATTTGAAGTAAGCGATGCTTCTAAGAAGACTAAAACCATTTACATATCCACCATATTTAGTATTGCCTTGGTTCTGGTTATGCTGGGTATGCTTGGCCTGATCCTGGTTCACGCCAAAAACCTTTCTAATTACGTGAAAGAGAACATTGTGCTTAACATCATTGTAGATGAGGGTGCAAAGGAATCTGATGTGCTTCAGCTGCAGAAAGAACTGGATGCGAATGTTGCCATCAAACAGACCCAATATGTGAATAAGGAACTTGCCGCTAAAAATTTAACGGATGATCTTGGTGAGGATTTCGTAAACTTCCTTGGTTATAACCCATTGCTTTCTACGGTAGACGTGTATTTAAAGGCTGATTACGCCAACAATAAAAGTATTGAAACACTGAAAACGCAGCTGGCGAAAAATCCAGTGGTGAAAGAAGTGATCTATCAGAGTTCATTGATCGACATGGTCAACCAGAATATCAATACCATTAGCTTGATTATCCTTGCATTTGCGGGTATTCTGTTGCTGATCTCTATCGCCTTGATCAACAATACCATCAGATTGGCCATCTACTCTCAACGTTTTCTGATTAAGAGTATGCAGCTGGTTGGTGCAACCAGAAACTTCATCCGCAAGCCTTTCATTCTGATCGCAGCATTGCACGGTTTAATTGCTGCATTAATCGCGATCATCATCTTGCTTGGTTTCTTATTCTATGCACAAAGGGAAATTCCTGAGATCGTGATCCTGAGAAACTACACCGAATTCGGTATTGTGTTGCTGTTCCTGGTGGGTGTAGGCATCTTCATCACCGCTATTAGCACGCATTTTGCTGTTACCAGATACTTACGTTTAAAAATTTACGATCTATATAGATAATGTTAGAAAGAAAAACTCCTCCTGTACATCAGGATACCAACAATGAAATGGTTTTCACCAAAAAGAACTACCAGTTACTGATCATCAGCATGCTGATCGTTGTTTTTGGATTTATCCTGATGATTGGCGACACTGACATCTACGATGTACGTAAGACATTGATCGCGCCAATGGTTGTTTTGTTTGGTTTTGGTTTTGGCGTTTACGCTATTTTAAAGAAATAAGCGTAATACATGACCTATCTACAAGCACTGATCCTTGCAATTATCGAAGGGTTAACCGAGTTTTTGCCCGTTTCTTCCACAGGACACATGGTTATCGCCAGCTCAATCATGGGTATTGGTGAAGATGATTTTGTTAAACTATTTGAAGTCGCCATTCAGCTTGGCGCAATCCTGGCCGTAGTGGCCCTTTACTGGAAAAAGTTTATCGACTTCAGCAAATGGCAGTTTTATTTGAAATTGCTCATCGCTGTGATTCCGGCTTTATTCTTTGGATTTATATTGAACGACTTTATCGATAACACCTTAGGTAACCCGATCTTTATCGCGGTTGTACTGTTGGTAGGTGGCGTGATATTGCTGTTCATTGATAAGTTCTTTAAAAATCCTACCATTTATGATGAGCAGGAAATGAGTAATCTTACCGCATTCAAGATTGGATGTTTCCAGGTACTTGCAGTTGTTTTTCCAGGATTAAGCCGCAGTGCAGCGACCATTATCGGCGGTATGCAACAGAAGCTAACCAGAAATGCCGCAGCAGAGTTCTCGTTTTTCCTTGCAGTTCCAACGATGTGCGCTGCCACGGGATATAAGCTCCTTAAAGGTTACGAGCTTCTGAATGCCGAGAACGTTAAGCTTCTGCTTTTTGGAAACGTGGTTGGTTTTATTGTTGCAATTATTGCAATCAGATCATTTATCGGTTACTTATCCAAACATGGATTTCGTATTTTTGGCTGGTATAGAATTGCAGTCGGACTAATCATTCTCGGATTGTACTTCGCCAATGTACCACTCGTAGTCGCATAATGTCTGAAATTATAGAAATGCCGGTTCCGGCAACAACATTCCCGGAGTTTAACTTCGCTGAAGGGGAACTTTTACTCATCAACAAGCCATACAAATGGACCAGCTTTGATGTTGTAGGAAAGTTAAGGAACTCCTTCAAACCGCTTAAACTTAAAGTGGGCCATGCTGGAACGCTTGATCCGCTCGCTACCGGATTGCTGATCATCTGTACCGGTAAACTCACCAAACAGATCGACACCTTCCAGGCGCAGGAAAAGGAATACACGGGAACCATGATCCTTGGCGCCTCTACCCCGTCCTTTGATATGGAGACGGAGGTAGACCAGGAATATCCTACTGATCATATCACGGAAGCGCAAATTCATGCAGCAACTGCGGCCTTTATTGGCGATATCCAGCAATATCCACCTGCACACTCTGCGGTGAAAGTAAATGGAGAACGCCTTTATGTTAAAGCCCGGCTTGGTGAAAAAACCGAGTTGCGGTTAAGAAATGTGACCGTATCAGCGTTTGAGATCACGAGAATTGCCTTGCCCGAGGTCGATTTTCGCATCGTTTGTAGCAAAGGCACTTATATACGTTCCCTGGTATCTGACTTTGGTGCAGCTTTGAACAGCGGCGCTTATCTTTCAAAACTTACCCGGACCCGCAGCGGCGATTTTTTGCTTGAAAATGCTTTCGAGGTTCAGGAACTTGTAACCCATATCCGTAGTTTAAAACAAGCATAACGATGGCCGATCGTGCAGAAAACAAATATCTTCACCTTTTTAAGGAGATATTGTTCATTGGAGCCGGTGTAACTTCGGCTTGTTTTGGGCTGAAAAGCTTTCTGATGCCAAACGGTTTTATTGATGGCGGCGTAACTGGTATTTCGCTGTTGATCACTAAACTGACCAGATTGGAGCTTTACTACTTGATCGTAATCATTAACATTCCTTTCGTGATCCTGGGTTTCCGTCAGATCGGGAAAACCTTTGCCGTAAAGACTTCTATAGCTATCGTCCTGCTGTCGTTGATGCTTGCCGTAGTACCTTTTGAACCCATTACGCATGATAAATTATTAATCGCGTTTTTTGGTGGACTATTCCTCGGTGGAGGTATTGGCCTGGCCATGCGCGGTGGTTGCGTTATCGATGGAACCGAGGTGCTCGCCTTATATATCAGCAGAAATAGTGTACTTACGGTCGGGAATATCATTCTGATCTTGAACATCCTCATCTTCTGCGTTGCTGCAATTCTTGTGAACATTGAAACAGCATTGTATGCCATTCTTACCTATTTGTCAGCTTCAAATACTGTAGACTATATCGTAAACGGCATTGAACAATACACCGGTGTAACCATCATTTCTGACAAGAATGAAGAAATAAAAGCTTTCATTATCAATGACATGAAACGCGGCGTAACGATATACAAAGGTGAAGGTGGTTATGGGATTAAAAAAGACATTGACATTTTATATACAATTGTCACGAAAATTGAGATGAGCAAACTACAGACCGCCATCAGACAGATTGATGGGGATGCTTTTGTGGTTCAGCAACAGATTGCAGACCTCAAAGGTGGTGTAGTGAAGAAACATGCCTTACATTAACGATCAAGCTTTGAAAATATACCATCATTTATCGGATTTCAAAAAACTGGACAACGCTGTTGCAGCGATAGGAACTTTTGACGGCGTTCATTTTGGCCACCGTAAGATCATCAGCCGTTTGGTGGAAACTGCCAGGGCAACTGGTGGAGAGACGGTAATATTAACCTTTTTTCCGCATCCGCGCTTGATCCTGGATCCGGAAAATCAGGATTTGAAGATGATCAATACCATTAATGAAAAGGCTGCCATTTTAGAAGAACTTGGCGTCGATCACCTGATCATCACCCCTTTCACCAGGGATTTCTCCAACCTTAGCCCCGATGAGTACATTAATAATGTTCTGGTCGGCACGATAGGTATCAAACACATTATCGTGGGTTATGACCATCGCTTTGGGAAGGACCGGAAAGGTGGTATGCAACATCTTATTGCTGCCGGCAAGATCAGAGGTTTTGATGTGGAAGAGATTGCGGAACAAGATATCCATGACGTAGCAGTATCCTCTACCCAGATCCGCAAGGCGCTGTTATGTGGCGATGTTGCTTTGGCGGCAACCTTCCTCGGTTACCACTTTAGTATCCGTGGCCGCGTGATTAAAGGCGACAAGATTGGCCGCACCATTGGCTTCCCAACAGCAAACATTTTT
Organism: Pedobacter sp. NEAU-ZC8; assembly: GCF_059278965.1. Taxonomy (NCBI): domain Bacteria; kingdom Pseudomonadati; phylum Bacteroidota; class Sphingobacteriia; order Sphingobacteriales; family Sphingobacteriaceae; genus Pedobacter; species Pedobacter sp. NEAU-ZC8. The sequence continues at coordinate 139,042 of NZ_JCAJXC010000010.1, forward strand.
GTAGAGGAAACCTATAAACTCATCCCTTCTGATGGGATCTATGCCGTTACTGTGACATTGAATGAAGGCAGCTTCAAAGGCATGGCTTATATCGGTCAGCGTCCAACCATCAATGGTATGACGCGAAACATTGAAGTCAACATTTTTGACTTCAATCAGGAGATCTACGGGCAGGATATCACCATGACCTTTATGGAATTTCTACGCCATGACGTGAAGTTTACCGGTCTCGAGGCATTGAAACATCAGCTACAACAAGACAAAGAAGATACGCTTAGCTTTTTCAACAAATTGTAGAATTAACGTTCCGAAGCCCGATTTCGGGTCAAAAAAGCTTGCTTTTTGCTTATATTAGGCCAAACCGCATTCTTTTATGAGCCATCTCCCTGTATTAATTATAGATCTTGCTTTAATCCTTGCTGCTGCTGGAGTAACAACACTGCTCTTTAAGAAAATTAAGCAGCCGTTGGTTTTAGGCTACATTCTGGCGGGATTACTCGTTGGTCCACACATCAAATTTGTGCCGACTGTTACCGACAATGAAAGCATTCACATCTGGGCAGAAATTGGTGTAATCTTCCTTTTGTTTAGCCTCGGTCTGGAATTCAGTTTTAAAAAGCTGGTCAAGGTTGGCGGCTCCGCTTCCGTTACTGCAGTGGTAGAAGTGGTGTCCATGCTGTTAATTGGCTTCGCTGCGGGGATCGCTATGGGTTGGTCTACCATGGACAGCATATTTCTCGGCGGCATTTTATCGGTGTCATCCACTACGATCATTATCCGTGCATTTGAAGAGCTCAATGTAAAACATAAGAAATTTGCCGGACTGGTGTTTGGGGTGCTCATTGTGGAAGATCTCGTGGCGATTTTACTTTTGGTATTGCTATCCACCCTTGCAGTGAGTCAGCAGTTTGCCGGTGTGGAAATGTTAACATCCATCCTGAAGTTGTGCTTTTTCCTCGTGCTTTGGTTCATTGCCGGTATTTTCCTGATTCCGACCTTCCTGAAGAAAACCAGGAAGCTGATGAACGATGAAACGATGCTCATTGTAGCGATTGCCTTGTGTTTATTAATGGTACTGCTGGCAGTAAAAGTTGGCTTCTCTGCAGCACTTGGCGCCTTTATTATGGGCTCCATTCTGGCAGAAACCACACAGGCAGAACATATTGAACATCTTACCAAATCTGTTAAGGACCTCTTTGCCGCAATATTCTTTGTTTCTGTAGGTATGCTGATCGATCCGAGCATCCTGATTGATTATACGGTACCAATTCTGATCATTACACTGGCAACCGTATTTGGAAAATTCCTAAGCTCTGGTCTTGGTGCCTTGATCTCTGGGCAGCCGCTGAAAACAGCGGTTCAGACGGGGATGAGTCTGGCACAGATCGGAGAGTTCTCCTTTATTATCGCAACACTTGGTTTATCGCTCAAAGTAACCAGCGACTTTCTATATCCGATCGCTGTTGCGGTCTCTGCCATTACAACTTTTACCACCCCCTACCTGATCAAAGCGTCGGAACCCTTTTACAATTTTCTGGAGCGTACGCTACCTAAGAAATGGGTGGCAGGTATTCAACGATACAGCAGTTCTACCGCTGGGATCACCACGCTGAGCGACTGGAAAATTCTTTTACGTGCCTATACCACAAATACCGTTATACATTCCGTCATTCTGATTGCACTTGTTTTCTTTGGATCAAAGTATATTCAGCCTTTTATCACGGAGCATATAATCAACGGTGACCGTGGCATCATCATCAGTTTGATCCTGACCTTGATTTTGATGGCCCCATTTGTCTGGGCACTTTCCATCAGAAGGATGCAGCGTAATGCATATTCACATCTTTGGTTAAACAAGAAGTATACACGCGGGCCGCTGATTGCACTCGAAGTGCTGCGAATAGGCCTGGGCACTTTCTTTGTAGCCTTTTTGATCTTCCAGTTCTACGACACCTTTGTGGCAACTTTGATTGCAATGGCAATTATCATCGCAGGAATATTCGTGTTTTCAAGAAAACTACAAAGCTTTTACGATCGACTGGAAAACCGGTTCCTCGGCAATTTAAATGCCCGCCAGGCACAACATGCACCAGAAATTCTTCCTTGGGATACCCACCTCACCGAACTTGTGGTATCGCCGGATTCGGTGTTGGTTGGCCAAACACTGGTGGACCTTGCCGTGCGTGAAAAGTACGGGATCAACATTGCCTTGATTGAAAGGGGGAAACGAATGATTCCGACGCCAAGCCGGGATGAACGCCTTTATCCACATGATAAAGTGCTCATCATCGGCAGTGACGATCAACTGGCAACGGTAAAACCCTTGTTTGAGGGTCAGGGTGACGCGAATGAGGCCTATGATTTTCCTAAAAATGAAATGACCCTGCAGAAGGTTGTCATCAACAGCCAGTCTCCAATCTATAAACAAAGCATCAGGGACTCCGGTATTCGGGAGAAATCGCAGGGCTTGGTTGTCGGAATTGAAAGAAAGGGTATTCGCATACTGAACCCGGATTCCAATCTCGTATTTGAAAATGAAGACATTGTGTGGATTGTAGGAAATCACAAAAAGATTCCCGAGCTCCTGAGATAAATTTACCACCGAAAACACCTTTTAGAATGAAAATAGACCAGGAGAAAAGTGACTTCCTTGACGAAATGCTTGACCATTGGAAGGCTGAACGACTGCTCAGTGAGGATGACGTAAGGCGTTTAAAGAACAGCTATGAAACCAAGTCCTTCGACTGGCGACGTTTGGCGCAATACTCCTTCTGGATTGCCATGGCTTGCGGGGTGATCTCCCTGGGTGCCCTACTGATCGACAAAGACATCCTGACCTATCTGGAAAAACTTTATGATACCCCTGATATTCTAATTAGCCTGCTTTCGGCTGCAGCTGCTGGCGTATTATATTACTACAGTTTTAAGCGAAAAAAGACCCATACCTCGCAAGTATTTAGTAACGATGCCATGGTATTCTCTGCTGTAATGCTTACCGCAAATGCCATAGCTTACCTCGGGAAAAGTATTGGGAAGGGAGATGCAAATTATCCGCTGCTCATCTTGTTTTCCGTGTTCGTTTATGGCTGTCTGGCATTTGTTTTTCGTTCGCGCCTGATCTGGATCTTTGTACTAATATCGCTCGGTGCCTGGTATGGTACGGAAACGGGGTATCTCTCCCGCTGGGATATGTATTTCATCGGTATGAACTACCCCTTGCGCTTCGTCGTATTCGGTTTTGTGCTCACTGCGGCTGCGCTGTTGTTGCGCAAAGTGAAAGCCTTTACTTTTTTCCAGCCCGCTACCTATATCTGTGGCATGATCTATCTGTTTGTTTCCCTTTGGCTGCTTTCCGTGTTCGGCAATTATGGCGATCTGGACGAATGGGCGGCTGTGCGACAATTGGATATGTTCTACTGGGCAATCATCTCCGCAGCAGTATGTGCGGTTAGCATCTTTGTGGGGCTTAAGTACCGCGATGATATCGCACGTGAGTTTGGGATAACCTTCCTGTTTTTAAATCTTTATACCAGGTATTTCGAATATTTCTGGGACAGCTGGCATAAGGCCTTGTTCTTTTGTGTACTTGCCGCTTCCTTTTGGGTAATTGGACGCAGGGCAGAAAAGATATGGAACCTGGAGTTCCTTAAAAACAAGTAATTAGGACTTAATGATCTGTTCGTAAACAACCTTGATCAAGTGATAGGCAGAAAGTGCAAAGAACAAGATGGCAATGCTTTTATTGATGACATAGCTGCTCAGGGTAAACTTCTCCTGGATGTATTTCGCAAATCTGGCAAAACCATATAAGACAAGACCTGCGCCTATTCCAGAACCAATACTGAAGGTGGTAAGAGAAAGCGTACCGGTGTCAATCCATTCATGAGAGATCAGATAGGTTCCCAGAAATAACCAGTAAGGTACTTGCATTGGGTTCAGGATACCTAATAGAATGCCGTAACGCACACTGTCCTTCTTAGAGGTATCTGTTTTCGGCATCTCTTTTCTGGAGCGCCAGGTAATTGCGCCAAGCACCAGAAATACAACGATCATGGCAATGTCTATGATGCGGTCGAGCTCCACACTGGTTGCAAACCACTCCACAAAGCGCATGATCACGAAGGTAAACAGCATTTCGACCAAAGAGAAGGAGATGATGAAATAGTACGCTTGTTTTAACCCTTTGTTGAGTGTGATCTGCGCAGCAGTGAGGTTGATGTTACCCGGAGGAATGTAGCCCACCGCATTGCAGATTATTCCCAGTAAAAGCGTTAAAACAAGCATGGCCGAAGATACAATTATTTCAAATGCTCGGCTAAATACTTACCTGTATAGGATCCTTTCTGTTTGATCAGATCCTCTGGTGTTCCTTCAAAAACAAGCTTTCCGCCCTGATCACCACCTTCCGGACCAATGTCGATCACCCAATCTGCTGATTTGATCATGTCCATATTATGCTCAATGACCAGGATGGTGTTACCCTGTTCGATCAGGGTGTTTAGTGCCACGAGCAGTTTCTTGATGTCATGGAAATGAAGCCCTGTTGTCGGCTCATCAAAGATGAACATGGTCTTGCTGGCGTTATTTCCCTTGATTAAAAACGATGCCAGCTTGATACGCTGTGCTTCACCCCCGGAAAGGGTATTAGAGGACTGCCCCAGGTGTACATAGCCTAAGCCCACATCTACGAGTGGCTGCAGTTTGCTGATGATCTTGGGCTCGTTTTTGAAAAACTCCAAGGCTTCATCTATCGTGAAGTCAAGGATATCGGCCACGTTTTTATCCTGATAAGTTATATCAAGTACCTGCTGTTTAAAGCGCCTTCCGCCACAAGCCTCACAAGGCAGGAAGATATCGGCCATAAACTGCATTTCTATCTTCACCTCGCCCTCTCCAAGACATACATCACAGCGGCCACCTTCTACGTTAAAGGAATAAGCGGCAGGTTTTAGCCCTGCGGCTTTCGACGCGGGTAGTGCCGCGAATAAAGATCTGATGTCGTCCCAGGCTTTTACGTAGGTTACCGGATTTGATCTGGATGACCTGCCGATCGGATTCTGGTCTACCAGCTCTACCTGACTTACCAGGTCTGTGTTACCGAAAATGCCGTCATACGCACCGGTTTGCTCCCCGGCATAATTGCCGATGGCCTTTTGCAATGCGGGGTATAGAATCTTTTTAACCAAGCTGGTTTTTCCCGAACCGGATACACCACTTACCACGGTGAAGATGCCCAACGGGAATTTTACATCGATGTTCTTAAGGTTGTTCTCTCTTGCGCCTTTGATCAGGATATGGTCCTGCCATTTGCGCCGCATGGTTGGTATCGCTATACGCTCTGCACCGGAAAGATATTTACCGGTGAGGCTCTTTTTGTCTTTGATGATCTGGCTGTAGGTACCGCTGAAAACCAGGTTTCCACCGTGTGTACCGGCTTCCGGACCAATATCAATGATGTGATCTGCAGCTTTCATCATCTCCTCTTCGTGTTCCACAACCAGCACGGTGTTGCCGACATTTCGGAGGGATAACAGGACCTCGATAAGTTTATTGGTGTCTCTTGGATGCAGTCCGATACTTGGCTCATCCAGCACGTAGATGGAACCGACCAGACTACTACCCAGGGAAGTTGCCAGATTAATGCGCTGCGACTCCCCTCCCGAAAGGGTGTTTGATAAGCGGTTCAGGGTTAGGTAACCCAAGCCGACATTGTTCAGGTACAGAATACGGTTTACAATTTCTGACAAGATGCGTTTGGAAATCTTTTTATCGGTTTCCGATAGTTCAAGTTTATCAAAAAAGGACTGTATGGTTGACAAAGGCATTAAAACCACGTCAAGGATCGACTTACCGCCTATTTTCACGTAGGAAGCATCCTTTCTTAAGCGGGTACCTTTACAATCCGGGCATACTGTTTTTCCGCGGTAACGGGAAAGCATTACGCGGTACTGAATCTTGTAGGTGTGTGATTCCAGTTCCTTGAAAAAAGCATCAAGACCTTCGAAGTACTTATTTCCGGTCCAGAGCAGCTGCTGCTGTTTTTCCGTAAGCTCACTATATGAACGGTGGATCGGGAAATTGAATTTATCCGCATGCTGAATCAGCTTGTTCAGCCACTCGCGCATCTTCTCGCCTCTCCATGGCGCTATGGCGTTATCGTACACGCTTTTACTTTTATCGGGGATGACAAGGTCTTCATCAATACCGATAACATTGCCGTAACCCTCGCATCTTTTACAAGCGCCGTAAGGGTTATTGAAGCTGAAGAAGTTTGGTGTCGGTTCTTCGAAGCGGATACCGTCCAGCTCAAAGCGATCGCAAAAGTGGTTTACCTTTTGTTCGTGCTCTACAAAGCAGTCGCCTTTACCTTCGAAAAAAGCCGTTTGCACAGAATCTGCGATTCTACTTAGCGTTTCTTCATCATCGTTCACCACGATACGGTCGATTAGGATCTTTATCGTTTCTGAATCCTTGAGTTCAGCATCTTTGAAGCTTTCATCTTCTAAAATGGCCTCGATCTTAAATAACTTGTCGTTCAGGTACACCCTTAAAAAACCTTTTTGCAGCAACACTGCCAACTCTTCTTTGATAGAACGGTTGTTATGTGGATGCAGTGGGCAGAAAACAGTTGCTACCGCATCATTGCCAAGACTGGTGATGAAGTCTACCACTGTTGATACAGTATCTTTTCTCACGATTTCGCCTGACTCCGGGGAGTAGGTTTTTCCGATTCTGGAGAAAAGCAGTTTAAGGTAATCGTATATTTCCGTGGAAGTACCAACCGTTGAACGTGGGTTGGAAGTGATTACTTTCTGTTCTATGGCGATGGCAGGTGCAATACCTTTGATGTAGTCGACATCGGGTTTATTCATCCGGCCCATAAATTGGCGGGCATAAGATGAAAGGCTTTCGACGTACCGGCGCTGCCCTTCGGCATAGAGGGTGTCGAATGCCAGTGATGATTTTCCAGATCCAGACATACCGGTTATCACAACAAGCTTGTTCTTAGGGATGGCAACATCTATGTTTTTGAGGTTGTGCACCCTGGCTCCTTTGATGATAATATTTCTCTGTGGATCTTTCTCTAGTTCTTTACTCATTTATCTGTCCTGGATTCTTGCAAATATAACCCAATTAACTTAATTTAAGTTTTTTGGCCTGCCGCAATAAACTGGCCTAAGATTGATTTTTTAAGATTTTTTAACACTTCTTTGGCTGAATTGTGGAAAAAAAATGCTTCTTTTGAAAAGAATAACACAATATTTTGAAACCCCATCTTAAACCCCAATAAGGAGAAGCGCTATAGATAAAAACTCTACTAAATATTTTTTAGCAAAAGCAAGGAATTTAGTATGGAAGCTCCTATGAAGTTACAGTTAAACAGTGACCAGGATTTAGTGAAGTTATACCTTAACGGTGATGAATCAGTGTTGGAGGAACTTTTACGAAGACACAAAACCAAAATATATACCTCTATTTATTTGTTGGTAAAGGACCAGTATCTGGCGGAAGATATTTTCCAGGATACCTTTATCAAGGTAATTAACACACTTCGCTCCGGTCGTTATAATGAAGAAGGCAAGTTTTTGCCCTGGGTACTGCGTATCGCACATAACCTGGTTATCGATTATTTTAGAAAAGAAAAACGTACGCCGGTAATTACCAGCGCTGATGGCACCGACATCTTGAGCCTGTTACAGGTTAATGAAGAAAGTGCCGAAGACCGTTTATTGCGCGAACAGACCCATGCCGATCTCCGTGCGATGATCCATCTGCTGCCTGATGAACAAAAGGAAGTGCTGATTATGCGTCACTATGCGGACCTTAGTTTTAAGGAGATTGCAGATCTTACCGAGGTTAGCATCAACACTGCCCTGGGAAGGATGAGATATGCCCTTAGTAACCTGAGAAAAATGATGAAAGTTAAGGAAGTGACCTAATTCATAAATACACATTTTTTTAACGTTGAAGGTAAAATAAATGTTGACTTGTTGCGTTTTGATATAAAACTTAAAAACAATTTGATGCTTATGATAAAAACCTTTACTACAACGAATTGTGTAAACATTTTACATCAATCACAGGAAGCCTGTAATGCGCAGCATATGGATGAAAACGATGTAAAACTTTATGAGAGTCTAAAGCCCGAACTGGACAGGTTGTACTACACACCCTCCGACGAACTGATAGACCGCATTTTGGCTTATTCTAAAACAAGCCTCTAAGCATTGAGCTGCCCGAAAGGCAGCTTTTTTTTTAGGGTGTTGTGCCTGCAGATTGGTAAGAGCTTAGAACTTCTTGTCTGGCTTCTTGTCTATTTAATTGAAAATTTAGTTCGCTTGTAGGTGAACCATCTGTCGTATTCATAAATTCTATTGAAAGTTTCGTCTGATCGTGGATTTTTCATCGGGTTTTTAGGCTAGCTTAATCGCAGGTCAGAGATGCTGATGACCAACGACGTTCTTTGTTTTTGCTGAAGTGTTTTCTTTGACATGTAAAGCCTTAACCTGTTTGCAGGGATTCGAGTGCTGCTGATGCTTATGGATTGCTTTAGGTCAGTTTTACGGTCTTTGCGTTGTTTGCCGTTGATTGTTTAAGGATGGTAATATTCAGTTTGCCGCATTTCTGTTATCGAATAGTGGATTATATTTGTGTATGCTTAAAAAAGAAAGGTATCAGCAGTTTGTGACGCACTTCGCTGCAAAACAACCTGATGCTGAAACTGAACTCATTTACAACAATCCCTACCAACTACTGGTCGCTGTGATCTTATCAGCACAGTGTACAGACAAGCGAATCAACCAGATTACCCCTGCCCTCTTTCAACGCTTTCCCGATGCGAGGGCCTTGGCAGATGTTACGCCTGACATTGTTTTCGATTACATCAGGAGTGTGAGTTATCCAAACAATAAAGCTAAACACCTGGTGGGCATGGCAAAGATGCTCGTGAATGACTTTAACAGTCAGGTGCCATCCGATGTTAAAGAATTACAGAAGCTGCCTGGCGTGGGCCGGAAAACAGCAAATGTAATTGCTTCAGTGGTTTACAACGCACCTGCTATGGCCGTGGATACGCATGTGTTCCGGGTTTCGCGCCGGATCGGGTTGACGAATGGAAAAACAGTACTGGCGGTGGAGAAGGATCTGGTTAAAAATCTGCCGGAGGAACTGATTTACATCGCACACCATTGGCTGATCCTGCATGGTAGATATGTTTGCGTGGCAAGATCTCCGAAGTGCAGCATCTGTGAAATTACCCATATGTGCAGGTATTATGAAAGGATTACAAAACCAACTAAAAACATTAGTTTAAACAGCGAAAAAATATAATTATTTAAGGATCAAAGCTTTTTTATTGATAAAATAAATTGTACTTTTGCTAAAGTAATTAGCACAGACACACTGAATAATTGTTTTTCAAAACAATAGATATTCTATATTTACTCAAAGAATTTTAACAATATGAACCCAAACGCAGAAAAATTAAAAGCATTACAGCTTACCCTGGATAAGTTGGAAAAATCTTACGGTAAGGGTACTGTAATGAAGCTAGGCGATGCCGCAATAGAACAAGTCGAGTCGATCTCTACGGGTTCTATTAGTTTGGATATCGCTTTAGGCATTGGTGGTGTTCCTAAAGGCCGTGTGATAGAGATCTATGGCCCGGAGTCTTCAGGTAAAACCACATTAGCTACACACATTATTGCGGAAGCACAGAAAAAGGGCGGTGTAGCTGCGTTTATTGATGCAGAGCACGCGTTTGATAAATTTTATGCAAAGAAACTTGGCGTCGACGTAGAGAACCTTTTGATCTCTCAGCCAGATAATGGTGAGCAGGCACTTGAGATCGCTGATAACCTGATCCGTTCTGGTGCAATCGACGTGATCGTTATTGACTCGGTAGCTGCATTGGTACCTAAAGCGGAGATCGAAGGTGAAATGGGTGATTCCAAAATGGGATTACAGGCGCGTTTGATGTCTCAAGCTTTACGTAAACTTACAGGTACCATCGCTAAGACCGGCTGTTGCTGTATCTTCATCAACCAATTACGTGAAAAGATTGGGGTGATGTTCGGTAATCCGGAGACCACTACCGGTGGTAACGCATTGAAATTCTACGCTTCCGTACGTTTAGATATCCGCAGAACTTCTCAAATTAAAGATTCTGATGAGGTTTCTGGTAACAGGATCAAAGTGAAGATCGTTAAGAATAAAGTAGCTCCTCCTTTCCGTATTGCGGAATTTGACATTATGTTCAATCAGGGTATTTCTAAAGTTGGTGAGATCATTGACCTTGGTGTTGATTTTAACATCATCAAAAAAGCAGGTTCATGGTTCTCTTACGGAGATACTAAACTTGGACAAGGCCGTGATGCCGTTAAACAATTGCTTTTAGACAACCCAGAGTTATCTGATGAGATCGAAGCAAAAATCAGAGAAGAAGTTACCGGTGAAAAACTGGAAGAAAAAGAATAATCTGATTGCGTGACCGGAATCTAAGCAATCACCAATTCCAATAAAGGCATAGCATAATGCTATTATTAAAAACAAACAGCCCTGCATGATGAGTGCAGGGCTGTTTGTTTTTAAGGTATATGGATCAGGTTTGTTTTAAATAAACCTTTTGCAATACCCTAGAAAGGCATTCTGGATAGTGGCGCAACATCCTGGCCAACAAAGTCCTGGTTGATGTACTTGTAATGCGCAGCCATCGCGATCATGGCTGCATTGTCAGTGCAGTACTGAAATTGCGGGATGTATGTTTTCCAACCTAAGTCCTCTTCCATCTGTTTCAATGCTGCACGCAAGCCAGAGTTCGCGGATACACCGCCGGCAATTGCAATCTCCTTGATCCCGTATTGTACCGCTGCTTTCTTCAGCTTACCCAATAGGATCTGTACAATGCTATGTTGAACAGAGGCACAGATGTCATTCAAGTTTTCCGTAATAAAGTTTGGATCCGCTTTTACATGATCCCTGATGAAGTACAGGATAGCGGTTTTAAAACCACTGAAGCTATAATCCAGGTCCTTAATCTGTGGCACTGGAAACTTGTAGGCTAAAGGATTTCCAAGCTTGGCATGTTTATCGATCAACGGTCCTCCGGGATATGGCAGGTTCAGGATCTTGGCTGTTTTATCAAAGGCCTCACCCGCGGCATCATCCAGGGTTTCCCCTACGATCTCCATGTCGAAATAGTCCTTCACCAGAACAATCTGGGTATGTCCACCAGATACCGTGAGGCATAGGAATGGGAATGCCGGTTTAGGGTCATCGATGAAGTGCGCAAGGATATGGGCCTGCATATGATTCACAGAGATTAAAGGCACATTGAGCGCCAGCGCAAAAGACTTTGCAAAGGAAACACCCACCAATAAAGCACCCAATAAGCCTGGCCCTTGGGTAAAAGCGACAGCATCAATATCCTTTTTGTCAACCTGAGCATCAAGCAGTGCCTGATGGATTACAGGCACGATATTTTGCTGATGAACCCTGGATGCAAGTTCGGGGATTACACCGCCATAATTTTGGTGAATTGTTTGGTTTGCTATAACATTGGACGTAATTTTACCGTTGTTACAGACAGCAACGGATGTTTCATCACACGAAGACTCGATAGCAAGAATTATAGACACGATTTTTATTTATTAAGCTACAAAAATATCAAAAAACTATTAAAAATAATTCTTTGGCTGATTGCATCGGTTTTACTGTTGGTTGCTGTTCTTTTATTCTCCCTCCAGTTTAAACCGGTACAGACGTATGTCGCGAAAAAAGCAGCGGCATACCTTTCGAAAGAGCTGAATACCAGCATCTCCGTCACAGGGTTATATTTAAAACCTTTCAAGTCTGTAGTACTGGAAAATCTGGTGGTGCTTGACCAGGAAAAAGACACCTTGCTAAGCATGCCAAAGTTCATGGTCGACATGAACCAGCTATCCTTGAAAAAGCGCATTGTTGACGTGAACACCGTACAATTAAATGACGGTACCATTTACCTCAAACAATATAAAAGCGGTAAGAGCAACCTGGATTTTATCATAGATTACTTTGATTCGGGCGCCCAACCTACAACACCAAAAAAGAAGAAAGCTCCTTATAAGATCACTTTTGGAAGAGTGATCCTCAACAACGTCGGTTTCCGCTATGTAAACCAGAAATCATTGGCTAAGGTTCAAGGGGTAAACTTCGATGATGTGCATTTATCTGCACTGAATGGCATATTCGAGCAGTTGAACACCACGGATCACCTGATGCAGGCCAACATCAAAAACCTGACCTTCAAAGAGAAAAGCGGGTTTTACCTGAAGAACCTTTCTGCATTTACAACAATAGACTCTAATCAGATCGAACTGCAGAAGCTTTTATTGGTGACGAATGAAAGTAGGCTAAGGGACTACTTTCGGATGAAGTTTAAGAGTTTCAATGACTTTAATGACTACATCAACAAAGTGCGTATGAAGGCGAACTTTAAGGATAGTCACCTGTCTTCGAAGGACATCGCGTACTTTGCTCCTCAAGTTTCGGAGATGAACCTAAGCCTGGATATTGATGGGCGGATTGATGGTCTGGTAAAAAGCCTGGATGCAAAGGCACTATCGGTTAGGGCTGGAAAGGCAACCTACATCAAGGGCGACTTCGTAGTGAAAGGGCTCCCATACCTTAACGACACCTACATGGACCTGAAGGTCGATATGTTGGGCACCAATAAAAAGGACCTGGATGAGCTATTTACGAGGACCACGGGCAAGTCGGTAAAGGTTATTCCTGCAATCGTTTCGAAATTTGGCAATGTGAATTTCAATGGCCGTTTTACCGGCTTCCAAAATGATTTCATCGCTTACGGGGAGTTTAAGACTAAACTTGGCCGCCTGGTATCAGATGTAAACATGAAGATCAGTAAACAAGGCATTCCCTCATATTCCGGAAATGTCAAAAGCTACAACTTCAACATTGGCGAACTTTTGGATGAGGCATCTCTCGGCCGTGTGTCTGCTAGCGTAAATATTGAAGGTGTAGGCATGGAAATTCAAAGCCTCAAAGAAAAGGTCAACGGAAAGATCGACTATATTGACTTTAACAATTACCGGTTCCGGAATGCCGTCGTAAATGGAACCTTCGATAAAAAACTATTCGATGGAAGTCTGAAGCTAAACGACAAAAACATCAACCTGCTTTTTGATGGTACCGTGGATCTAAATCCAAAGCTGCCGGTGTTCAACTTCAACGCAACGTTGAAGGAGGCGAAGCTGAAGTCCATCAAGCTCATTAAGGATTCGTTGAAAGTAGATGCAGTATTCGCCACCAATTTCAGCGGAAACAACCTGAATAATATTCAAGGGAACCTGCTGATATCGCACGTCAAGCTCACCAACCCTAAAGGGGTCTACAATGTCGACTCCCTGGAGCTGAACGCTGCAGGCCTGGGTACGGATCGTACACTTTCGATCCGCTCCGATATTTTTGATGCAAGTATTAAAGGCCAATATGACCTCAATTCTATTCCCGCCTACTACCAGGCGCTGGCAAAGACCTACATCCCCTCGCTGAAAACCTCTTCGACTAAATACAACGATCAGATCTTTGAGTTCAACCTCCTGGTGAAACGTTTTGAACCAATTGCAGAGCTGGTAGCACCAGGCCTGGAGATCGAGGATCAGGCGATATTGGTTGGTAATTTCAACTCCAAAGCTAACATTGCGACCCTAAACGGCTTCGTACGCAAGATCAAATATCAAGGGGTGACGGTCAACAATCTGATCCTGGATGAAAATACCACCACTAACCAGCTACAGGCCATCATCACCTCAGACCGTGTGGACCTTAATGACAGCTTGTACATCAAGAACGTCAATATATCTAACGTGCTGCGCAATGACAGCCTTGCCTTAAACATCAAGCTATCGAACGCTGACGATGTCAACCAACTTGACTTAAATGGGCTGGTAGAATTTGCTGGTGATACGACAGCCAGGGTCAGTATATTACCTTCACTAGTGAAAATAAATAACGAGGACTGGAAAATTGAAGAAAAGGTAAGGATCAACTTTGCCAACGGCAAAACGGAGATCAGGAATTTTGAACTTACAAACGGTAGCCAGATGTTAAGCATCAACGGTAGCCTTTCTAAAAACCCGGCCGATCTGCTGAACCTCGGCCTTAAAGACTTTAGCCTGGAAACACTTAATCCCTTCGTGAAAACGCTGGGCATTAAGTTGTATGGAAAAGCGAATGGATATACCAGGTTTGCCAGCCTATTGGCTTCGCCGAAGATTAGCGACAGCCTGAGGATTGACTCACTCATGTTGAATGAGACTTACATCGGCAGCCTGGTCGACACCTCCTCATTCGATGGTACAAAAAAAGCAGCAAACATCTACACCAGGATATTTACAAACGATGCGGAGACCTTTAAGTTAGATGGCCAGCTCGACCTTGCAGAAAAACAGATAGATCTGGATGTAATCATGAATGAAAGTAAGCTTGCTGTACTGGAACCTTTCGTGAAGAATCTAGTTTCTGACCTGAAAGGCAGCATTTCTTCCGACATCAAAGTGCGCGGTTCATTCGAGAAACCAGAAATTAATGGTAAGATCGGTTTAAACCATGCACAGCTCACCGTAAATTACCTTAAGACCGCTTATACGATCTCACAATCGGTAGAGGTTGATAACAGCGTTATCCGGATTGATGACCTGCGTTTGAAGGACATTAATGGCAACATTGCCACTGCAAATGGCTCGGTGGATTTAAACAACATTAGCAATCCTGTGCTGAATATCGACATTGACGCGCAGAACTTCATGGCGCTGAATACCAGTTCTAAAGACAATCCGCTGTACTTTGGACAGGCTTTCGCATCAGGAAACTTCCGGTTCAAAGGACCAGTAAACCAGATGTTCATCGGTATAGATGCCAAAGCGGAAAAAGGAACCGTCTTCAATCTGCCACTCAACAGCTCGGAAACGGTCTCCAGTAAAGACTTCATCACCTTTGTACCTAAAGACACTGCTAAGGTGGTTAAAAAGGCCACCACGTTCGAAGGTTTAACCATGAGCTTCAAGCTTTCCATCGATCCAAATACAACGGCCAATATCTTTACAACATTAGGCAATCTCAGTGGCAGAGGTAATGCAGACCTGAACCTGGAAATCAACAGCTACGGCGACTTTGAGATGTCTGGCGACTATATCATCGAGTCCGGTAACTTCGACTTTACCGCCCAGGAAGTTATTAACAAGAAGTTCACCATCAGGCAGGGCGGCAGTATCCGCTGGACTGGAAATCCGCTGAATGCACAAATCCAGCTTAAGGCCATTTACTCCCTTCGTGCAAGTCTGGGCGAGCTGTATACGGCGGCAAACAGAACGACTAACAATACTGGAAACGATCGGGAACTTACAGAGGTTGAGATGGGTCTATCAGGACTGCTTCTAAAACCAGACATCAAACTGGACATCTTCTTCCCATCCAATCCAGGAATTAAAGAGGAATTCCAGGCCTACTTCAACGACATGAACAACATGAACCTGCAGGCATTGAGTCTGATCATCAGAAGGAGCTTTGCGCCGGGAACTGGTGCCGATCTCGGTGAGCAGTTAACTTCAGGGGTCACGAGCACCGCAACAGAATTGCTGTTCAACCAGTTCAACAATGTGCTTTCCTCTCTAAATCTCGACTTTGTCGATATCAATATCAGATCATTAAGCGAAGCCAATGCATCCTTTAAATTCTTCAACGAACGGATTGTGTTAAACGCAGGTATTGTTGACAGGCGAAGCAGCAATGACCTTGCCCTTATCGGATTTTCCAAAAACAATGTAGGTGGCGAGGTGGAAGTACTTGCACTCATCAAAAAAGATGGTTCCCTGGTTGGTAAGCTTGCAAATAAACCCCCAACGCAGCAAAACCTGTTTGTCAATTCGGGAATAAACCAGTACAACAACAACGTCACATCACTCGGCCTGATCTATACCCAGCAATTCGATTCCTTCAAGGAATTTCTGCAAAAAATAACCGGAGAATTCAGACGTAATCAACAAAAGAAAGCGGCACAGGAGCTGGCAGAGAAAGAAGCTGCAGAGAAGAAAGCACAGCAGGAAAAGGAGAAGGCCGCCAGAGAGAAGGAAGCGAGACAGGTACCAGTAAATGGATCTACCAGCGCCCGGAACAACGACAGGGAAGTTCCTAAACGAGAACAGCCCCTGAATACAGAGGCTGTTCTTGAAGATAGACAAAGGAAAAAATAGCTTAGCCTTTCATAATATGATGACCCATTTTATCTCTTTTAGTTTTGAGATATTGTTCATTGTGCACGTTGCTTTGAATCTCAATCGGAATATTCTCCACGATCTCTAATCCGTAACCAAGTAGGCCGGCACGTTTTGTTGGGTTATTAGACATTAATTTCATTTTAGTTACCCCTTGCGCACGCAAGATCTGTGCACCTACGCCATAGTCGCGCTCATCTCCTTTAAAACCGAGTTTAATGTTGGCTTCAACGGTATCAAAACCAGCATCCTGCAGGTTGTAAGAGCGTAGTTTGTTTACCAGACCAATACCGCGGCCTTCCTGATTCATGTAAACAATCAGACCTTTACCTTCACGTTCAATCATCTCCATCGCTTTATGCAACTGCGGTCCGCAATCACAGCGGCAGGATCCGAAGATATCGCCAGTCATACATGAACTATGCACACGCACAAGTACAGGCTCATCTTCCGCCCAGGTACCCTTACTTAAAGCAAGGTGCGTAGCGTTGTTGTCAATCTGAGTGTAAGCAGTCATCTTAAATTCACCAAATTCTGTAGGCAGGTTCACGGTAACTTCCGGAATAACCATGCTTTCTTTAGACAGGCGGTAAGTGATTAAATCTTTAATCGCTACAATTTTCAGCTGGTGCTGTTCTGCGATTTTTATTAGATCTGGAAGACGCGCCATTTCACCATCATCCTTCATGATCTCTACAAGTACACCAGCAGGTTCCATACCCGCTAATCTTGCAAGATCAACAGAGGCCTCTGTATGCCCTGAACGGCGTAGTACCCCACCGTCTTTTGCCCTAAGCGGGAAAATGTGGCCCGGTCTACCCAACTCTTTGGGATCTGTATTCGGGTTTATTAAAGCTTTTATGGTTTTTGAACGGTCGGAAGCAGAAATACCAGTAGTACAACCATGGCCAATCAGATCGACAGATACCGTGAAATTCGTTTCGTAAGCAGCAGTGTTTTTTCCAACCATCAACTCGAGGTTAAGCTCATCACAACGCTGTTCGGTTAAGGTTGCGCAGATTAAACCTCTGCCGTAAGTTGCCATGAAATTGATCACCTCTGGCGTGGCATTCGCAGCAGTGGTTACGAAGTCACCCTCATTTTCCCTGTCTTCATCATCTACAACTATAATTACTTTACCAGCTTTTAAGTCTTGAACGGCTTCCTCTATCGTATTTAACTTGATGTCCATTGTTAGAATTTTAAAGTACTAAACGCTGGTTATAACCAACCAGACCAATTTAGAACCTATACAAAGTTACAACCTTAAAAGATATTTTCGGGCAATTTATATCACAGATAAGTAATCAATCCTTTGAAGAAAATCAACACCTATTTTCAAATAGAATGCCTGCTGTTTGTACCTGCAATCCCTTTAGTTACTGCTGCTATTTTAACAGCCGATTGAAACAGATTGTACGCGATACCTTACCCAGCAATCTTCTTTTTCCTTTTAAAAAGATTGATCACTAAGCTCTTGTAATATCCGGCATCAAACAGTGCAGAATCAACCGTTGCTTTATACGTCAGGAAACCTGCGAGCGGGCTCAGCAGTATAATAGCCATCCATGCACCCGCAACCGGTTGCAGGTTACCTTGCACCGCAGATTTTTCGGACACGGTAGAAATGATGTGGTAGATCAAAAAGAAAATTACAGCCATCACTACCGGTAAGCCCATACCGCCTTTGCGGATAATGGCGCCAAGCGGTGCGCCAATAAAGAACAGCAATATACAGGACACCGCAAGCGTGTACTTCTTCCAGTATTCAATATCGATTTTGATCAGGTTGATCGATTTCTCCTGGTGCTCCGTTTTACGCACTACAGCAGATTGATGAACGGCATTCGCGATATCCAGCGCACTTTGAGCCACCATTGCTCGTTCATCTTTAGGAATATTATTCATGACATCGCCTTTTACAACGATAGGTTTAATTTTGATCTTGGTATATCCTTTAGTGTAATTGTTTTGCTTGTAATAGCTACCGATGTTCTCTTTCGCTACTTTGTTTAGGCTATCCAGTTCCTTGGTCAGCGAATCCTTTTTATGAACCAGACCTTTCAAATTAAGCATCGCATTGTTGGACCTGAAGCTATTCTCATCCGTCTTATTCATCTTAAAGCTAGAGAGGTCAAACGGAACATCCGTTTGTTTAAAGCGTATGCGATATAGTTCCTGACGGGGATTATAGTAGGAATTTTTGCCCGGGGATTCCTGATAACGCACGCCATCTTTAAGCTTCAAAAGCAAGGTGTTATTATCAGGCGTTTTATTCATGGTGCCTTCTTTCGCCATGATGATGTTGGCAATATCGTTTTTGTCGTTCGCTTGATAGATCATGATGCCTTCAAGGCGACCATCGTCCCATTTCTTATCCACGCGGATACTGTATCCAGGAATACTGTTGTTGAACACCCCTTCTTTAATCAGGAAAGCAAGCTTTTTATTGCGGATGTCCCAGAGCAAAGAACCAAACTTGAGATTGGTCTTTGGAAGCATGTATTCAGAGAAGAGAAATGCACTCACAGAGAGCATGATGATGACCACAAACAAGGGCATCATTGCTTTTTGAAGCGAAACACCTGCAGATTTTATCGCTACAAGCTCATAGTTCTCCCCCAGGGTACCGAAGGTCATGATTGAAGATAAGAGTACCGCCAGTGGAAGTGCCATAGCTACCTGGGCAGCAGAGGCATAGAACATCAGCTCCAGAATTACATACCATTCAAAACCCTTCCCGATTAAATCGTCGACGTACTTAAACAGGAAAAACATGAGCAAGATAAACATCACCACAAAGAACGTGACGATGAAAGGCCTTACAAAGGCATTGATCAATAGAATATGAATCTTTTTCAAGATGCAAAGGTACGCAAAGGTGTTTAAAATCAGGCACCGATCACGCTATGTAAATAGGTAATCTGGTTGTCCCAGATCTGGGTACGTTCGTTTAAAGTTTCATCCGTCGCGAAGTCGGTAATTGACAGTGCAACATCATTGGTTAGCTCGTCCTGCACGATCTCCATTTCGAAATAACAATGCGGATCATCTTCAAGCCATTTGAATTTCACGAGCCTGTTCTCTTTTATGCTAAGCAGCTTCGCTTTTTGCACTTCCCCATCCCAGCTGAAAGTGTAAACCTGATCACGGAACAATACATCATCGGCAAACCATTGCGAGAGTCCATTGGGTTCGCTTATAAAGCTAAATAAGATACGCGGTGACGATTTTAACTCGTACTCTAACGTAAATTTCTTCTTTTCTGACATTGTAAGTCCCTCTTCCTGAATTTAATCGAACAATTTTAATTTTTTTCTTTCTAAAGAAAAGTAATTTATTCTATATTTGCAACTCTTTAAAAAATAACCATAATGCCCGGCGGGGTAGCTCAGATGGTTAGAGCGCAGGATTCATAACCCTGAGGTCGGCAGTTCGATCCTGCTCCCCGCTACCAGGAAAGCCAATATAACATTAAACTGTTATATTGGCTTTTTTTATGGCTTTAATTCTTAAAGCAACGCTTTACCAGGCTGATTTTTAGTATCTTAACTTATTGATTCAGCCCTATGATATACCGGTTGTTTACTGCTACCTCACACCTCCGTGGGTATTTCAGGATGTATCATCTGCTACATTTCAAGTTCCAGGGTACGGATGTGAGTCCCCGGAATTGTATTATCCGCGACCAGAGCAGTGCCTCACCTTCGATCCGCTGGGCGCGTTACTGGCATCAACAAACACGAAGGCGATACGCAAACGCTAGGTTACAGCTACCTCTCTAGGCAACAAACCGCTCCATATGAACTACAGTTCAGCGGAGAATACCTGATGTTGAAAGTCATTTTAAACAAGGAGTATTGTACCGCTTACTCGGCATTCCCGTACAGGAATTCGGAAGCAACTATCTTGATGCTGAACAGGTTATTCCAAAGGATGTACAGCTGGTTAACGACCGTCTCTGCATTGCAGCAGCTATGAAAACATGATCGAAGATTAAAAGCAGTGTCCATCAACCGCATTTAAAGAAATTTCAAGCGTTATGAAAAATTTAAAAACACCAATTCTGCTATTACTTACTTTAGCTGCGCCCTTAAGCTTATCGGCTCAGAAAGCAACAGAGTCACAGATCAGACAGCTGGAGGCCTTGGAGGTTCAAGCTGTTCTAAAGGGTGATACAACTACCCTGTTCAATAAACTCTGGGCACCAGAATTCATTGTAAATAACCCTGCAAACCTGGTGGTCACCAAAAACGATGTGGCAACCCTGATTCGCAATGGGAAACTCAACTACGAACATTTTGATCGCATCATAGAAAAGGTTTCCATTGTTGACAACATCGCCATTGTGATGGGCCGGGAGGAGATCCGGGCCCAGGGCGTTAGCGATCATGCGGGCAAAGCGCTCACCAGACGATACACGAACATCTGGATGAAACGAAATGGAAGCTGGAAGGCCATTGCCCGGCAAGCTACAATCGCCGCGGTGGAACAATAACTACCTTCCAGCCTGCATAAACATCTTATACCATACCATTAAGGTATGATCCGCTCGGCGCGCAGGGTTTCAAACAACTCGTAAAAAGAATCCTTCGTAGCCTTATAAGCCGTAAAGCCCAATTTCCTGCTTTTCGCCATATCCGTCATCACCTCTATAGGCCGGCCTAGATCCAGATCGGTGTGCCATGGAGAAGCCAGGCGCGCCAGATCAGACTCTTTCAAGTTGTACTTATCAGCCATCTCCCGCCAAAGAACATGGTCGCGGGCCATTTCTGCTTCAAGCGGCTGAACCTCGCCATCCCAGCCTGCAACCTCAACATCAAACCATGCCGCAAGCTGCTTCCACAGCCAGCTCCAACGAAATACATCACCATTGCTGATGTTAAAAGCCTGATTTGCTGCCGCCTCAGTAGTAGCTGCCCAAAGTAGCTGTTCTGCAAGAATTCTGGCATCCGTCACGTCCGACAGTCCATTCCACTGTGCTTCAGAACCCGGCCAGCGGAAGGGCCTGCCCGTTTCCTTACATATGCTAGCATAGACAGCCAAAGTGGTGCCCATGTTCATGAGATTACCCACCGCTTTGCCAATCACACTATGCGGACGATGAATACTCCAGGTAAAACCATCGCGTTCAGCTGCCCCATAAACCTCATCTTCCTGTGCGTAATAGAAGTTCTCAATTTCCAGGCGCGGATGCTCCTCCCTCACCGGGGTTTCCGGAAGCGTCCCAGATTTTGCATAGGCATCGAAAGGACCCAGATAATGCTTCAGCCCAGTCACCAGTGCCACATGTTTAACCGATTTCTTAGGGGAAAGCACGTCCAGAACATTGCGAACCATACTGCTGTTTACCGCAATATTCTCCGCTTCCGTGTCTTTACGCATCCATGTGGTGATGAAAACGTGTGTAGGCGCGATCGATGCCAAAGCTTTTTCCAAGCTATCCACATTTAATAAATCGGCTTGTACCGGATGCAATCCTTGCATCTCTGTATTTGGGTTTCGAGCAAGTCCATACGTAATCCAACCTTCAGCAATCAGCTTTTCAGCAAGATTGCTACCGGTGATGCCGCTGGCACCTACAATTAATGCGATATTATTCATGTTATAAGCAACGATACAGAGGAGATTTTGTTTCCGGTTAATTACTAAAGGCGGAGTGGCCGGGTACGCGGAACAGGCGCAGGGAAAGAAAAGCGCCGACCTGCAATGCAGACCGACGCTTTGAAAGCCATATTCATATTTATCTACTTCTTGACCGGTTGTAAGCCACCGCTGGAATCTACGGTTAGTCGATCAGTACTCTCTTTAACTGCACTATCCACCAACTGGAGTGAATCTGAAGAGGATGTATCAAAGGATGTGGTATCGTTGATGGTACTATCTGCTGCAGCATCATTATTTTCAGGGGAGCTACCACAGGCGGCCAATCCGATTGCGGCTACCGCCAGCAAGGAGAAAAAGTATCTTTTCATATATAAGGGTTTAGGTTATTATTGATCTTGTAGCGGATTCTGACTGCCATAATCAGGTTTACCTTCCTGGTCCATAGCAGAACTGCTGGCATCCTGTTGTGGCGCATCATCATTCCCATGGCCAGACTCCAGGAAAGAAGCAAGTTTGGAAAGCTCCTCATCCCAGGCAGATGCCTTTGGTTTTAGAGATTCCTGCTGTTCATCTTCCAGCTGACTGATGCTTATGCTACTACCCGAATCTGAGCTTTCAAACAGCACTTCCAGCTTGTAGGCACTGTTTAATTTCTCATCAGGCAATTGCCAGTTCCAGGTATATACAAGACGCTTATGCGGCTCAACTTCCTGGTAGCTGCCATCTATTTTCAGGCTTGTGCCCTCCTGCCCTTCAAACTGGTAAGCGATCTTTCCACCTTCACGCATTTCATTCTCCACCTGGATCAGCGTTAAGCCCATCGGCTTCCACCATTGTTTCAATTGTTCAGCATCTGTCCATGCCTTGTATAAAGCCTCTACAGGAGCTTGAAAGGTTTTATTGGCATGCAATGTCGATTGTCCATTAGATTCCATAAAGATGATTTTCTTGTTAAAACATCCTTCAGAAAATATTGTGTTAAAATTCTAAATAAAACTGTATCGCACAACCTTTTAGTTTGCGTGCTGCGTCATCTCAGCAGCCAGTTTCATCGCATTGTAAGCATTAACAATTCCGCCTGTACGGGATAGCTCCGAAAACAGAATCCTGCCGGACGCCCCCTTTCCATCCTGATGTTTGACCTTACGATCCACCTTTCTTACAGATTTAAGAATGATGTCTTTCACCTGCAGCGCCGATAGCTCGGGATAGTAGCTTAAGATCAATGCAGCAAGTCCGGAAACCACTGGCGCAGCCATACTTGTACCATCAAATTCCTCATATTTGGATCCCGGAACAGTTGAATTGATCATGAATCCCGGTGCAAAAACATCTACGGTGTACTTCCCGTAGTTGGAAAAGGATGCTTTAAGTTCGTCATCCTCTTTATAGGCACTTGCACCTACTTCAATCCAGTTTTTTGCATGTGGAAGATCAAATTTTGTGGTGTCCAGCAAGGGCTTAAGCGGCCCCTTACCTCTATTCAATCGTGGATCCGGACTGGATGGCATCCGGTTACCTTGACCACGCAGTGGCGGTGGCGTAAAAAGATCTTCAATAGGTTTCTTGACCTTCTTGTAATATGCTGCGGAAGCCTCGCTATCGTAATACTTTGTTGGAAACACATCTGCCTTATCGTTGTTCAGGTTATCATTACCGGCAGCATGAACCAGTAACACACCTTTTTCTTCCGCGTATTTAATAGCTTCGTCAACTACAGCTTTGTCCCATTTGAAGTTCTTACCAAAACTCATGTTGATAATCCTTGCACCATTGTCTACCGCATATCGGATGCCGTTCGCAACATCTTTATCGCGCTCATCACCCTCTGGAACCACACGGATAGGCATGATCAACACACTTTCTGCCACACCCTTTATCCCAATGTTATTCGCACGGTTCGCCGCGATGATCCCGGACACATGGGAGCCATGTTCCGCCCGCGGGCCCATTACATCGTTGTTTCCATAATTGCGCTCACGTCCGTTAGCATAATCATCACCAACCAGACTATCACGAACGTCATACTTAGGATTCAAATTATACTTGAGTGTAATCTCGGTACCTTCGTAAGCCTTTTTAATGTCTTTATAGAACTCGGGATAACCGCCACTTTCTCTGCTACCTTTACGAATGATCTTTTTAACCTGCTCTTCAATCTCGTCCCCGGGCTTGTAAGCCTCGATGTCCTCAAGTGAAGGCATCTTTTTCTTAGTCACTGAAGCTACGGAGTCCAGAAGTTGATTAATGGCGAAAAGAACCCGGTAATTCTGGTCAGCATCATCATATTTTCTACCGAGTTCGGCAGTTACGCGCCGGTATAATGCGAATTCCTCCTTGCTCAGGCTGTCCAGGTTCTTGGTGCTGGTGGTCGATTTATACTTAGGACTAAGCTTCCGGTAAATTCTTACCAGTTCCAGGTTGTCATAAACCAAATTCCCCTTCTTAGAACCAATGAAGTTCCATCCATGTACATCATCGACATAGCCGTTTCCATCATCATCAATGCCGTTACCGGGAATCTCCTTTTTATTCGTCCAGATCTTACCCTTCAGGTCTTCATGATTGATGTCTACACCGCCATCAATTACGGCTACGATTACTTCCTGTTTAGCTTTTTTGCTATGGAGCAACTCTTTATAGGCTTTTTCGGTACTGATGCCGAAATAACCACTTTCAACAACATCTAAATTAAACCAGTTTTCAGGTAACTTAACCTTCTTGTCTTGTGCCTGACTACCAATGCTGCAGCAGAGCAGCAATAACCATATTAATTTATATCTCATCTATGTATTTGTGTGTTAGCCTAACCAAAAATAATGCCTACTGTAAGCAAGAACTTAAACGCAGTTCAACTTGCAGATGATACAAAATAAAGGTAACATTCCCGAAGATAATCAAAAGGAACCCGAGGCCGAAATACCAGAAGGTCATAGAAGAAATCAACCAGTTTCCCTTATCTGAGAAGGTTGAATAACATTATCTCAACATTGGAACTTATAAGAGGCATCCACGGCTCATTAATTAGACTAACAAAATCTAAAAACCCGTATAAACAAGAAAAGCCTGCAAGTTTATACTTACAGGCTTTCTTTAAGATTTGGCACCGACCTACTCTCCCACGTGTTACCGCAGTACCATCGGCTCTGGTGGGCTTAACTTCTCTGTTCGGAATGGGAAGAGGTGGACACCACCGATATAGGCACCTAAATATTTTTAATGTTATTTAAGCTATCTATCTCTCGATTGATTGGTATTCAATAACAATGACATATTATTGAAAGAAGTTAGTTCCAGAAGAACAAACAACAGTATTCTGCTTTTGAAAGCTTCGGATGATTAGTATTACTCGACTATGC
>NZ_JCAJXC010000011.1:0-156647 GCF_059278965.1 Pedobacter sp. NEAU-ZC8
TTGATAGGTTACAGATGTAAAGCTGGTGACAGCATAGTCGAGTAATACTAATCATCCGAAGCTTTCAAAAGCAGAATACTGTTGTTTGTTCTTCATACTAACTTCTTTCAATAATATGTCATTGTTATTGAATACCAATCAATCGAGAGATAGATTACTTAAATAACATTAAAAATATTTAGGTGCCTATATCGGTGGTGTCCACCTCTTCCCATTCCGAACAGAGAAGTTAAGCCCACCAGAGCCGATGGTACTGCGGTAACACGTGGGAGAGTAGGTCGGTGCCAAATCTTAAAGAAAGCCTGTAAGTTAAACTTGCAGGCTTTTCTTGTTTATACGGGTTTTGCTAAAATCAGCTATGGAGTTCACAGTTCCGATCTAAACATCTACCGGTGATCAGCGCATAATTATCAAAGGGCTGTTCCTAAAATATTCAGATTTATTCTGTCTGTTATTCGGAAATATTTCATTTAACAAATAATCTTTGGAAATCAGGGCATGTTATTTGCTTTTTCTTCATTATACAAGCAGAAAACCGGTTTTTGTGATTCCGGTTCTTCTCAGATAGGCAGATATTTGTTTATCTTTACACACAAATAAATTAGATATATAATGAGGTTTTTTGTAGAAAGAAGAAGGGAAGTAATGTTACATATCGAGAACTATATGCTCGAAGTAATGGACACTTACCTGAAACCAATTGATACAAACTGGCAGCCTTCAGATTTTCTGCCTGATTCTACGAGTGAGACTTTTTTCCAGGATTTGAAGTACTTGCGTGAGAACGCAGAAGGACTTTCTTACGATCTTGTTGCTGTTCTTATCGGCGATACCATTACAGAAGAGGCTTTGCCTACATATGAGTCCTGGCTATCCATGGTAGACGGTGTAAACAGGGACGAACAAGGTGGTTGGATGAAATGGGTTAGACATTGGACTGCCGAAGAAAATCGTCATGGTGATCTTCTAAATAAATATTTGTATTTATCGGGTAGGGTTGATATGCGTCAAATGGAGATCTCTACGCAGTATCTTATTGCAGACGGGTTTGATATCGGCACCGGAAACGATCCATATCGTAACTTCATCTATACAAGCTTCCAGGAACTTGCTACTAATATTTCACATAGACGCGTAGCTTCCTTAGCTAAGCAGAATGGTGATACCTCATTATCTAAGATGTGTGGTGTAATTGCTTCAGATGAGGCCCGCCATGCCAAAGCCTATAAAGATTTCATGAGCAAGATCTTCGCGGTTGATCCCAACGAAGCAATGCTGGCCTTTGAGGATATGATGCGCCATAAGATCGTTATGCCTGCACACTTCCTACGAGAAATGGGACTGAAGATCGGTCAGACCTTTGGTCACTTTACAGATGCCGCACAACGACTTGGCGTTTATACTGCCGTTGACTATGTGGAGATTATGCAGCAGTTGATCGAAGAGTGGAAGGTTGAGAGTATGGTTGACCTGAATGAGGCTGGTGAAAAGGCTAGAGATTACTTGATGGCTTTGCCGAACCGCTTACTTCGAGTGGCTGAACGTATGAAAAATCCATCAATGGAATATAAATTTAGCTGGATACACTCCTAATTTGTAGTTATCCATCCAGCCTAAACTTACTTTCCCAGTACCTTCTTTATTCGTTGGTAAATCTCCGAATTCTGACCTTTAGTGCAGGGTTCCCCTGATAAACAACATACGCATCCAGATTTTTAACTGCAGTTGAACCTGCAGTTAAAACTGCATGTGATGCAGCCCTTACCCCTGGGGTAACTAACGATTTTGCACCAATCCATACCCCATCTTCTAACACGATCGGCTTTGTGACCAAATCAAAGGTGCTTGATTTATAGTCGTGATTTCCAGTCATCAGCATTGCTTGTTGCGAGATGCACACATTTTTCCCGATACATACAAAATCAAGGTTGTCTATATAACAATCGGCCAACCAGGAATGATCTCCCAATTGTAGTTTCCAGGGATAGCGGATGTGAATGCCGGGTTTGATACGCACATCCTTCCCGATCTCGGCTCCGAATACCCTCAGAATTCCCACCAGAATACTACTAAATGGAACAAGCCCAGATTTAAAGCATAGTACATGAACGAGGTACCAGCAGTAAACCTTGGTACTTGATGCGCCGACTTTGAATTCCTTTTTATTGAATTTCTTCCTTAATGTGGTGTTCGACATGGCTGTTCGTATTAGGCTTAGCGTTCGTCCATGCATAAAGTATTATTATGACAATCAGGTAAATGCTAATGTTAAACATGGTATGGTGATCTATCCAGCTGTTTTTGAAGCTAGGTTTCCAGTAGATACTGATTAGTACAAGTCTGGCAATATTGGTCGCCTGAATCATCATTAAACCGCTTATTAACATATAGAGCTTGCTTGCCAATCGCTTGGGATAGCTTATCACAAAAGCTGCGAAGAAGCTCATAATTCCATAACCGAGACAACTATAAACCAGCTTGAACCCGCTAAAACCGATTACCCTTAGACTCAATTCCGTCAGCACAGTGCGGAAACCCATTATATCGAGCAGCGAGGCAGTTGTTTGAAGGGTAAATGCACGCCATTGCTGTATGTAGTTTGCGTGCTGCTCTAAACCTGGTACATAAATTCCATCTGGAGTTGTTAGTCCGATGAATAAAATATTGAAACCATACAGCATTAAAAACAATAGCAGGAATTTAATGATGAAAATCCCCTCAGCCGGTAAGCTGACCTTCCGTGGTTTGATATTCTCCGCTTTTAAAATTTCCTCAATCTTGAGGTCAACGATTAAGCGAAACCAGAATCCTTGCAGAAAGTGAAAGATTATACCGGTACGTCCATCTAGAAACCCGCTTTGGATGGTCATACGATAGCTGAAATACAGCAGGGGACGAAGGAACCTCGGTAGCTTCCACCACAGCATTTTTAAAATGGCCTTTCGCTCATCGGGGTTTCCTAACAACCTCGGTTTTAGGACCTGCGATCTAATCTTCATCATTCGATCTACCTCTTCCCGTGCAAGCAGGTCGCTATAACGGCCGTGCTTATCCAACCAGAACTGTATTTTATTTTCTTTAAGGTTCTCTTCAATGAGATAGCCTCGCTTCCATATTATGGTCTTGCCTGGTACAAGGAAGCGGTGATCCATGTTTTCATTCAGGTCAGAGCAGCCCAGGCTTCGACGGAACATTTTGAGCATGTAGAAGGGATAGTAGCCACCATGACGTATCCACCTGCCTTGGTAATAGTTCTTTCGGTTGAAATAGATGCCATTTAAGTCAGGATCTTCGCCCTGATCGAAGTGTTTGAGTAAATCCAGAAGTTCTAGGGAGAGTACCTGATCTGCATCAAGAGCCACAATCCAGGGCGTCGTAATTTCAAAGCAATGGAGTGCTTTATTCCATTGTTTGGGATGATTTTCAAATGGATGATATTGAAAGGTTGCTCCGTGAGCAAGGGAAACATTCAAGGTGTTGTCGGTACTTCCAGAATCAAGGATAAACACCTCCGCTCCAAGGGGTCTGATGGACTCCAGTAGTCGGCCGATGTGCATTTCATCGTTGAACGATAATATTAAGAAAGAGAAAGCCGGGCTTGCTTTGAACATATTTAGTTGATTAGGTTTAGGGCAACTTCAATACCTGAGCCTAGGGATGTTGCTGATCAGACTAGTTCTAATTCATCCTTGATAAGACCTTTTTATATAAGCTTAAGTAGTTTTCCATAATATCGGCGGTACTGAAATCTTTTCTGATTTGTTGGGGCGCCATGCATTTTATCCTTAACCGTTTGTCCTGATCGAGGTTTATGAGCGATAGCGTGCTTGCAATTTCCTTAGGTTCAGCTTTGCAAACCCAGCCTAGATCTGCTTCCTGAATGTAGTGTGCTAATCCGACCTGGTCTGAAAGCAATACGGATGTACCGGCAAGGAGGGCTTCAAGTACGACATTCCCGAAATTTTCATTGCTGGAGGTAAGAGTCAGCAGGTCATGCCTGTTCAGGAGTTCAAACTTGTCTACATCTTCTACCTGTCCTATCCAGCTGATGTTACTGCTGATCTTCAGGCTTCCTGATAGTTGTTTCAAGTAACGGAGGTAAGCGGCTTTGCCCGTTCCTGCAATCGTAAGTGTCCATGGGAAATTTGTGATTGCCAGCGCTTCAAGCAAGATTTCCAAACCTTTCTTAGGATCTATTCTGGAAAGAAAAATTAGCCTCAGTTGCTGCTCGTTCTGCTTTGAATTAACCATTTCCGGGATCCTCCTGGTTAAGCCATTAATCGGGTTGCTGATAGATTGGCAACGGTTTTCTACAGTGTCGAAGGTGAGGAGGTTTGGGATGATGCTGATTTTGCTTGTCGGAAGGTATTGCAGCAGGTTCTTTGCTTCCAATGCCGTTGTTGCATGTAAATGTGCAGCCTGAAGGAGCAGGCGGCCGACTATGGAATGGACCAGATACTTAGCTGCTTTATGCCTGAATGATAGGGTGTAAGGCGTGATCATCCCCCTGGGCGATATTACCATGGGCATGCGATGGCATATCGCGAGTGCCGCAGAGAGTATAGCCACAAGGTTCCACCAGGAATGAATGTGGATGATCAGCTCTTGTTTATTTCGTCTTACGCTTTGTAGAAAGCGGTGTAGTGCAAAGAGGAGCGCTGGGGAGAAGTGTGTGTGATCCTTGCTGAGTCTGGAGTAATAATAAACATCAACACCATTAACATTCTGTTTAACTCCTTATTTAAAGTCTAATTCCTTGTTGCCGTTTGCAGTTGTTGTAAATACAAGAGCTCTTAGTTTAGCACTCGGGACATTTGCGGCTTCGCAGAGCATGGCAATTGATCGTGTAGGTCCACCATAACAATAAGCGGGTTTATATGATGGTGTAATGTGCAGCACGGTAATTCTTTTGTTCAGCATCTTGAATAATTTAACAACTCAGCTATTATTAGGAGATCTTTGTATGATGATTGCAGCTGGGTATCAGCAAGCCCAGATACCTAAGGATATTGAAGATTATGAGCATCAGGATGCATCCATAAAGGATGTTATTCAGAATGAACTCAAAGTTGTTACCCCGCCATAGCTGCTGAAACATTCCATTGAAAACGACGATGCAACCACCTTCATAGCCGCCGAAAAGTCGTTCAGCCATATTGCACAAAACTTGGCAGATGCTACCATAGCAGATCATCGTGATTAAAATTCCAGGTAATCCAGCGCTGAGATAGCCATCTACAACGGTTCTCGTTTTTGCGGATGCATCCGAGTTGTTGCTTATTACACCGGCATCATAAACACGTTCCATCGATTTCTCCTCGGTATTAGGTTTAGAGGGCCAAAGTGCGCGGGGAATTAGCGCATACAGCGCGTTCTGCAGGATTTCTGTATGGTAGAAAGGCCGGTGTTTAGGTACATGGGATACATATTTGCTAAACATATTGATTTCACTAAATCTGTTGGTCAGGAAGTCCCAGCTGTTCTGCTTCACTGCTTCCTGATGCTGATCTTCAACCATCTGGCTGTAGGCGTAGTTTGCTGCTTTTTTTATCGGTAGCTCAGCCTGCCAGGATTCTGCGCGGATGGTATTGGTCCAGATGGGCAGAAAATAGATGAAAACCAGGAGTAAGGGGAGGCCGAATCCGACGACAATGGATCTGTAATAAGGGTAAAGAATGAATGCCATTAAGATCAGATGAACAAAGAGGGCTTCCTTGTAGCCGGAATAAACTGCTTGATACAAAGTGAAACAAAAGAAGCAAATGCCGCATGCAGTAATTTTTGGTAGATGGTGTCGCAGGCCTATCAGGATCATGAATCCGCCAAGGAAGCTTGGAACCGGCGCCAGGAGTATTGAAAATTGATTCAGCGCCGCAAAAAAGGAGAGGCAATACACTGCCGATAGTATTACCACCAGGATCGGAATTAAGTGTTCTTTGATATCCGGGACCCAGATATAGGCAGCTGGGTTCCTTGGTTTCATTGCTATGATCATCCCCAGAACAAGGGAGGCATGCGCAAAAACGTACAACCTTTGACAATAGGCTAGCTGCAGGGTATGCACGTTAACATTAAAGCCATCATTTTGTATAGCTGACCAGAAGTAGAAACCCAAATGATCAAGAAAGTAAAATATTGAACTTACTGACATTAAACCTGCAAAGACCACTTGAATAAGAATCATGGGGCGCATGACCTGCATGCCTGCTGGAAGGTCTGAAGCCAGCGTTTTTACAGGGCCACGTAAGGAATAGAAAAAGATAAAGAACGAGCCGAGCCATGCAAGTGCATAGGAGCACAAGGGGTTATGGCTGATGATGCAGGATAGGGCCCAGGGAAAATACAAGGGCAAGATCGTCTTCAGTTTATACGTTGAAAGGCCTTGATAATTAAGATATCCCATATATGGCATCTATTTGATGTTGGAAGTTCCAGTACTTTATCCTTTCACTTGAAGCCTGTCCCATGTGCTCCAGTGTCCTTTTACTTGCGAGCATGATCTGCAGTTTAATGGTGAGGTCCCTAAGATCGCCGCTGGTAAATATCCGGCCATTATTGTCATCGATCAGGTCCGCTGCTCCGCCTACCTTGTCTGAAGATAGGATTGCTTTCCCGGCAGCCATTGCCTCGTTTATCGCAAGTCCCCAACTCTCACCAGGACCGGTGGAGGGGATGCAGAATAGGTCGCAGGATTGATAAATTACTGGCATTCGTTGTTGGTTTTGAAAAGAGAGAAAGTGTATGCAAGCCTGGTTTGGAAGAGCCAAAGCATTTTTCTTTAAGGTATCTTCCAGGATTCCATTGCCGACAAAAAGCAGGTGTGCACCTGGAGGCGTAAGGCTTCCAAAGGCTTTTAGCAGCATTTCGGGTCTCTTTTTCGGGATCAGCTTGCCTGCAAAGAGTACTAATACCTCCGTGTTGGCGATACCCAGTGATGTTCTTAGTTTGACTGCCTCCAGTTGTCGGTTGGCAGCAAATCGCGTATTATCGACAGCATGCCGGGCGTAAATCAGTTGCTTACTTTTTAATCCATAGTGTTCAAAGTAAGCCTTGTTGTTACTGCCAACATATAGCGCAAAATCAATCCTGGTATATACTTTTCTTAATAGGTATGACTTCAAAATCGCACGCCAAGGGCTTATCGGGTCCAAAATCGTAGAATCTCCTCTAAACAATACAGTGATCCTTTTGCTAAAATGCAGGATGATTTTCATGTGGCTTGTGTAAGCCCAGCCGTATATCAAGATTGCTGTTGGACAGTAATCGTTAATGTCTTTTAACCGATGGCTGAAAAGATGCTCGTAGCCCTGCAGCACTGGGATATCCCAGTTGATGGTATGCCCGAAACCTTCATCAAACTTGTTTCCTGTAGCTTTTGGAGCATAAAACACCTTTATATCCTGCTGTTGAGCCATCAGCTGGAACAGGGGGGCATAGTATTGGACAGGGTGCTGACAGATTATGGCTAGCTTGCTTATTTTTGGAGTTTGCATACCTGGTTAAATAGTCGGGTTTGAAGCCGGGTTAGATGTTCTGACGTAAATTCCCTGAGCTCTGGAATTGGAATCTCTGTCGTAGATTTAGGTAGCGTCATCGCATTTTGCAAATGGGCTTTGATACCTTGCACGATCTGCAAGTCGTCCTGATCTAAGCTGACGATCTTTACCTGAGAAAGTCCCGTCAGCAAGGACGTGGTAGCAGAGGCTCGGTGGACAACAGCGAGTATTGGTCTTTGCGCCGAAAGGTATGGGAAGATTTTACTTGCCGTGTATTCGGCTTGCACTGAACCCGGAATAAACAACAAATTAGCCCTTCGAAGTGTATTCAGGCTATGATAATAGGGCAGACGATCTGTAGATTCGCTGAAAATATGATTTAAGCCCTGTTTTTCAACTTCATTCTTAAGGGTTGATTTTCCTGTACCGTTAGCTGCATAACTTGTCCCAAAGAGCCGGACCCGTAAGTTCTTAAATAGATCAGGATCCGTTTGCAAACCCAAATTGATGGCCTGAAAGAGATGCTTAAAAGCCGGAAGAAGGTCATGGCCTCCACGGCCAACGTAAACCAGATGGAAGTTATTACCCTTACTCACAACAGCTGGATGCGCTTCGGCATTCTTCTTTGCAATTTCAAAGTCCATACGGTGCAATCCGAAAGGAATAACAACCGCAGGTACATGTTTTAACCAGGGATATCTTTTCTGCAGCGTGGTGATGTAGCTGGAGGAGACGCTGATGAGACCATCAGCAGCGCGCATGGCGATAGGCTCTAAAAACTTATTCAGCTGATAGGAAAACCAGAACTTCTTTGGGCGTTCCTGCTTCGGGCGGTGTTTGTAATAGTCCGTATGCCAGGGATCCTGCAAATCAAACACAATCTTAACCTTGAACTTCGACTTCCATCGGGCTGCAAGAACCAGCACTGGAAACTGGGTTGTGGAAAAGAAAATGATATCATAGTGCTTCTCCCGCAAAAGTTTGTTCGCGGCAAAAAGGTAATACCACATCGACCGGAGTGCAATGCTGCCAAGCCCAAGTTTTGATGTCCAGCGTTTATTCCAAGCTTTTACATAGTGAACCACCGTACCCTTCGGTAAGCTTTGCATCAATAGATTATCCGTTATAAAATCGGTATAACATGGGTATACCGCCAGGACTTCAGCATCCCAGCCATATTGTGCATAATAGGGCATGCTGGTCCTAATCCTATGAATGTCTGCTGCATTGATGGGAGCGAAATATGGCGAGATAATTAGCAGTTGCTTGTTCAATTGATGGTTTGTCTAATTTTGTTGATGAAATGCTGGCTTTCCCGGTCCCAGTTCAAGGTATGTTGTCCAAGCAGGAAGTTCGCTCGCTTGGTATGCCGCAGTTCCACATCATTATCTATATAGTACTGAATGGCCAGACCTAAGTCAACGGCGCAATCCTTTTTGTAACATATTCCGATTTGTGGGTATTGATCGTAAAATGTTTTCTGAGCCTTGGTGTCACTTAGCAGTACCGCCAGCCCAGCCTGTATGTAGGTGAATAACTTGTTGCTTAATGCAGCATCGTTGTTTGTGCAGTGTCCAGGCTCCGATGCTAACCCAATGTCGAACTTGCAGCAGTACCGGAACAACCTACCTGGAGGTACAGGGGGATGAAAATGCAGTTTAGTTGGAGGTATACCATGCGTTGCTGCAAGATCAACGATTTGTTTGAGGTAACCGGTCCGGGGTTCCCCGAGCAAGTGTAACTCATAGCGTGGTGTTTTCAGGTATTTGAGTGCTTCAATGATCAGTTCAATGCCCCGGTTCGGTCCGATGGTTTGTGAGAACCAGAAAAGCTTCAATGTTTTTGGGCCATCAGGCAGCTCCTTTTTAAATGGCAGTGGCTCTAAGGGTAAAAGATTCCTCAGCACCATTGGCTGATATTGATAATGGGATTTATATAAGTCAGCTATTGCCGTACTACTTGTGCTGAAATAATCCAGCTGGGGAATGTAGCGGTCTTCCAGCATCACTTTGAGTTGGCGGATTAAACTTGAGGGGTTGGCCTTTGTTTCATCGCGATGGTAGTCTTCAGCATCAAAGCCGGCCACAGCTTGCTGCGCCCTGGCAGCTTCAACTGCTGCCGGAAGAGCTGCTAAATTATGCGCAAGATAGAAATCGCCGATCGTTTTCTTAGCCGCTTGTACTAAGGGGAAAGTAGCCCTTGAGAGCGCATAAACTCCCACCTTGTTGTTCGAAGGAATTCTGGATAGGCAAAAGGCAAGTTTTTGAATTAACTTTGAAGTCATGTATGTTAACGGACTTTCTGTAGGGGAACCACCTACACGAATGATTTTCCATTTTCGTCCTTGCATGATGGCAACATCTGCAAGGCTGGCCCATTTATTCCAATAGCAGTAGAGTACGGTGACACGATACCCCTGAGCAGTTAAACAATCCGCCTCTTTCACGAGCCGGGGATTTGTTGCAGGTTGACCACTAGTGATCAACACAATATGTTTGTAATACATAGATCCGCTTTGTAGTTTGGTTATCTTGTGGTTTATGTGATTTGACCTTTAATGGTGTGATTCTCCTAAAGCCAGGTACTGACGGGTAATCACAGAGATGTCGAACTTTGCCATGGCAGCATACCGGCAGTCTAGACGATTTATTCCTTGAAGCTTCTGGATGGCACTGCACATTTCGCCGGTGCCATTTACAATAAAGCCTGTTTCGCCTGGGGTCACAACTTCTGGTACGGAGCCTCTGTTAAAGGCGATCACCGGTGTACCACATGCCATAGCCTCGATCATTACAATGCCGAAAGGTTCATCCCAGTCTATGGGAAACAGCAATGCGGCTGATCTAGCCAGGTAATGGTTTTTCTGCTGGTCGTCAAGTTCGCCGAGATAGATGATTTGAATACCGTCAATATGCTTGGCAATTTGGTTTTGAAAGTAGCGGATTGCATCTGGACTATCCGGAACATTTCCGGCGATCCACAACTTTCTGTTGGTGGTTTTAGCGACCTCGATGGCTATGTGTACACCTTTGATTTGCTCCAGTCTACCCAGGAACATTAGCGGCGCATCATCATCAACCGTATAGCTGGGCTCGTATTTAGAAAAGTCCACTGCGTTGTAGATTGTTCGCCAGTTGTTGAACTTGCTGGAACTAGTTGATTTACTGCCATGGTTCTGCATGTATAAATCTTTGGAGAATCTGCGGTTTTGATCGCTGCAGGCAGTAAACCAGAAGTTTTTTGGGCTCATTAGGCGGAGCAACTTAATGTTCCTCAGGGTAATTTTCCGCTGGTAACTCATGATTTTTACAACTCGCTGCTGCAGCATCGGTAATAGGTAGAGCAGTCTGCCGAAGTTGTGTATTACATCATATCTGCCCTTAGCTGGCGTATGGTATATTCTATTTTCGATTATATGCCTCCAGACGTAAAGGACTTCTTTCCAGATCACCCATTTTGAACGATTGAGTTTGTTCGCTCCAAAATGGATGGTTTTTCCAGTGCAGCTGGAACCAGGACCGGCTAGTAAAGTGACCGCATGTCCGCTGGCGTGATAGGCATTCGCCAGTAGGTAAACAATGCGTTCTATACCGCCATATTTGACAGGGGGCACGGGTATTCCAGGATTCATGATGATGAGAATGTTCATGTCTTTACTTGCTTATATGTGTTTATCCGGTTTAATAATTCCTCGACCTCAGCTGTATATTTTGAAAATGAAAATCGCCGGGTTACACGATCCTGTTGAAGGGTAGCTGCAGTATCGTTGTACGTTCGTGTAAGATGCTTTCGTAGCGCAGCGGTTAGCTCCAGTCTGGAACCAGGATCTATAAGGGTGGCAAGTGCACCCTCCATGACAGCATCCATGGTACCGTCTTTATTGCCTGCAATGATGCTACTGCCGCAAGCCGCTGCCTCCAGGAAAACCAACCCAAAGCCTTCTTTACTGCTGGGCAGCACGAAGGTGTCCGCTAGTAGATGATGATCTGTGAGTTCTTCTTCTGGAATAAACCCTGGCATTATGACGACCCCCGTAAGTTGTAAAGCATCTACTTTCGAACGAAGACGTTGCTGCTCTGCCGCAGAGGGCCGCCCCGCCAGAATATATATCGTGCTTGGAAACTCTTCCAGTAGTGTCGGGAGGATTTCGAGCACCAGATCATAGCCCTTATCGTGTTCATAGCGATCTAATCTGGTTAGGGTAAGCAATACCTGGTGGTGCTGCTTCAGGCCATAGCGATCTAGCAAGTAGACTGGCTTATCAAAGTGGGGTGGCACCAGGAAGAAGGGGTCAAGGCAGTTATTCAATACGTGTATCTTCTTCGGGCTAACCTGATGTTTTGTCATAAACATCTTTTTTGTAAACCTGCTCACTGCCCAGACTTCAGTCTTTTGGTTTATGAAGCGGGCTTTCCAGCGCGGCATCTTGCCCCAGACTTCTTTTCCATGTGCAAGTAGAATTATCCTTGTACGCGGCCAAAGGCATTTGATTAACCAGGCTATGGGTAGCAAATTGACATGGCCTAGCAAAACGACTTCGCTTGAAGCTGCATGCCGCAAAGCGTAAGCACAGAATCGCAAGTGCTGGTATGAAAAGCCTTTAAATGCACTTGCAGGTACATATTTGTTGTTCGAATCGTGCGGGCTGTCACACAGTGAAAGCACCTGAAATAACCCAGCTTTCTTCATTTTAATATTATGAAGGGCTCTGGCCATCGATCTGCAGACCATCTGTACACCACCGGTTTGGCTGAATGTTGCGAGTGTAAGAAAAAGCATATCAGTTCGTTTTTGACTTGATCCTGTGCCACCATTTCTTCCTGCCAGTACCTTCTAAATAGCCCTGTAAGGTTTCTGGTATTTCTGAATCTTTGTAACGGTTGTGCCTGTAGTACGGGCTATGCAGCTTGTCCTGATTAAACGCGTTTAGTACGATGTGAAAGTTCTTCAAGCCCAGTTCCTGTGAAAGTCGTTCAGGCACTTTCGCAGCATGATACCTGGACACGCCCGCGCGGATGATGAACAAGTTTACATCAGCAGCTTTGATCATTGGCATAGCATCCGATACCAATCCGATCGGCGCAGAGTCTATAATTATGAAGTCGTAAGTTAATTTGATCGTTGCCAGCAGGTTTGACATTCGCTGCCCATATAGTAATTCTGAGGGATTAGGTGGCACAGGTCCGCCGCTGATAAAGGAGAGTGTGTCTGAGTGCTGGATGATGATCTCTGCTATCTCGGCTTGGTTGGACAGGTAGTTGCTGAGTCCAAGCTGATTATCCGCATTAAACGCCCGATGTAGAATTGATTTTCTTAGGTCCGCGGCAATTACAATCACACGCTTGTCAATCAGCGAAAGTGCATGGGCCAGGTTCAAGGCATTAAAGGATTTACCTTCACCGGATGTTTCTGAAGTGATACAAATGACTTTTCTTTCGACATCAGGTGCCAGAAAGCTGATGTTACTACGCAAGGAACGGACAGATTCTGCAAACATGGTATCGCCGTATGGCAAGAGAAGCTTTTCCGCGGAAGGCAGTGCGGCAGGATATTTCCGGATGATGCCAATGATCGGGATGTCTGTGAGCTGCGCCAGCGTTTCACGGTCGAATATGTATGGGTTTAATGCCCGGACAAGGAAGATTAACATAATTCCAGCAAGTAACCCAAGCAAAACCGCCATCTTATAGACGTTGCGATCTATAGGTGCAATCGGTTTGAACTGGGCGGTCGCTTTATTGACAATTGTCGCGGCTGGTGTGATGGATGCCCGACTTATCTGTGCTTCTAACTTTTTTTGGTTGAGATAGGCGTATACTTTTTGGTTAACTTCAAATGTAGATTGTAGGTTGACAAAATCTTTTTCTGCGTTGGGCAGCCGAGTTAAGTCGGAGCCGTTCCTCGCAAGCTGTTTTTGCAAGAACAACTTTGCTTCCGTATTCTTTTGCTGTTGGGCCTCGAGGTTACTTATCAGCGATTGACGAACAATCCTAAGCTGTGATTCCGTGTCTGCCACTGTTTCTGAACCGGCCTTATAGGTACCCAGTTGACCTTGTTTTTTTAACAATAGCGCATTAAACTGGGTGAGGAGGTTACTGAGGAAGGGATCTTTAAGGTCCTGAAGATCAAAGCTGATCGTAGCAGATAGGTCCTTTGAAGCCAGTTGTTTAACAAGCAGGTTTGTTTTTAGTGATTGAAGATCAAGATCAGCCTTCTGCCGTTCTGATGTCTCCAATCGTTCCAAAGCCTGGTTTGTAACGCCTGAAACATTTATCATTTTTGAACTCGTCTTAAACCGCTCCAAAGCTGTTCCGGATGTGCCAACTACTTGCGCCAATCTGTGCTGTAGGGTGTCAATAAACGAGATTGTCTGATTAGCGGATTGCGTCTTCTGTCGCTGGTCATAATTGATATAGGATTTTAGGATCGCATTTAGTATGTCTGCCGCAAAGGCAGGATTTTTATCGGTCTGGGTAAAACTTAGGATATTGGTGTTCTTGTTTTCTGTCATCGCCAGTCCATTGTTAATCCTGGTTAGTAACTCATCTGGAGTGTTGAAATGTAGGTTGTAGTGAACGCCAATTTGTGAGGGTTTAAACCGATCTTTTATCATGAATTCGACATTCCCGATTGCTAAGGTTCTATTGATCCTGTAGGTCCTTTTAAAATGCTTGTCATGGTGTCGAAAAGTCAAAACAAAGCGGTCGCTTTCAGTTGGTGTAACACGGTAATCACGTATTGACAGATCTCCTTCAGGGGACTTCAGAACAATAACTTTAAAGGGAATCAAGGGATACAGTTCAGTATGATTGATATAACCCTGTTTGTAAAAGGCTAAAGGATAGTTCAAGCTTGAGGCCGCATTCAGCAGAACTTCACGGGAGCGAATGACAAATTGCTCCGACTGTAACTTGTTGCTTCTTTCATATACGTTTCTAACATTAATCAGCTCTGATATTTCCGACCGCTTTTCTTCAAACTTTAAAGTTGCCTCCGTTGCGTATGATTTAGGTGTTAAGTTCAGGTAAATATAGCTCAGGGTCAAGCCTAAGAGTACCATTGCGAGGAGCCAATACCAACGACTATAAATGATCGTAAATATTCGCCGGTAGCTGAACCTCAGGGTATTCTCATGCCATATCTTTCCTCCAGCTTCCATTATTTCGATAAGTTAATAATCAGTAGTATGGTGTTAAGCAGTACAAAACCGATTTGGAAAAAGGTGGTATATGCCTGTGCATTGTGCGCCTTTAATGCCGCTGACCGGGGTTCCACATAGATGATGTCTCTTGATTTCAGCCTTAGCTTTTGATCTTTCAAAAAGGCATAATCCGCCAGATCTACGATGATAACTTCCGGGTTTATCCGGTCCCCTCGGATGATCTTGACCAGATGTTTGTTTGCAATAGACGTTAAACCACCTGCTTCTCCCAGTAAATCGATTAGCTCGTAATCTTCCCTGTTGATGATGTATTTCCCTTGTTTAGCTACTTCGCCGAGTAGCACCACGTACAGGTTGTTTATTCTTACGTCGATCAAGGGTTTTTTCAATTCCTTTTCTTTGTACTTAAGTTCAATCAACTCCGCTGCCTGCACCCGGTTCAATCCAGCTACCATCACCTTCCCAATCAAAGGCAGATTGATTTCACCAGATGCATTTACTTTGAAGGTGGCGTAGCTGTCGTTTTTTAGATCGTTCCTCAGGTTCTCCTTTCTAACTAGAATTGTGATGTCCTGCAGGTCCGCAATGGCAAGTTCATCCTCGGGTTTGATCAGGTTATAGTAATCCTCCGGATTGGGAGGAATTGGAACTACATAAGCTTTTCTGCTGGTGTCTGCATCAAATGGAGTCTTGAGTATCACGTCCCGATTGACAAACCCACATGATGTTAGTAATGGCAAGAGAAGACAAATAATGCAAGGGACCTGGTAAAGTTGAGCGTGTTTTGATTGCATACTATCTGGTTGGTAATATAATACAATGTAAAATTATTATTTAATAAAAAACTATATTACATAGAAATTAATATTTTAACATTTATGAAAGTAAGTTTGATTACTGTTGTATTCAATTGTGAAGACTTTGTTGAGCAATGTATCCTGTCGGTACTTGCTCAAGATTACCAGGAATTAGAATACATTATCATAGACGGAAAGTCTACCGACCGTACGCCGTTGATCATTAAAAAATATGAAGATCAAGTTTCGCACTATGTGTCCGAGCCTGATACCGGTATGTATCATGCCTTAAACAAAGGCATTGCCTGGGCAAGTGGCGAATTGGTGGGCGTTCTAAATGCTGATGATTATCTCGCTGGTCCCACAGTTATTTCGCAAATGGTACTTTTTCTTAGCCGGCATGATGCCGATGCGGTTTATGGAAATCTGAATTACGTGAATCGACATGATACCAGGATTATAAATAGAAAATGGCGTTCAAATGCATTAAGCCGGCTAGATTTAAAGCTTGGTTGGATGCCTGCCCATCCGACTTTATTTATCAGAAAAATATACTTTATGCGCTATGGAGGATACTCGCTTCAGCTCGGCACTGCGGCAGATTACGATCTCGTACTCAGATTTTTCTTTAAACATCGGCTAAGGGCTGTTTTCCTGGATCAGCTCATTGTGCATATGAGAACGGGCGGAATGAGCAACCGGAATGTACGAAGTGTGCTGAGCGCAATTGGGAACGACTATCGGGCAATGGTTTACAATCAACTGCCATTTCCGGCTGCTGCCCTTATTTTTAAGAAGCTTAGGAAGCTTAAACAATTCATCTAATTATCTTCTTATCGTTAATAATACAGAAAACCACTCGTTCAAAGAGATGAATAGGAGAAAATGGGGTAATTTTACCACCTAGAATTTTGAATATGAATATCTCAATAAATGGTTTCGGCAGAATCGGGCGCAACTTCCTGCGAGCTGCAATTGAACGTGACCTGAATGTTGTTGCAATTAATGACCTTACCGATCCCGCCACTTTAGCGCATCTATTTAAATATGACACCGTACACCGTGGCTTCAAGGGTGAGGTTACTTATGATGATGAAGCTATAATTGTAAACGGTAAACGAATCCTGATCTTTGCGGAAAAAGATCCTGAGCAGCTGCCCTGGAAAGCCCTGCAAATTGATCTCGTGATAGAATCAACCGGCAAGTTCACGAACCAGGCCGGTGCTACACGCCACCTCCAGGCAGGGGCAAAACAGGTGATCATATCTGCTCCTGCATCCGATAAAGATATTCCTATGGTTGTACTAGGGGTAAATGATCACCTGGTGGATCTGCAGTCTCCGGTACTTTCAAACGCTTCATGTACTACAAACAATGTTGCTCCGATGATCAAGATCCTTGACGATAATTGGGGGATCTTAGACGGCTACATCACCACGATCCATTCTATGACCGGTGACCAAAGTTTGCATGACGCTCCGCATAAAGACCTCAGGAGAGCTAGGGCAGCTTCAGCATCGATTATTCCAACGACTACCGGAGCAGCGAAGGCAATTACAAACATTTTTCCGCACCTTGACGGTAAGCTGGGCGGGGCCGGGGTGCGC
This sequence comes from Pedobacter sp. NEAU-ZC8, assembly GCF_059278965.1. NCBI lineage: Bacteria > Pseudomonadati > Bacteroidota > Sphingobacteriia > Sphingobacteriales > Sphingobacteriaceae > Pedobacter > Pedobacter sp. NEAU-ZC8. The sequence continues at coordinate 17,063 of NZ_JCAJXC010000011.1, forward strand.
GTTCCTGTTTTAAATGGTTCATTGACAGACCTCACCTGCATACTTAAAAGTCCAACAACAATAGAAGCAATAAATGCTGCTTTCAAACAGGCTGCAGCTAATGAGCTAAAGCATATTATGGAATATACGGAAGATCCGATCGTATCGGTAGATATTCTTGATAATACGCATTCATGTATCTTTGATGCACAGTTAACCTCTATCGTAGGTGACCTGGTTAAGGTTGTTGGCTGGTATGATAATGAGTCTGGATACTCCGCCAGACTGGTTGATCTCATCCAAAAAATCGAAGAGTATGATAAAGTTTATCAACGCTGAGAAAACACTTCCGCTGAGGAGTAAAGTGTTAAAAGGGAACATGCCTTTCGAACAATGCATTTTCCCGACAGATCACCATGGCTTCCACCTCGGCTATTTCCTAGATGAAAACATCGTCACAGTTGCTACTATTTTCGAGGAAGATTTCCCAGCGCTTGGGCCGGGTGGCTATCGCCTAAGAGGTATGGCAACTGAACCACAGCATGCCGGCAAAGGATATGGCGCTGCGGTAATAAAGTTTGCAATAGATGAATTGAAAAAGCGGGGTGCTGCTTATATTTGGTGCAACGCCAGGAGTTCGGCACTAGGTTTTTACCGGAAACTGAACTTCGAAATCCTCTCAGAAGAATATGAGCTCTCCGGAATTGGAGCACATTATAATATGTCACTACAACTAAACAACATATGAATACAGTAGATCAATGTAATTTTAAAGATAAAAAGGCACTGGTAAGGGTCGATTTTAATGTTCCTTTAGATAAGGACTACAATATTACCGATGATAAAAGGATGCGCGCTGCTTTGCCGACCATCCACAAAATCATCAATGATGGTGGTTCCGTGATTCTGATGTCGCACTTAGGGCGTCCAAAAGGTGGACCTGAAGAGAAATATTCGCTTAAACATATTTTAGGTGACCTTTCGAGGATGCTGGATATCGAAGTTAAATTTGCAGATGATTGTATTGGTGAACAGGCTTTAAATAAAGCTAAGAACCTTAGCCCTGGACAAGTGTTGCTTTTAGAGAACCTCAGATTTTACAAGGAAGAGGAGAAAGGTGACCGCGCCTTCGCTGAAAAGCTTGCGAAGCTTGGAAATGTTTATGTAAATGATGCATTCGGAACAGCACACCGTGCACACGCTTCAACTGCGATTGTTGCGGAGTTTTTCCCTACAGCGAAGTATTTCGGTTACTTAATGGCTGAAGAGCTTAAAAATGCGGAGAAAGTTAATGAAGGTGCAGATAAACCATTTACTGCAATAATGGGCGGTGCAAAGGTTTCTGACAAGATCCTACTTATTGAGAGCTTGCTGAACAAAGTGGATAACCTGATTATCGGCGGTGGAATGGCTTACACCTTTGCAAAAGCACAAGGTGGTGAAATTGGTACCTCGCTGCTGGAAGAAGACCTAATGCCGCTTTGTCTTGAACTTGTTGAAAAAGCTAAAAGTAAAGGTGTTAACCTGATCCTGCCGATCGACACAGTTATTGCTGATAAATTTGATAACAATGCTGCCAAAGATACCGTGGACTCCGGACAAATTCCTGCAGACTGGATGGGCCTTGATATTGGTCCAAAGACCGTAGCACTTTTTACGGAAACCATCAAGAATTCTAAGACGCTACTTTGGAATGGTCCGATGGGCGTGTTTGAGATGGATAACTTCGCTGTCGGAACTCGCGCTATCGCTGATGCCGTTGTTGCTGCCACGAAAGAAAATGCTGCTTTCTCGCTTATTGGAGGTGGTGATTCTGCTGCTGCAATCGCGAAGTTCGGTCTTGAAGATCAGGTTAGTTTCGTATCAACAGGTGGTGGTGCACTTCTGGAATATATGGAAGGAAAAGAATTGCCAGGTGTTAAAGCGATAAATGCATAACGAACACTCCTAAGAAAACTTTATTAAATGCACAAGCCCGACGATTTCGCCGGGCTTTTTTTGTGCAATTCTGAGAATCTTTGTGTGTGAACATCTGTGATTAGAAAAAACTATGCCAGTTCCTGATTACTTGGACAAGAATTCGCAATTATACATTTTGTTTCTATTAAATAGATAGGCAGAAAACGCCACGATGTTCATAACTGAAACGATAAAATCATGTTCAATGGTTAATGATCTAAACTATCTGAAGATCACCTCAATATCAGCGCCTCATCAGCTGCAATTTTTTGTTTTTGCATCCTAACAATAAACTTACAGTAGTTGTTGTATTCGTTATATTGTTTGTAATTTCGTTGCGAAATATGAGGAAAAAACTACCCGCATTAGTCGTTCTGTTGTTATCATTTTTTCCCATGTTGGGAATCGCACAAGTTAACACTGAGCAAGTTGATCCCGGACCTTATGGAAGGGGAAGTAATATCACCGTTCCGAACCCACTTTCCGCAGGAACGACCAATTTTCAATCAAACAATACCTTCACTTTATATCTTTCTGATGCCACAGGTAACTTCCAGAATGAAAAGTTGATTGGGTCTTATGAAGGTTTTTTTTCCAGGTTTATCAATGGTGTTATTCCCACAGATGCTACACCGGGAACTGCTTACCGGCTGAGAATCAAAAGCAGCAGTCCTGAACTCATACATGAGTTTTCAACGCCTGTTCAGGTGCTGGCTGCACAGGGACCCGTTGCGGGCGTCACTGCGCCTGCTAATCTTACCCTGGGGCAAGATGCATTTGGCTGGTGTGGAACCAGTACCGGTGATAATAAATCAATCTTATTTGGGATTGCAGCCAACGCACCTTCTTCTCAAACACTAACTTATAAAAACGAAGTCACACAAGCCACGGGGTCCGTACCCTTGAGTAGTCTTGGATATGATCTGACTGGAGTAGCTCAAGATTACTACACCATTCGGGTGAGTTCTGCACGAACAGAGGGCGGACAAACCATTAAATCAAATAAGTCCTACCTCTTGTTGAACCAACAAACACAAGTAAGTCCAATAAGTGGAGAAAAGACGGGATGTATTGATCCTGCTCTTGGCACCGGGGTTAATATTATTTTTGCAATTTCAGTTAGCGGAAATGGGGGAATTCAGAATAATTTTCCAGGTTCAGTCTATAGAGTCAACTGGGGTGATAAACAAGAAAGCACCTTCACACATGCAGAAGTTCTTCGACTGAATGGTGTGCTAACGCATAATTATAAAAACTCTTCATGCGGTGAGCCACCGATCGATTTAGGTGCAGGCATAAGACTAGCTAACTCCTTCAAAATATCGATTACCTCTCAAAACAGCTTTTGTTCTACAATTTCAAATCCAGTGACCTCATACGCACAGATTTATGCTAAGCCGGTGGCAAAGATTGACACGGCTCAAATTAGAGCTGTTTGTGTAAGTAAACAAGTGCTGTTTACTAGTAAAAGTGTATCAGGTACGAATACGAATTGTTCAACTGGAATGACGTACAGGTGGTATTTGGACGGCAAACTCGTTTCCGACAAGGAATCCTTTGTCTACTCGGGATTTGCGACTACCGGAACATACCAGGTGCGCTTGGTTGTCTCCAATGACGTTGGCTCCTGCGGTCCAAGCGAAGACACCTGGACCATCTGTGTGCAAAACCCGCCAAAGCCAAGCTTCAACATCGACGGGAAAGTTGGTGCTACAGCATGTGTCGGCACCGTATTCAAACCGAACAACACCTCTTCTATTGATGAAAGCTGCAATACAAACAACAGCTTCAGATGGGAGATCACCGGAGGTCCTGTAAGCTATTTGAATGGTACATCAGCCACAAGCAAATCGCCTGAATTCAGCTTTAACGCAGCAGGCATTTACAAAATAAAGCTAGTTGCACTTACCGCATCCTGCGGAGAAGTTGCTACCGAAGAGCAGACCATTGTTGTGAATAGTACACCTATTGCAACGCTCTCGCCAGATGTTCAGCTTTGCAGTCTGGGTACCTATAAGTTCTGCGACTGTGTAACAGGACCTACCTTAACCAAGTTTTCCGGCACACAACAAGAAACTGAAGGAACCTACACATGGACGGTTACCGGGGGTGAACATGAATTTGAGGCTTCCACTCCAAACACAAAGTTCCCCAACATCAAATTTCTGGAATATGCAACCTACACCGTGTCGGTAACACACACAAACAGCTGTGGAACTGTCACCAAGACTCAGAAAATCTCCTTCATTCCATCCCCAACCATAGAGATACAACCAATCAATGAGATCTGTTACGATGATCTGATTGCTTTAAATGCAGTGATTACGGGTGATGTGATTACCCCCACCTGGGTTGGTGGTAACGGTACCTTCAGTGCTGGCCGTAATGCATTGGTCACCAATTATATCCCAACTGCCCAGGAACGGGCAGCCGGCAGGGTAGAACTGATCCTTCGCGCTACAACAACCCTGGCCGCACCTTGCGCAGTGATTGAACGTAGCATAACGGTGATCATCAGACCAAAAGCAAGCATCACCAGCCCGGCCGCTATTGCAAATTGTAACAATGCGCCCTTGAACTATACCATCACCTCAAACCTAGAGGGAACGACCTATAGCTGGACCGCCACAGGCCCTGCAAGTGTTACTGGCTTTACCTCCGGAACTGGAAACGTGATTAACGACGTGCTGATTAGCGCCAATCCAAATGTAGATGCCGTGGTAACTTACACCATCACCCCGGTAAACAACGGTTGTCCCGGTGTTCCTTTCACCCTGAGCGCCACTGTTGGAAACATTCAAAATACAATTACCAGCAGCACAACCACGATCTGCAGTGGACAGGAGATCACCATTACCGGAAATGATCTATCTACATTGGTAGGGTACAGCTACGTTTGGGAACGTAGTATGGATAATGGGGCTACCTGGGCCGTGGTTCCAAATCAGACCCAGAGAGACCTTAAACTCACGCTCACAGACACGCAGCTATTCAGACGTTATGTAGCGGGTGGGAACTGCTCGTCCACAAGCGAGCCGGTTAAAATCACCGTATTACCTCCACTTGAAAACAACATCCTCAAAAACGTGCCAGCAGTTTGCGAGGGTTTTGCCCCAATGCAATTGACTGGTTCTGTACCTACCGGAGGAGATGGAAACTTCAGATACCAATGGCAGTCGAGCATTGATGGTGGAAGGACCTGGAACAACATCGATGCCGCAGTATTGCCGGCCTACCAGCCTGGAATACTTCCGGTGTCAACCTCGTTCAGGCGTCTGGTAAGTACCAATATCTGTTCCGGGCCTTTCCAAAGCATCAGTAATCCGGTTACCGTAACGGTGAATCCCAAGCCCATAGCAGACTTTACCGTTGTTGCCGATAAAAGCTGTGCACCTTTTCTAATCAACGCTCAGAACGTTGTTGCCAAGGCCTATCCAGACCGTAATGATGTATATTCCTGGTATGCAAATGATGTGCTGATTGGTACAGGCATCAGCTTTCCAAACTATACCATAACCACCGACAACACTTTCATCAATATCAAACTGGTGGTAAGTAGTCCCTTCCGTTGTACAACCGATAGCATGACCCATGTATTCAGCACACAGCAAACTGTCAAAGCTTCCTTCACGCAAAACCTTAAAGAATCCTGCGGCCCGGCACAAGTAACTTTCCGTAATACCACACCTGCGTTGACAGGTTCCAGCTTTGAATGGGATTTTGGCAACGGGCAGAAATCGAATGCTGCTAATCCAACAGCAGCGGTATCTTACCCGGAACATCCAGCAGGGCGGGACACCACCTACACGGTAAAACTTACGGTAAAAACAGCTTGCGGCGAGAACACCTTTACCTCAGAGGTACTCGTGAAAGCATTGCCTCGGGCGGTATTTTCACCTAGCAAAACAAGCGGTTGTTCGCCGATGGTTGTGACATTTACGAATACCTCACCAGGAACCGGCAATACCTACTACTTCGATTTCGGCGATGGTACACCGCCGCTACGGAAAACAGATAATTCTCCAGTAACGCACACCTTTGTATCCGGCAGCATCAAAGAATTCGAGGTAACCATGATCACAGAAAACAGTTGCACCAGGAGTCTGCCAACCAAGTACACCATCCGCGTTTCTCCAAACACCATACTACCAGAACTGGTGGTAAACAGCAATGAGCTGGCTGGTTGTGCACCTTTTACCGTGAACTTTCATAATAACTCCAGCGGTGCTACTTCCTATATCTACGACTTTGGCGATGGCACAAAAGCAGGACCTACGCGTACTGCTCCGGAAACCGTTACCCACACCTTTACTAAAGGTGGAATCTATGTTGTAACACTTACCGCATCTAACGGCTGTTCTGATACTACAACAACAGAAACCATCACGGTCTATGACCAACCTATGCTGCAGATCGCTGCAGATCAGGTACAGGGCTGTCCTGGTCTAAATGTGAAATTCAAAAATCAAAGTGTAGGCGGAATATCCTACGTCTGGGATTTTGGTGATGGCACAACTTCTACAGCATTTGAGCCTGAACATGTTTACACTGGCGATCAGGAATTTTATACCGTAACGCTTACTGCTGTCAATTCGCTTGGCTGCAGCAACACCAGGGTCTTCAATCAGTACATCCACATCATTCCGCCTGCAGTGGCGAACTTTAACGTAGTTCCGGGAACAACCGTTAACATTCCGAACTATACTTTCCAGTTTGAAGATGAAAGTGAGAACAATCCGGACAGCTGGACCTGGGATTTCGGCGATGGAACAAGCTCTAACGCGAGAAGTCCGAAACACACCTATCCAGACACCGGCAGTTACAAAGTTACCTTAAGAGTCACCAACCAGTTCAACTGCTATACAGAGATGAGTAAAACGGTGAAGATCGTAGGTGTACCAGGCTACCTGTTCGTGCCTAACGCCTTCATGCCAAATAGCGGTACCGAGGAGCTACGAACCTTCAGGGCCAAAGGATCTGGACTGGCTTCCTATAGGCTGAGCATCTTCAACAAATGGGGCGAATTGCTATGGCAGACAGATAAGCTGGAAGACGGCAGGCCAGCAGAAGGCTGGGATGGCACATACAAGTCGATACTTGTCCCACAAGGCACCTACATCTGGAAGATCGATGCTGAGTTTATCAACAAGATGCCATGGAAAGGCATGAGTTACAATGGATCTGTGCCTAAGCGTACCGGTTCTATTAATTTAATAAGATAACAATGAAGAATAATTTCAGCCGGATCTTAATGGCTTGTCTAAGTTTTCTTTCGCTGGAGAGCCAGGCGCAAGATCATATATACTCCCAGTTTTTCAATGCCCCAATTTACCTGAATCCTGCCCTCACAGGCCAGTTCGAAGGAGACCTTAGGCTTAACCTCATTTACAGGAATCAGTTTACAGGCATGTCACAAAACCTGAATTACATGACTGCTTCAGCCGACCTTAACATACCTGACTTTGGCGGTGGGGTAGGCCTGCTATTTAACCGCAGTAGTGAAGGTACTGCGTACCTGGTAAAAAACAACGTTGCCGCCACCTATTCCTACAGCGTAGGCGGAGATGACTTCATCGCATCCTTCGGCATCCAGGCTGGTTTTACAAACAGATCCATTACCTGGAACAAGCTTGTCTTTGCCGATCAGATCGATATGCGGCTGGGTTATATCCCAGGTAGTGTTTCCGCGGCGGAACTTCCTGATGTCTCGAACAAGTTCTTTTTTGATGCTGCAGGTGGAACCAACATCGTCTACAAATCCATGATGGTAGGTGCTTCATTTTTCCACATCAATCAACCTAACGAGTCATTTAGCGGCGCAGAAGCCAAATTGCCGGTGCGTATGTCGGTAAATGCCAGTTACATGATCCCGCTGGTTTACAATGCGGGTTATACCAATTACGACGGTGCATTTCTGATTCCATCTATAATTTATCACAAGCAGCAGAAGTTATCTTCAGCCACGTTTGGAGCGCAAATTAAATATCGTAACCTCAATACCGGACTTTGGTACAGAACAGCAGGGCAGGGTGGACCAGACGCGATTGTGTTGTCGTTTATTGTAGATTTAGGAAACCGCAGATCAGGAGAGAAGTTTCGCCTAGCGATCAGTCATGACGCAACAACGTCCAGGCTTAACTATACCAATACCAGCGGCACCACAGAGGCGAGTATAGGTTACCAATCCTTTTTCAGGAACAGCGGCAACTACGAGAAGTTTAAAGGACTACAGAGCTACTATTTCTATTAATGATGGTACTACTTTGCTAATTGTCATCTAAGCTCCCTAATCGCTAAACCTTCACACCTTTCAATATCGGATTAAAGAAAGGCTATCTAACCAGATAGCTTTTTTCAATTCAAGGCAATTGGAACCTCATTTAGTGTTCTGATGTACGCTCCAACAGGCTGTCCGGTCGACCAGCTATTTCTTAATGGAGGCAGCTGTACTTCTCAAAAACAAACCGTTATAGCAAAAAAAAAGCTATCCGATTGGATAGCTTTTTCTAAGTAGAGATTAGGAGAACTTATTGTTTGTTTTTGTTCTCTTCACCTTCCATTTGTTGTTTCAATTGAGCAAGAACATCTAAATCTCCTAGAGTTGATTTCTCAACAGAATCTTTAACTTTCTTTACTGCTGTATTAGAAGCTTTAGCTTCTTTTTTCTTGGTAGCTCTTTCTTCAGCAACTGCTTCAGCTTTAGCCTCTTCCCAGATACGGGCGTGAGATACAACGATACGTTTAGCATCTTTGTTAAACTCGATGATTTTAAAATCATTGGTTTCTTCAGCTTTGATGGTAGTACCGTCTTCTTTAGCCATATGTTTTGTAGGTACGAAACCTTCAACACCATAAGGTAAAGCAATAACAGCACCTTTATCAGTTACTTTCACAACTGTACCCTGGTGAACTGAATCAAGGGTAAAGATGGTTTCGAAAGTATCCCAAGGGTTTTCTTCTAATTGTTTGTGACCTAAGCTTAATTTACGGCTTTCTACGTCTAGTTCAAGAACAACTACGTCTAAGGTATCACCAACTTTAGTGAATTCGTTAGGGTGGTTAACTTTTTTAGACCATGAAAGATCAGAGATGTGAATTAAACCGTCGATACCTTCTTCAATTTCAACGAATACACCGAAGTTAGTCATGTTTTTAACTACTGCTGTGTGTTTGCTGCCGATTGGATATCTTTCAGCCACATTTTGCCAAGGATCTTGAGTTAATTGTTTGATACCTAAGCTCATTTTACGCTCGTCGCGGTCTAAAGTAAGTACTTCAGCCTCGATTTCGTCACCAACTTTCAAGAATTCCTGAGGGCTGCGTAGGTTTTGAGACCATGACATTTCTGACACGTGAATCAATCCTTCAACACCTGGAATGATCTCTAAGAAAGCACCGTAATCTGCAACAGTAACGATTTTACCTTTAACTTTTGAACCAACAGTTAAGTTAGCGTCAAGGCTTTCCCAAGGGTGTGGAGTCAATTGTTTAAGACCTAAAGCAATACGTTTTTTCTCGTCATCAAAGTCAAGAACAACAACATTGATCTTCTCGTCTAAACTTAATACTTCTTTCGGATGCTCTATGCGGCCCCATGAAATATCAGTAATGTGTAGTAAACCGTCTACACCACCTAAGTCGATGAATACACCGAAGTCAGTAATGTTTTTAACAGTTCCTTCCAATACCTGACCTTTTTCAAGTTTAGAAACGATTTCAACTTTTTGACTTTCTAAATCGTCCTCAATCAGGATTTTGTGCGAAACTACAACGTTTTTAAATTCGTGGTTGATTTTAACAACTTTGAATTCCATTGTCTTACCTACGTAGATATCGTAATCACGGATAGGTTTGATGTCAATTTGAGATCCTGGTAAGAAGGCTTCAACACCCATGATGTCAACGATAAGACCACCTTTAGTACGGCTTTTAACAAACCCGTTGATGATTCTGTCGTTTTCAAGCGCTTCATTAATAGATTCCCATGAACGTTGAGTTTTAGCTCTTTTACGAGATAAAATTAACTGGCCGTTCGCATCTTCAGGGGCTTCCACGAAAACGTCAACTGTATCGCCAATTTTTAAATCCGGCATATCACGGAATTCAGAACTTGATACTAAACCGTCAGATTTAAATCCTACGTTTAATACAACGTCCTTGTTGTTGATAGATACAACAATCCCACTGATAATCTCACCTTGATTGATTTGATTAAAAGTATCGGTATACATGCTTTCAAACTTTTGACGGTCTTCTTCTGTGTAATTACCGAATGCTTTGTCGTCTGCATCCCAGTCAAAATCCTGATCTGGTGTCGCTAATGATGATTTGATCGCTTCGATCGACACTGTATCAGCTTCTGATTCAATGTTTTCTTTCTCGGACAGACGAGCGTCTGCGCCTTGGAATTCGGCTTTTTTAGCCTCTAGTTCTTTTTCTGCTACTTGTTTTTTTGCCATTAAAAATTTAATCTCCTTTTTCCCGTGAGGGACTACAAAGATAGAAATATTTATTTTTAATGAAAGAAAATATAATAAAGTTCTTGATTTAGAACTTATTAACAATTAACACCCGATGTGGAATATGTACTGAAAATACCAGGAACTTTGTCGCTTTTTAATGTTGTTCCGCCAGAAAAGGTTGCACCTTGCTGATCGCAAATTCCAGTTGCTCCTGTTCAGAGAGTTCGGTATTGTCTAATATGATTGCATCTTCAGCTCTAACCAGCGGACTTTCCTTACGTGTAGTGTCTGCATAATCGCGGTGTGCAAGGTTTTCAAATACCTCTTCCAGCGTCAAATCAGTATTTCCTTTTGCTCTAAGCTCGTTGAAACGTCTTTCCGCGCGAATCTTTGGATCTGCAGTCATAAACAACTTTACCTGCGCATCAACAAACACTGCGGTACCGATATCCCGGCCATCCATAACAATGTTCTTTGATTTACCCATGCGTTGCTGCTGCTTAACCATCTCCACACGTACACTTTTGTTTGCAGAAACTTCGCTCACCCGTTCAGATACTGGCATCAGACGGATTTCCTCAGACACCTCTTCGCCATTTAAAGAAATGTGGGACTCGTAATCACGGGAGTGGAAATTTAGTTCGATGTGTTTCAACGCTTCCGTAACCGCTGCCGGGTCATTTACGTCAATGTTGTTTCTGAGAAAATAAAGGGTAACCGCCCGGTACATCGCCCCACTGTCTACATAGATCAGTCCGAGTTTCTTTGCTAATGCTTTTGCTAATGTACTTTTACCGCAGGACGAATATCCATCAATCGCTACTACCAGATTCTTTCTCATTGCTGCAAAGTTAAGCTTTTGCCCAATTTCCAGTCTAAATTGTTCAATAAAACTTAATTTTACCTTCATGATTCCTGAGAGACAGCAACTTTTAGAGCACGTTACTTTTAAGACTTCCAGAAGTGGGGGTAAAGGCGGGCAACATGTAAATAAGGTGTCTAGCAAGGTGGAGGTTATCCTGAATATCCCTGCAGCAGCTTTCCTGTCGGAGGAGGAGAAAACACTATTGATGACCCGTTTGGCGCACCGCCTTGACACCGGAGGGAACCTGCATGTCATTGCACAGGAGGATAGAAGTCAGTTGGCAAACAAGGAAACCGCAATTGAAAAACTTCAGGCGCTGATCACAAACGCACTTAAAGTTGAGAAGCCGAGAAAGCCGACCAAAGTGCCGAAAGCGGTTATTCGCAAAAGATTGGAAAATAAACAATCGACGGCACTTAAAAAGGAAATGCGTAAACGGCCGCGCTTGTTTTAAGGCAGCCGAGCGGTTCTACAACCTCGATATTCCTGGTTAATTAAACCGGTAATTGGCCGTGATGCTTCCGAATTGGTGCGCAGAAGCAGAACTCTTGATCTCCTTGGTTTTAAAGATCACGTTGAAATCCAGGCTGAGTCTGCCGGTACTATAGTTGACGCCAAGCTGTTGCGCAAAGACAACAGGTTTAACGCCATAGGTAACCGGACTATTGTTCGAAAACATGCTGCCTTGTACGGTAGCATCATACGCTACAAAATTAAGCTGCGGTTTAGCATAGAAGAAAAGCTCATGCCTTTGTCCACTAACCGTTGAACCTGCAGTACCCACCCTTGCATCATAGCTGGCGGAGTTAAACAGCTGTTCCATATTCCCTGCCCTGAAAAGCACCGCTGCACCAGCGCCGCTAAAGGTTGTGCCTGCATTAGCATAGCCTTCAAAACTAAAATCTGTCTTTGTATTTTCTGCCCTTTGTAACAGTCGTACATACTGTACCGATGTATTTACCGCAGCCTCATTTTTGATCTGGTAATCCCAGCCCTCCGGTTCGTAAAAGCCTATGGTACGGTGCAGTAATTCCTGTCCATCTTGTGCCAGTGAATTCGGTCCTGTGGTACCGATCTGTACTGCCGCTTTCAACATCTGCTCATCGCTGCGGAACCAGCTCATTGCGCCACCAAGGTAAAGGTATCCTGCAAAGGGACGATCCTGAGTGGCAGGGTCTGGGCGAAAGCCTGAACGTGGATTGAAAATCATCTGCCCGGCAGACAACTCGATAATCTTCTTTTGCAAGCCTGGCTTCAATTTCCGCTCATCCGTTGCAAAGCGATAATTTAAGAATAAACCATTGGTATAGTATCTGTCAGACCCCTGCGCCAAATAAGAATCATTGTCGCTTTGGAAACCAACTTCGTGTTTGTACTGTTGGGCACTCGCTTGAAATCCTAAAAGGAAAACACCAATTGTGAATGCCAGAAACTTGCTTTTAGCCATAAAATGAAAAACCCGGATGAAATCCGGGTTAATTTAGTTTTTTGTATGCTGATATTAGTCTTGTTTTTTGTTTTTCACCGTAAGATCCTGTGCGTTTTTCACTTTCTCAGCGGTCAAAGCTAAATCAATCACCTCGCGCATCTCCGTCACATAGTGGAAAGTAAGGTCTTTGATGTAACTTTCTTTAATTTCCAGGATGTCTTTCTTGTTCGATTTACAAAGGATAATTTCCTTGATGTTCGCACGTTTAGCAGCAAGGATCTTTTCCTTGATACCACCAACGGGAAGCACTTTACCTCGAAGCGTAATCTCACCGGTCATCGCCAGATTAGGTTTAACCTTTCTCTGCGTAAATGCGGAAGTTAAGGCGGTCAGCATGGTAATACCCGCTGATGGTCCGTCCTTCGGCGTAGCACCTGCCGGCACGTGTACATGCACATCGAAGTGGTCAAAAAGCTCGTAGTCGATGCCAAACTGTTCCGCATGGGAGCGGAGGTAAGCCAGTGCAATCACTGCCGATTCCTTCATTACATCACCAAGATTACCGGTTAAGGTTAATTTTCCTTTACCAGGACTCAAGCTCGCTTCTATAAAGAGAATGTCGCCGCCAACCGAGGTCCATGCTAAACCTGTTACCACACCGGCAACTTCGTTACCTTCATAAAGATCCTTATCAAATACCGGAGCACCTAAAATGCGTTCCACGTCTTCACTGGTCAAGGTCGGTTCGTAGCTTTCTTCCATGGCGATTTTCGTCGCAACGCCACGAACAAGGGATCCGATTTTTTTCTCTAAGGAGCGTACACCAGATTCCCGGGTATAATCTTCAATCACCTTTTCGATCAATCCTGGTTTAAGCACAATATCCTTGCTCTTAATACCATGTTGTTCTTTTTGTTTAGGTAAAAGGTATTTACGGGCAATTTCCACTTTCTCTTCGATCGTATATCCATTAACCTCAATAATCTCCATACGGTCTAATAGCGCAGGTTGTATGGTGTTAAGGGAGTTTGCGGTAGCGATAAAAAGCACGTTAGAAAGGTCATAATCGGCCTCCACATAATGATCGTTGAAAGCATTGTTCTGCTCCGGATCCAGCACCTCCAGCAAAGCAGAAGATGGGTCACCACGATGATCGGAACCAACTTTATCAATCTCATCCAATACAAACACCGGGTTTGCTGCCCCGGCCTTTTTCAAGGACTGAATGATTCGGCCCGGCATTGCGCCGATATAAGTTTTCCGGTGACCGCGAATTTCGGCCTCATCTCTAACACCGCCGAGGGCAATTCTCACATACTTGCGGTTCAGCGCCTTTGCAATAGATTTACCGAGCGAGGTTTTACCAACGCCCGGAGGGCCTACCAGACAGATGATCGGCGCTTTCATATTGCGCTTCAGCTTCAATACGGCAAGATATTCTATAATGCGCTGTTTAACTTTCTCCAGACCAAAATGATCTTTATCCAGCACACGCTGCGCACGTTTTAAGTCGAAATTGTCTTTTGTAAATTCATTCCATGGCAGGTCCAGCAACAACTCCAGATAGTTCATCTGGATCGAGTAGTCTGGCGCTGCAGGGTTCATCCGCCCAAGCTTTTCAAGCTCTTTGTTAAAATGCTCTTTGACTGCCGCAGTCCATTTTTTCTTGTTTCCGCGGGCCTCAAGCGCATTGTACTCCATATCGGTGGAGTTGCCACCCAACTCTTCCTGAATGGTTTTAAGTTGCTGATTCAGAAAATAGTCCCTTTGTTGCTTATCCAGATCGGTACGAACCTTGGACTGGATCTGGTTTTTAAGTTCCAGCATCTGAAGTTCAAGGGTCAGCAGCTCCATTACCTTTTCCGCACGGTCGCGCAAATTGGCCATCTCCAGCATTTTCTGCTTGTCGGCCAATTCGGCATTCATGTTTGAAGAAATGAAGTTGATCAGAAACGATGTACTTTCGATGTTCTTCAGTGCCAATCCTGCTTCACTCGGGATATTGGGAGAAAGCTGTATGATCTGCGCCGACATCTCCCGGATGGAGGCGATCAAGGCTTTAAATTCCTTATCCTTTTTGTACTTGGCTTCGGCAAACTTGGTAACTTTAACTTTGATGTAGGGCTCGGATTGTACCAGTTCTTCCAGGTTAAAACGTTGTTTACCCTGAATGATCACCGTCGTGTTACCATCGGGCATTTGCAAAAGCTTGATGATGTGGGCAACGGTACCTACGCTGTTAAGCTGCTCGAAAGTTGGATCTTCAATAGAAACGTCTTTTTGAGAGACAACGCCAATAATCCGATCACCTTTATATGCTTCCTTAATTAACCTGATTGATTTATCCCGCCCAACAGTTATTGGTATTACGACTCCCGGAAAAAGAACTGTATTCCGCAATGGTAAAATGGACAATACTTCAGGGGTATCTTCACCGTTCATATCATCCTCGTCCTGCTGGGACATTAAAGGAAAAAACTCGGTATCCTCATTTATTATTGGAAGTGCATTACTAAAATCAAATTGATCTTTTATACTCATTAAATTAGGCTCTTTTAAAAACGACAGTATGACAGTGTGTCGTTTGATAATATTAGATTTCGTAGTGAGAACATTAAATTCAACTCTTATGCCAAAGAAGAATAAAAGCGATAGTCTGTTAAAAAGTCCGAATTCTAAAAAATATTCCAAAATTAACATATTTTGAAATATTAAGCGTTAAGTGTAATATTGCTACCAACGGGGAACAATTCCTTGCTTAGCGTTCCAACTTATCTTTATTTATAATTAATGAAATATCTTAAACAGACCTTAATCATCTTATTTCTTAGTGCAGCTGTTAATAGTTTTGGTCAGGGTGGAGGTTATTATAACCTCGGAATGCAGCTGATGATGAAGAATGATTTCAAAGGAGCAATCACGCACCTTGAAAAGGCTGAAGCTAAAAGTCCTGATAATCCGAATGTTTCAAGATTACTCGGCTACGCTTACTTCCAGTGCAAAGAATATGAGAAATCCATTACGGCTTATAGCAAACTGATCGCATTGAAGCCTACAGATAATTCTGCATATTATTACCGAGGCAAAGGCAGGTTGAATATTGCTAACGATCCGAAGGAATCGCTGAACACCATGCGCGATAATTTCTACTTGTCTGCGATCAAAGATTTCAGCAAAGCGCTTGAACTTAACGGTGAAGAAGATGTGCAATTACTGCAAAACCGCGGCATCGCCTATAAAGACTATGCGATTTTTAAATCCTTTAAGATTAAGAAATCAGCGGATAAGGCTGCCTGCAACACTTTGTTCAATAACGCGATCTCCGATTTCCAGAAAATTCTGGTCTTGCAGCCGCAACGTAAGGACATCATTGATCTGACAAAATACGTTAAAGCACAAATTGCAAGCTTGAAATAAAAGACCTTTCCCATTTTACCTTGAGGCTGCCTTTTACGGGTGGCCTTTTTTGTGTTGGTACAAACACATACCAACACCAGATTAAACATAGACCAAATGCACATTACACGCACATCTTCTGTGCGGTTGATGTGCGTGTGATGTGCGTTTGATGTGGGTCAGGTGTGCGTTTGATCCGAAGCCGTCCTATCCTTGTCTTGTCCTAATATAGCTATACGTGTTCAGCTGTTAAATCAAAATTTGCTATACACTTTCGATTTCTTATCCCGGCTTAAACTATACAACCTCGCGCCGGCCTAAAATAAAAAGAGCCACGTCATAAACGCGGCCCTGGTTTTATAATTTTCCTGTAATCTGGTATCGTTTGGGAGACATCAGCTTAATTTGCTGTGACTTCTTGATCTCGTATAGGCTGTCGGGATAGTAACGCAGCGTATCTGATGAACGATATAAGTAGTTGCTGTTTTCCAGAACAATCACGATGCCTGTTATGGCTTCGTTCTTTTTGAAAATCTGCAGGCGCTTAACAGGCACTTTCTCATTTGTGGAAGTGTACAGTAAACCAGCCTCGTTCGTTCTGGTGTTGAATGCGCCTTTCCATGCCGCTTTATTGATGTCTGCATCTACAAATGCGGAAAGTTCCTTGTCCCAATTGCTGATCTTTACCTGCTTTCGTTCGGCACTGTCATTGACAATCACGGTCTTGTCAACCATGTTTGCACGACGGGTTAAGGAAGCCGCTTCTTTGCTGAAATAGCCTTTTAGATCAAAGTATTCGAGCTTTGTGCTACGCTGTTCCTGCTCGGGTGTTCCGCAGGACAATAAAAAACCGGCAAACAGCAAGGCGTACTTCCTCATTACACCAATACGTTTCCGGTCATGATTGCAGGCGGTTCGATGCCCATAATTTTTAAGATCGTCGGTGCAACATCGCCCAGCTTACCATCTTTGATCGATTTGAAATCATTGTCGATCAGTATACATGGTACCAGGTTAGTGGTGTGGGCGGTATTTACCGAACCATCATCGTTCAGCATATACTCGCTGTTTCCATGGTCAGCAAGCAGGATGAAAGAGTAGCCGTTTTCAATACCTTTCTTTACAACAGTTTCAGCACAACGATCAGCTGTTTCAACAGCTTTCACTACGGCATCAAATACACCGGTATGGCCTACCATGTCTGGATTGGCAAAATTTAGACAGATGAAGTCTGCCCAGCCCTTTCCGAGTTCTTCCGTAATTGCATCTGTGATGCCTTGCGCGCTCATCTCGGGTTGCAGATCATAGGTGGCAACCTTCGGCGATGGGATCATGATGCGTTTTTCATTTTCAAACACCTGCTCACGGCCGCCTGAGAAGAAAAAGGTTACGTGTGGATACTTTTCCGTTTCCGCAATGCGGATCTGGTTTTTATGGTGCCTGGCGAGTACCTCACCAAGGGTTTCAGTTAAATCATCTTTGGTGAAGATCACGTTCACATTCGAGAAACTTTCGTCATATGCTGTCATCGTTACATAATGAAGCGGCAATTTGTGCATCTCAAATAATGGGTAGTCTGTCTGGCTTAAAGCAGAGGTAATTTCCCTTCCGCGGTCGGTTCTATAGTTGAAGCAGATCACGACATCACCTTCTTTGATGGTTGCCACCGGCGAACCGTCGTTGTTGGTTACCACAATCGGATTGATGAACTCATCGGTAACGCCATTTTCGTAAGACTTCTCGATAATACTTTCAGGATCCTGTGTAGCAAGGCCGGTACCTTTAGTAAGCAGGTCATACGCTAATTTCACCCGTTCCCATCTCGAATCGCGGTCCATCGCATAGTAGCGGCCAATTAGGCTGGCAAGTTTCCCTGTGGAATTTGCTAGATGCGCGTTAAGATCTTTAATAAAGCCCAGCCCCGACTTCGGATCCGTGTCACGGCCATCCAGAAAGGCATGTACAAAAACATCGTTCACTTCACTTTCCTTTGCGGCATCACAGAGTGCTTTAAGGTGGTTGATGTGGGCGTGAACACCACCATCAGATACCAATCCGATGAAATGCACGGCTTTATGATTTGCTTTTGCATAGTTAAAAGCATCCACCAAGGTTTCATTTGAAAATAAAGTACGGTCAGAAATGGCCTTGTTGATACGTCCAAGTTCCTGGTAAACCACTCTTCCGGAACCAAGGTTCATGTGTCCAACTTCAGAATTGCCCATCTGTCCTGCGGGTAAACCCACTGCTTCACCTGAAGCTTCAAGCTTTGAATTGGGGTAGGTCTTTAACAGCGAATCAAAGAAAGGTGTATTTGCCGCATAGGCAGCATCAGATTCATCTTGTTTACCGTAACCCCAGCCATCAAGAATCAGGAGCATTACTTTTTTATTATTCATTTGTTTCTTTTTATTTTGTAAGAAAGTTCTGGTCTTGTTCAACAAATATAAAGCAATTGAGTTCTGTTGAACTATAGAAATCCATTTTGTGAAGGCCAGATGGCATAATTTGTGGGGTAAAGCTTATATTAGCGAAAATTAAACATGATCAGGTCACTTCTTCCAATTCTTTTCGTTATTACTGGCTTGTTAATACCCTTACAATTCCAGAGTAACCTTGTTGGTGAAGTTTCAGGCCATTTCCGTACCGGAAATTCCAAAGAAATTGCAAAGCATTTCAATGCTTCTATCGAGTTAAATATTGCCGAGGAAACAGATACTTATTCTAAGGCGCAAGCCGAGCAAATTTTAAGAGACTTCTTCAATAAAAACATGCCTGTAAATTCTACAGTCATTCATTTGATCAATACAAATCCAAACTATCAGATCGGTATTTTGTCTGTACTTACTAAAACGATTAAATACAGAGTTACGGTTACTTTCAAAAAGACCTCGGGGGAATTTCTAATCACCGAGTTGAGAATAGAGGGTGACAAAACTTAGCTGTATTACGCTAAAAATGCTATTTTTGGGTAAATATTAATGTTTTGGACAAACAGATTATAGAGCTATTCATCAAAAATGCCATCGCCGAAGATCTTGGCGATGGTGATCATACATCGCTTTCTACCATTCCCGCTGATGCGGTTGGCAAAGCGAAACTCATTATAAAAGAAGAGGGTATCCTTGCAGGGCTGGAGCTTGCCCTGGCGATTTTTAACCATATCGATCCATCTTTACAGATCAATGTTTTCCTGAAAGACGGCGCTGAAGTAAAATTCGGTGATATCGCCTTTACGGTTGAAGGTAACACCCATTCTATATTACTGGCCGAACGATTGGTATTAAATTGTATGCAGCGCATGAGCGGCATTGCAACGAAAACAAACCGCATCGTGAAGGTACTGGAGCCTTACCATACCAAGGTGCTCGATACCCGTAAAACCACCCCTGGTTTGCGATACTTAGAGAAGCTTGCGGTTAAGATCGGGGGCGGTGTAAACCATCGTATTGGACTCTATGATATGATCCTGATTAAGGACAATCATGTAGATTATGCCGGGGGCATCGCAAATGCGATACATGCGGCAAATGATTACCTGAAACAAAAGCAGAAGCAGCTGGAGATCGAGATCGAAGTTCGCAACTTCGAAGAACTGGAAGAAGTGCTGGCAACCGGATCGGTTAACCGGATTATGCTGGATAACTTTAAACCTGATGCACTTAAAAAGGCAGTGGAAAGAATTGGCGGGCAATACAAAACAGAAGCGTCGGGCGGCATTGTGGAGTCTGAGATTCCGGCATACGCAGCAACCGGTGTAGACTATATTTCTATGGGCGCATTAACGCATTCCGTGAAAAGTTTAGACATGAGCTTAAAGGCGTTTTAAGAATGTTATCGATATATTCTATTTCTGCTGTGATCCTGGCCTATCTGTTTGGGTCCATACCAACTGCGGTATGGCTCGGCGGTGCCTTTTATGGTATCGATGTTCGGGAGTACGGTAGTGGAAACGCCGGTGCAACAAATGTTTTTCGTGTGCTTGGTAAAAAGGCAGGCCTTGCTGTAATGATCATTGACATTGCAAAGGGCTACACGGCAACCAAACTGGCGTATTTTATAGGACTTTCCGTAACTGGGCCGCATAATTCTTCGCAATTTATCAACTATGAACTGGCGCTCGGCGTTACCGCAGTGATGGGCCACTTGTTTCCAATTTTTGCCGGCTTTAGGGGTGGTAAAGGCGTTGCTACGCTTTTTGGAATGATTTTGGCAGTTAACTTCCCGGCAGCTATGCTTTGCGTTCTGGTCTTTACCGTTGTTTTACTGGTTACAAAATACGTTTCACTTGGTTCAATCTGTGCTGGATTTACCTTCCCGCTCAGCATTGTGTTCGTATTTCACTCCTCCGTTAAATCGGAGGTCCTTTATGGTATGTGCGTCTGCGTGCTCATCCTGATCACGCACCAGAAGAACCTCGAACGACTGTTAAAAGGCAAAGAATCCAAAGTGTATTTGTTCAAAAGCAAAAACAACTAAATCAAACATTAATGAAAAAAATGAAACTATCAGGCCTTGCTCTTGCAGTGCTGCTGTTCGCGAATGCGTGTTCTACAGTGCCCTTGACCGGCAGAAATCGCTTGAGTTTTGTGAGTGAAACGGAGATGCAATCTGCCGCTGCTCAAAGTTATAATTCACTGCTTAAGGATCCTAAAACAACGGTTCTGAATAATGCAGATGCCACCAGGGTAAAAAGAATCGGCCAGCAGATTGCCAATGCAGTAACGAAATACATGAATGCGAATGGCTATGCAGAGCAGATCAAAGGCTTTAATTGGGAATTTAACCTGATCAAGAGTGATGAGGTGAATGCCTGGTGTATGCCTGGCGGTAAAGTTGCCGTATATACCGGCATCCTGCCTGTAACGAAGGATGATGCAGGTTTAGCGACGGTGATGGGTCATGAAATTGCCCATGCTATTGCACAGCATTCTTCGGAAAGAGCTTCTAAAGCTGCAGTTGCGGAAGGTGTTGGAAGTTTGATCGGTGCTGCTGCGGGTAACCAATCTGCCACAACACAGACCGTGATCAATCAGGTTTATGGCATCGGTGCACAAGCTGGTGTACTTTTACCAAACTCCAGAAAACAAGAGCTTGAAGCTGATCATCTTGGATTGATCTTCATGTCAATGGCGGGTTATGATCCTGCAACTGCCGTTTCTTTCTGGCAGCGTATGGCTTCTGCCAGCAATGGTTCCAAACCGCCTGAGTGGATGAGCACGCACCCTGCAGATAATACCAGGATCGCTCAGATCCAAAAGGACCTGCCGGAAGCGCAGAAATACTATAAATCTACAACGGGAAAACCGGTTAAATAAAGTATAAAGGGACTGCTACTGTGGTCCCTTTATCGTTTCTATGATTGCTGAAGCTTTCAGCATGCACTCTTCATATTCTTTCTCCGGACTTGATGCTGCGGTAATTGCACTTCCAACCTGAAAGGAGAGATACTGATGATCTTTTGCGTAAAGCATACTTCTGATGACTACGTTGAAGTCGAAGTCCCCTTCAGGACTCAGGTATCCCACAGCGCCAGAGTAGGCGCCCCGTTTGCTTTCTTCATATGTTTCAATCAGCTGCATGGCTCGCACTTTAGGTGCGCCGGTCATTGACCCCATTGGAAAAGTATTGCGGATCGCTTCTATAACATCTATTTCCGGATCAATTTCACAGGTGATGGTTGATATCATTTGATGTACCTGTGTGAAGCTGTATACCCCAAACTGCTCTGTCACCTGCACAGATGCAGGAACCGCACTTTTGGTGAGATCATTCCGTACCAGATCTACAATCATCACGTTTTCCGTTTGCTCCTTGAGGTCGGACTTTAGTTTAGCTTTGATGTGCTCATCTTCCAGGGGATCCTTACTTCGCTTTGCTGTTCCCTTAATCGGCTGCGAGATCAACTTTGCTCCCTGTTTGCGTAGAAAGCGTTCCGGACTTGCGCAGAGCAGGTACTTGTCTTTCAGTTTCAGGTATCCAGAAAACGGGGTAGGGGAATTCGCATTCAGGCGTAGGTATGTTGCAAGTGGATCAATGGCGGTGTTAGTTGCATAAAACTCCTGGCAGAAGGTTACCTCGTAAACGTCACCACGGGCGATATGCCCCTGTAGCTTTTGAATTTTTTCCAGATACTGGGGCTTTGCTATTCGGGGCTGGATCCTGATATTCCGGTCGCTTGTTGGAGGTGCTGGGAGAACAGTCTGATCAATATGTTCCAAAATTTCAGTACTCCCGAGAGCAACCCGTAACTTTCCGCCTTCTGAGATGATCAGATGTTCAGGGCTGAAGAAACATAGGTCGGGAAAGTTAAGGCCATCAGCGTTGGTTGAATGCAGGGATTCCAGCTCATTCTTCAGGTCATACCCAAAAATACCGAATAACCAGTCCCTATTGTATGCATAGCATTCTCGGAGCCGATTGAAAGCATTACCGCCCTCGTCTTCAACGAGCACCCGGGCCCCTGCAGCAATCAGCAGATCGAATTTGCCATAAGGGTCGGCATAGCCGTTCGAATCCAAAACACAGCAGTACGAAAAGCCATCAGCCCAGCGTAGTGCTTTGTGTTTAAAATCTTCTGTTAATCGCATAAATTCCGGATAAACAAAAAAGGGCGGTCAAAAACCACCCTTCAAATTTAATATTTCTGTTGTATTATAATGTTAAGGTTTGAACCCTGTCTGGACCTACAGAAAGAAACTTCACCGGCACATTAAGTTCTGCTTCTAAGAAGGCAATGTAGTTGGCCAAGGCTGCAGGAATCTCCTCATTTTTGGTGATTTTGGTGATATCTGTTTTCCAACCCTCAATAGCTTTCAACACTGGTGTCGGTTTGATCGAGATGATGTCGTAAGGCATATAGTCAATCGTTTCACCATTGTACTCGTAGTGTGTACAAGCATAAATGGTGTCAAAACCGTCCAGAACATCAGCTTTCATCATGATCAGTTCTGTAACACCATTCAACATGATCGCATATTTCAAGGCAGGAATATCGATCCATCCGCAACGGCGTGCACGTCCGGTTGTAGCACCGAATTCATGACCTACCTGACGAAGTGTTTCGCCGGTTTCATCATCAAGTTCCGTTGGGAAAGGACCACCACCAACACGGGTACAGTAAGCTTTGAAGATTCCGTAAACGCTACCAATCCTGTTTGGTGCAATACCAAGTCCGGTACAAGCACCGGCAGTAGTGGTGTTGGATGAAGTTACAAAAGGGTATGAACCAAAGTCGATATCCAGTAATGTACCTTGCGCACCTTCTGCTAACACCGTCTTACCTTCTTTCAGGTAGCCATTAACGAAGTGTTCGCTATCTACGTGTGGAATGGTTTTAATGTATTCTATAGCCTCAAAGAAAGCTGCTTCTTTTTCTGCAAGATCATACTCGAACTCATAGTGAGACAGGATCTCTTTATGTTTTTGTACAAGTTTATTGTAGCGCTCTCTGAAGTCTGGAAGGGTAGTGTCACCTACACGCAGGCCGTTACGACCAGTTTTGTCCATATAAGTCGGGCCAATACCTTTTAGTGTAGAGCCGATTTTGTCCTTTCCCATCTTCTGCTCATTGGCAGCATCCAGTAACTGGTGGGTAGGCAAGATCAGGTGTGCCTTTCTGGCGATAACCAATTTGTTTTTCGCTACCGGATCATGACCTGCAGCTTTCAAATTGTCCAATTCACGTTTTAGAATAATTGGATCGATCACAACCCCATTTCCAATCAGGTTCATGGTTTTCTCGTTGAAAATACCCGACGGGATGGTGTTCAATACAAACTTTTTGCCATCAAACTCTAAAGTGTGACCAGCGTTTGGTCCGCCTTGGAAACGAGCGATTAAATCATATTGCGGACTTAGCACGTCCACAATCTTACCTTTGCCCTCATCGCCCCATTGCAGGCCCAGAAGCACGTCTACTTGCGTCATTATTAAAAATTAGTGAGATTATATTTATAAATTAATTTGCGTGTTGAACATCGGCATTCACGACCGGAAGTGACTTGGCTTTGCAATCGAAGCAAACGCCATACAGATTTAAAGAGTGATGTTTGATATCAAACTTTAAAAGATCGCCCACCATACTTTGGATCTGGTGAATGCGTGGGTCACAGAATTCCACCACCTTACCGCAGTCGATGCAGATGATGTGATCATGTTGGTGATAACCGTAAGATTTTTCAAATTGAGCCATGTTTTTACCAAACTGGTGTTTGGTAACCAGGTCGCAGGAAACCAGTAATTCAAGGGTGTTGTATACTGTAGCACGACTAACCCGGTATTTCTGGTTTTTCATGTGGATATACAGTGTTTCTACATCGAAATGATCGTCCCTTGAATAGATTTCTTCAAGAATAGCGAAGCGTTCAGGGGTTTTTCTCAAACTCTTATTCTCAAGGTAAGCTTCGAAAATCTTCCTTACCAGCTCGCTGTTGTGGTTTGTTGACATACTTTTTAAACTCCTTTCAAAGGTACCAAATTTTAGATAAAGTTTAGATTTATTGATACTTTAAGCGTCAAATCTGGTCACACCAGTAACACCTTTTACTTCCAGCAGATTTTGAATAAGCTTATCCAGGTGTTCCTTGTCATTTACATAAATCATTATGGAACCATCGAATATACCGTTGTCGGTGTCGACCGTAATGGATCTCATGTTCACTTTGAAATCATTGGAGATCACCTTGGTGATGTTGTTGATCAATCCCATATCATCAATACCAATGATGTGCAGGCCGGTTAGGAAGGTTAATTCTTTCTGTTTATTCCATTTGGCTTTCACAATACGATAGCCATAATTGGCCATCAGCTGTGCGGCATTAGGACACGTGGTACGATGGATCTTTATACCATCATTGATGGTTACAAAGCCAAAAACATCATCACCAGGGATCGGATTACAGCAAGGGGCAAGGGTATAGTCAATGCGCTGCATGTCCTCACCAATAAGCAGGATATCTGATTCCGGGCCTTTAACCTTGCTTAATAATGCTTCGATCTGTTGATTGTCGTTGCGTTCAGCACCACGGTTTTCAATTTCTTTTTCGCTGGCTACATAGTCTTTAAGGTCTTTAAGTTCTATTTTACCCTGGGCTACAGAGATAAATAGTTCCTGCGTGGAAGGCAGTTTAAAGAAGTAGCTAAGCTTATTCAGGTTGTCCGTATTGTAGGTGATCTTAAGCGACTTCAGCTTGCGCTCCAGCATTTCCTTACCTTCTTCTGCAATCTTCCGTTTCTCTTCTTTGAGTGAACTTTTGATCTTGGACTTGGCTTTTGCAGTAACTACGATATTCAGCCAGTCTTCCTTCGGCGTCTGTTTGCTGGAAGTGATGATTTCGACCTGATCGCCATTCTGCAGCTTGTAGGAAAGTGGTACCAACTTGTGGTTCACCTTTGCACCGATACACTTGGCACCCACGTCCGTATGGATCTCGAAAGCAAAGTCAAGGGCTGTAGCACCCTGTGGTAGTTGTATTAAAGCACCTTTAGGTGTGAAGATGAAGATCTCATCAGAGAAAAGGTTCATCTTGAAGTCGTCCAGGAAGTCGAGTGCATTCGCTTCAGGATTGCTCAACATCTCACGCACTTTCATGATCCACTGGTCAAGGCCGTTATCAGAACTGGATTCTTTGTATTTCCAGTGTGCCGCAAAACCTTTCTCCGCAATCTCGTTCATACGCTCGGTACGGATCTGTACTTCTACCCACTGCCCCTTAGGACCCATTACCGTTGTGTGCAGGGACTCGTAACCATTTCCTTTAGGGGAGGACACCCAGTCGCGTAACCGGTCGGGGTTCGGGCGGTAAAGATCCGTAACAATGGAGTACGCCTTCCAGCATTCGGCCTTTTCCTGTTCAGGTGCGCTTTTCAGGATGATCCTTACTGCGAAAAGATCATATACCTCTTCGAAAGGGATATTCTTTTTCTTCATCTTGTTCCAGATGGAATGGATGGATTTTGGACGGCCGTAAATATCAGCATTCAATCCTTGCTCTTCCAGTATTTCCCGGATTGGCTCTACAAAGTTTTTGATGAAGAGATTACGCTCGGCTTTCTTTTCATTCAGCTGCGTAGCAATGTATTTGTAGGTATCTGGCTCCAGATACTTCATGGAAAGGTCTTCAAGTTCAGACTTGATGGCGTAAAGCCCAAGGCGGTGGGCCAGGGGCGCATACAGGTAAATGGTTTCTGAAGCAATCTTCAGTTGCTTTTGCCGCGGCATAAAATCCATGGTGCGCATGTTATGCAAACGGTCAGCAAGTTTGATCAGGATCACCCGTACATCATCAGCAAGGGTCAACAACATCTTACGGAAGTTCTCTGCCTGTAGAGAGCTGTTATAATCAAATACCCCGGAGATCTTGGTGAGTCCGTCGATGATCTTAGCCGTCTTTTTACCAAATTCCCTTTCAATATCCTCCAGGGTCATGTCGGTATCTTCCACCACGTCATGCAGCAATGCGCAGACGATGGAAGTTGTACCCAGCCCGATCTCTTCCGCAGCAATCTGCGCAACGGCGATAGGGTGGTATATATAGGGTTCACCAGATTTCCGGCGCATATCTTTATGGCTCTCCAGTGCCATGTCAAATGCCTTACGGATTTCCTTCTTGTCACCCCTTTGCATGGTCGGCTTGCACGCACGCAGCAGGGCACGGTATCTTTTCAGGATTTCCTGTTTTTCAGCTTCCAAATCAATCACCAACGTGTTCTTCATTTGTATTATTTTCGTAGTATCGGATTTCATTATGTATTAAACACTTATATTCGGATAGATGGTATGCTATCTGACAATCTATTAACAAATTAAAGTGCTGATGCCAAACCTAGTATATTTATTTAGGTTTAACTTTGTGGGATTATAAATTTATGAAATTTTATAGGTTAATTTTTCTGCTGATTGTCATTATTACAGGCTCGGAAAACGCTTCTGCGCAGCTTACAGACCAGGTAAAGTTTCCCCCAAGAGGTAAGAATGACACACTTAAAGTGGCCGGAACAAACGTCGATGGCGAGATGATTCCCTGGATACCGCTTCATGAAGTTGCTATCTATGGCGTCAGGATTTTCAAGACTCCAGAAGAACGGGCCGCTTTTAACCGCTTGCGTTATAATGTGCTGAAAGTAATGCCTTATGCCTTGTTTGCCAAGCGACGTTATGAGCAGCTGGAGAAAGATATTGCGCTAACCAGCAATAAAAAGGAACAGAAGAAGCTGATCAAGGCTTGTGATGCTGAGATCAAGCAGATGTTCAACAAAGAAATTAAAGAACTTACCATAACGCAGGGAAAAATATTGACAAAACTTGTGGATCGGGAGCTCGGACGTACTACATTTGACATCGTTAAACAAACAAAAGGCGGTTTGACCGCATTTGTATACCAGTCGGTCGCACGTGTTGTGGGACATAATTTGAAGAGCACCTACGACCCACAGGAGGATAGGGATATTGAAGCGATCATTGCTTCCTCGGGTTATTACAGATAAGAAGCATGATAGAACAGCCTCAAAGTATTCACCAATTCAAGGTAAACCTGCTAAATGGAACCAACGTAAATTTAGATACCTATAAAGGGAAAGTTCTTTTGATCGTAAACATTGCTTCTGCATGTGGTTTTGTGGCGCAGCTGCAGGAACTGCAGGAACTTAGGGACACTTATAAGGACAGAAACTTTGAAGTCCTGGCATTTCCATCCAATGACTTTGGCCGGCAGGAGCCCCTAGAGGGTGAGGAAATCAGCAACTTCTGCCAGGCAAATTATGGGGTCTCCTTTCCTATATTTGAGAAAATGATGATCCGTGGTGCGCATGGACATCCCCTGTTTAAATTTCTGGCAGACAAGAAGCTGAACGGCTCGCTCACATCAACACCGCGCTGGAACTTCCATAAATATTTGATCAATCAGAATGGGGAGCTTGTCGACTATTTCCTTCCATTTACCAAGCCATTGGCTTCAAAAGTTAAAAAGAAAATCCTGCGCTTGTTGTAGCCAGGTATACACATTGAATTCATGAAACTAGATATACTCGTTTTTGCTGTACACCCCGACGACGCAGAGTTGGGCTGTTCAGGAACCATCTTAAAGAATATTGCTGCGGGAAAAAAGGTAGGGATCGTAGACCTGACACGGGGCGAGCTCGGTACTCGTGGCACCGCAGAAACACGGGATCTGGAAGCTGCAGATTCAGCGAAGATCCTTGGCCTGCATGCCCGGGAGAACCTCGGTATAAGCGATGGCTTTTTCAGAAATGATGAAGCGCATCAGCTGCAGATCATCCGGATGATCCGTAAATATCAACCGGAAATTATCTTGAGCAATGCACTTCGTGATCGCCATCCGGATCATGGAAGGGCAGGAGACCTGGTAAATGATTCCATTTTCCTATCCGGCTTGGTAAAGATCGATACACAGCTTCAAGGGATCCCTCAACAACCCTGGCGACCAAGGTTAAGCCTGCAGTATATTCAGGATATGTACATTAAACCCGATATCATTGTAGATATTACACCGTTTATAGATCAGAAGATCGCTTCCATAAAGGCCTTTAAAACACAGTTTTATAATCCAGACCACCAAGAAGCGGAAACCTACATCTCTTCCCCTGAGTTTTTTGAGAGTGTACTTGCACGTGCGAGGGAATTTGGAAAATCTATCGGTGCCACGTTTGCAGAAGGCTTTACCTCCCGCAAACTGCTTGGTGTGGATGACATATTCAACCTGAAGTAGGTTACTGCTGGCTGGGGTTATCTGTTAAGCTGACGTTACCCATTGCACTTTTTTCATATAACTTGATCCAGGAGCTGTTGAATGCGGGGGAGAAGTTTTGTTTGCCTCCGGTAACCGTTGTAGGTACTTTGCTGCCTTCCAGGAAAAAGTAAACTTTAGTGTTCCCACCTTTATGGTGGGGTTTGAAATTGCCGTAAGTGATCATTTCTGAAGATAAGGTGTCTTTCATGGTCACGGCAAATACATACTGTATGGGGCCTGTGTTGTTGTCATTTCGATATCGTGCTACTTCTTTAAAGCCGCTTTTAAGGTCTTCAATGCCCGGTTGTGTGAATGTTCCTTTGATCATCCAACCCACCAATAGCAATACCAGTACACCGATAACGATGTTTATTCTTTTGTTCTTCATTTGTGTGTTTCAATCGTCACTATAATTCACGAAGTATCTTTTCCATAACGTGCATGCCTTCGTCTATGTGACTTTTTTCCATGTTCAATGCCGGCCGAAAGCGTATGCTCTGCTTCCCACAACCTAAAAACATCACCTGATGTTTGAGGCCTGTATCTATAAATTTATTCCGGAGCTCAGTACTTGGCAGATCGAAGGCGCAAAGCAAACCCCGGCCTCGTACATTACTCAATTGTTCATACTGTTTGCCAAAGCTTTCAAGATGATCCAGAAGGTAGCGGCCTACCACTGCGGCATTTTCGCAGAGTTGATCTTCCTCGATGATATTTAGTACTTGGGTACTTCGAACCATATCCACCAGATTGCCGCCCCAGGTTGAATTGATTCTGGAGGATACCCGAAATACATTGTTTTCTACTTCTTCTACCTTTCTGCCCCCAAGAATGCCACAGACCTGCATCTTTTTACCAAAAACAAGGATATCAGGCCTTGCCTGCTCCGAATAATGCTGGTGACACCAGAACTTGCCCGTAAGACCAACGCCGGTTTGTACTTCGTCATAAATGAGAAATGCCTCATGCTCGTCCGCCAGTTTCTTGAGTTCAATCAGAAATGCTTCTCTGAGGTGGTTGTCGCCACCTTCTGCTTGAATAGGCTCAACGATAATTGCACAGATATCATCTTTATGTTCAAAGAATGCAGCCTTGATCTGTCTTATCGATTGTTGTTCGGTTTCTACCGCAGTATTCAGGTTGTCACCGCTCAGCGGGTACCTTATTGTTGGCACGGTAACCCTGGGCCAGTCGAACTTCGCAAACCATTTGGTCTTCTCGACAGAAGTATTGGTGAGGCTTAAGGTATATCCACTGCGACCGTGGAAGGCTCTTTCGAAATGAAGGACCTTAAATCCTTTCTCTTTCTTATAGCCTTTCGCAAAGTTCTTTTGTACTTTCCAGTCCATTGCCACTTTTAGCGCATTTTCTACCGCCAATGCGCCACCTGCAATGAAAAAGGCGTGTGGCAGATAGTCGGGTATACCGCATCTGCTAAAGGTCTTCAGGAATTCCGCATATTGTTGTGTATAAACATCAGAGTTGGAGGGGTTGGTCATCGCCGCCTGCAGCAGGTTCTTTTTAAAACCCTCGTCATTAAGCATCTTTGGGTGGTTGTAACCCAGAGGAACGGAGGCAAAGCATGTGAAGAAATCAAGAAGTCTGCGGTTATATTTGGAATCGTAAATATAACACCCTTCACTTTTCTCCATGTCAAAGGTTAGATCAAGGCCGTCAGCTAGAATGTGTTGGCCTAAGGTATCTGCTACATGTTCTGGATCAACTGATAATTCATACATAGGCAAGTTTCTGGTTCTCTCAAATGTAACGAAAAGGCATTACGATAGCAACTGCATGAAAGGTGTGATCAAAATCACCTCAAAATGTGTTTCTTTACATGAAAGATGCCGCTAAATGGTCGATCTTTAGGCCTAAGCATTTCTGGTTTAACGACGAAAAACTACTTGATCATGGAACAGATATTAATAACAACAGATTTCTCGGAAAACGCCGCTGCCGCAATTCGATTCGGTTTACAGCTCGCGACTCAAGGCGGATTTAAGCTGGTATTTATGCATGTTTCGGAGATTTTGAAACCCGTAAAATGGACAGAGGAATTTTTCAGGGACTTTGAACAGAAGGAACTTGCCGGATTGGAGCAGCAGCTCAAAGCACAGGTCATGGAGGTATCAGCAGGTACAGGCAGCACGGTCATCGATCCGAAGTATGTGGTGCACAATAGTTCTTCCGTGTCCGTAAACGTTGTTCATTATGCAGAAAAGCATAACATCAAATACATTTGCATGGCCCGCAAGGGGGGAGGACATTCTATGAGGCTTTTTGGGTCTGTAGCCTCGAACTTAATTGAAAAATCCAGTGTACCTTTTATTGCGGTTCCCGAAAATTATCAGATAGCAAATATTGATGCTGTATGTTATGCTTCGGACCTTGCTGATTTAAACGATGAGCTGAAGGAGGTGCTGGAATTTTCGAATGCAGTTAAAGCATCCGTAGAATTACTTCATTTCAGCAGCCCGGTTGATGAGATATCGGGAATGCAAGATCTTGCTGAGCTACAAGAAAACCTTGCCGGGCAGCAGGTGGTAGCACATATTGAAGCGCTTGATTTCGAGAAGCCGCTTGCCGAGCGCCTCGGAGAGGCCGTTGAGCGGTTTCATCCCTCGATCTTGGTCATGTTTACCCGTCAGAACCGAAGTTTCTTCGAGCGCTTATTTCTGTCCAGTGTATCGGCAGAATTTGCAGCAGCCTCGGCTATACCGCTGCTGGTATATAGAAAAAAGATATAGGCGATCAATTTGATGCGGATTTTTAAAGTTTAAGGCCTACCTGTGCATACGTTTTCTCAGATTGCGCATTAATTGTTAATTAATGTTAAAGGCTTTGTTTACGAAGAACTTGTGTTTAAATTAACTTCTGCAAGCAAGATCGGCTCGCAGGAAAACTGATTTACATGACATATTCTCGCATCAACAACCTTACCGGCTGGTTTTGTTTTCTAATTGCATTGGTAACCTACATCCTCACGCTGGAACCCAATATGAGCTTTTGGGATGCTGGTGAATTTATTGCAGCTGCACATAAGATGCAGATTGTGCATCAGCCCGGAGCTCCTTTATTTCTGATGATCGAGAAGTTCTTTTCCTTGCTTGGCTTGGGCGATGAAACCCGCTTAGCCTATTTTATGAACCTCGGCTCTGCCCTGGCAAGTGCATTCACCATACTTTTTCTCTGCTGGACCATCACTGCGCTTGCTAGAAAGCTGCTGGTTGATCGCCGCTCGGCGCCTGGGAGGGAACAAACGATTATGATTATGGCTGCGGGGATTGTTGGCGCAGTCGCCTATACTTTTTCCGACAGCTTCTGGTTCTCCGCAGTCGAGTCGGAAGTTTATGCGCTTTCCTCCCTGTTTACGGCTATTGTCTTTTGGGCCATGTTAAAGTGGGAGGCTGCGGCGGATGAACCTGGCTCGGACCGATGGTTGCTTTTCATCGCCTATATGATGGGTTTATCCATCGGTATACACCTACTGAACCTGCTCACCATACCAGCGCTGGCCTTCATCTATTATTTCCGGAAGACAGTCCAGCCGTCAAGAACAGGTATGCTGAAAACGCTGATCATTGGTATTGTTATCCTTGCGGTTATCCAATATGGAATTATCCAGTATCTGGTTGCTTTCGGCGCCTACTTCGATCTGTTCTTTGTTAATACGCTTGGCATGGGTTTCGGGACGGGCGTGATCGTATTTGCGCTGCTGCTTATTGGTGGACTGGTCTATGCTATCCGATATTCAATCCGCACCCGGAAGCGACTGCTGAATCTCGGACTGCTAGCTGCTTCTTTGCTGATCTTTGGCTATTGTTCATTTGCCATGATCGTAATCAGAGCACAGGCAAATCCAAACTTGAACAACAATGACCCGGATAATGCCTTTTCCTTTCTGGGCTACCTGAACCGGGAACAGTACGGCGACAGGCCGCTGCTATCTGGACCGAACTACAATTCGCAGATCACCGAAGTTAAAGAGACTTCAACGCTTTACCGGAAGGGCCCCGAACGCTATGAGCCTGCAGGAAAAAAGATCGTATATGGCTATGACCGGACCACCTTATTGCCGCGGATGCACGGAGACCGGAACGGTCATCCGGACTTCTATAGGGAATGGATGCGTTTTGATGACAGCCATTTTCCCACGTTAATTGACAACATAGGTTTTCTTTTCTCCTACCAGATCGGTCACATGTATTTCCGCTATTTCCTTTGGAATTTCGTCGGACGGCAGAATGACACCCAGGGCTTCGGGAACTACTTCGAAGGCAATTGGTTAAGCGGAATTAAGTTTGTAGATGGCTTACGGCTGGGTAATCAGGAGCACTTGCCGCCTTCGATCACCGAGAACAACGGATACAATCGTTTCTATTTTCTACCCTTGATCTTGGGAATCATTGGGATGGTCTGGCATTTTAAACGTAGGAAAGATGATGCGGGCATTGTGGCATTGCTTTTCTTCTTCACCGGAATAGCCATAGTATTGTATCTGAACCAGACACCACTTGAACCCCGGGAGCGGGATTATGCGTTCACCGGTTCATTTTATGCTTTTTGCATCTGGATTGGCCTTGGTGTTCTGGCTCTTTGGCAATGGTTGGGCAAAAAGTTGAATGGCAGGTTAGCCGGACTTTCGGCTATCGTGCTAGGCTTGTTGGCCGCACCTGTATTGATGGCGGCAGAAGGTTGGGACGATCATGACCGCTCAGGCAGGTTAGTGGCTCATGATCTATCGAAAAATTACCTGGAATCGCTTGCGCCAAATGCCATCTTGTTTACCTATGGTGATAATGACACCTATCCGTTGTGGTATATTCAAGAGGTAGAGGGAATCCGCCCCGATGTACGTCTGGTTAACCTCAGCCTGTTCGATGCGGAATGGTACATCAATGGCATGAAACGGCCGCAAAATGCCTCAGCACCCTTGCCGATCTCCATGAAGGAAACACAGTATGCCAAGGGTACCCGGGATGTCATGTACTTTCAAGATTACAAAATAGCGGGAGATGTAGAGCTAAAAACCATAGTAGATCTTTTATTGTCAGATAATCCGGATGACAAGCTGCAGCTCCAGGATGGGACATGGGAAAACTTTCTACCAACAAAAAACTTTAAGCTTACTGTAGACCGGGCTGCAGCTTTAAAGCATAAAGCGGTCACTCCAAAGGATTCCAGTCGCCTGGCGCCTGCGTTAACCTGGACTTATAACAAAGGTTTTGTTACAAAGGGGACTTTAGCAATGTTGGATATGCTGGTACAAAATAACTGGGAGCGCCCAATATACTTCACCGCGGGCATGCCTCCAGAACAGTTCAATGGCTTGAACAACTATCTTTATAATGAAGGGCTGGTTCTCAGACTTACACCACTTCAGCCGGACACCGCAAGACAAAGACCCTTAACCAACCCGGATGCTTTGTTCGATAATCTGAACTCAAAATTCATGTTTGGCAATTTGAAAGCTGCAAAGTATATAGATCCGGAATCCCGCAGGCAAGTATCTAACTTAACAAACATCTTTAATACGGCGATCAGCGGTTTGCTTGACGAGGGAAAGCCTGAAAAAGCAAGAATACTCCTGAAGAAGTACTTCGAAGTGATGCCTCGAGATATACAAAGTATGTATACCGCAGGCGGTAAAACGATGCTGGCAGAAAATATGTATGCCTTAAATGATGCCAAAGGCGCAGCTGCCATGATCAGGCAGACTGCGGATTATATTGAGAAAGAGCTCATTTACGTTGCAGATGTATGCACGAGCAAAAACAGTTTCGTCGGTGGCCAGGAAACCCAGCTTGCTTTTTCACTTTGGAACCAAATGATTCAAACTGCAAAAATAAACCAGGATGATGTGTTTGCTGCAGAACTGGAACAGCGGTATAAAGGTTTCGAGGCACGCTTTTCAGCATTTTTTGGAACTTAAGATCAGGAACTGCAGGTAAAGCAGCTACTTCTTGCCGGTAGCTGCCCAGAATATTCCAGCATAGAGATGATTTAGAAATGCAGGCTCAGAGAAGTTAGTTGGCAAGTGACCCAGGCCGGTATAAAAGGCACGTCCGCCATCAAACTCATGGTACCATGCAATAGGATGTGATTTCCCCATTCCAGCGCCTTTTCCTCTGCCACCCCAGTCTGCTTTAGGATTGTAGGTCGACTCATCTACACCCAGGATATAGTTTAGTCCGCTTACTTTCTCCGGTCCGTACTCGTACCATTCTTCCGTCCAGAGCTTATCATTTTCAAACCCTTGCAATCCTGGGAATTTGGGATCCATAATTTTTGTCTTTGCAGTTTGCACTTCCGGGTGAATTTGAAACATCCTGCCGACCAGTTTATTGTACCATGGCCAGTCATATTCCGTATCGGCAGCACTGTGGATGCCAACAAAGCCCTTGCCGGACTGAATATATCTTTCCATCACCTGTTGTTGCGCAGTATCGAAGATATCACCTGTGGTATTTAAAAAGATTACCGTCTGAAATTGCTTAAGGTATTCGTCCGTGAATCCACCAGGATTTTCCCAAAGCACAACATCAAAGAAGTTCCTGGCGCCGAGTTGCTGGATGGCAAGTACACCTGCATGAATGGATTCATGATGCCAGCCTTTGGTCGTGGTAACTAAAAGCACCTTGAACTGCTTTTGAGCGAACGTGTTTGTAAGGAAAATAAATTGAATAGCTACAAAGAGCAAAAAGATTTTGGAACGGTTCATTTGGTTAGTTTTGGTGACTATGAAGATAGTGATTTGTCGTAAAACAAAAAACGCGCTTGCTGGGCGCGTTTTGTACTTTATTCATTAGAAGCTTGTTCGTCCTGATCATCAATCTCCTCATCTAATAAGGTGCCGTGTCCATCAGCATATTCGACTTCGTTTTCTGTGTATTCCAGGTCGCCATTTTCGGTGTTCGGCTTGCCTTCAGATTGTTCATTCAGGTTGTCGTCTCTTTCAAGGTCTTTTTGATCTGTTCCGTTTTCCATAGTGCAGGTTTTTAGAGTAAAACAGGCACTGTGGCACATATGTTTTTACAAATATGCTCCCGATATGGTGATGAATCACGAAGTGGTGGCTGGACTAGATGACTTTACAGATCCCTTACATATAAAATATAATCTGTGTTCACAGGTTCTATATTATTTGCCCTCAAGGCCATTGCAATCTGAGCACGGTGATAGCTGCCGTGATTTAGTACATGGATCAGTATGTCGTGTATATTGTTTGAAAATGGATCTCCAGTGCTGGTAACATAAGAGATCACACGTTCTAGATCCTGGTCCCGTTCCACAATGGCCTGCAATAGCTTCGCACTTCTTGCATGAAGGATCAGGCAATCCGCGAGTGGTCGCTCTTCCCAAACGCCAACTACAGGCTTTTCACCTTCAATCCTGCTGAGCCATATGGATTCTGCATTAACGATATGCTGCATCAGATTCAAGCAGGTTTGCGGAACTTCGGGTAGTGCTTCCAGATACTTCAACAGGCGATCCATAGCCCAGAAATGGTAATCGGATAAGCGTTTTAGTGTAGTGTCCATAGTCGTTATTTAATGATTTGCTGTAACTTCTCTTTCATACCCAATAGCCCTAGTAATCCGCCGGTATGCAGGGCAACAACTTTTTCGTCCCTGTCTATCAGGTCTCTATCTGCAAGGTCGAAGATCGCAAAGAACATCTTGGCCGTGTACACCGGATCGGTAAGCAGGCCATAATTGCTGGAAAAGTGATGTAGAAATTCCAGCAAAGCAGGTTGTGTTTTCGCGTATCCACCAAAATGGTAGTCCGGATGCAACGTCAGCTGTTTATCTACAGCAACATATTTACCCATCTCCGTACGGATGAACATACCGCCCTTGAGGACGGGGATTACGTGTAATGCTGTATGTAGGTCATGAGCCAAAATGCCCTGCAGCAGCCCGGCAGCAGTTGTACCAGTGCCTGCAGCACAGAAGAGCAGATCGGCCTCAAATGGCAGTTCAGTGATGATCTCGGCACAACCTTGAACGGCTTCTGCCGAAGCGCCACCTTCATCAATGAAAAGGGCCTCTGGCCTGGCTCCGAAATGCTGATCGAAGAGCAGCAGCTTATCTTTATAGCTTTCGCGGTCGGTGAAGATCAACTGCATGCCAAATAACCGGCAGAGCAGCAGCATCTCATTCTCCACAGGTTCTCCACGAACAAAGGCAGTAGACTTAAGTCCAGCGCTGGCTGCGGCACTAGCCGTAGCAACCAGGTGGTTCGAGAAAGCACCACCGAAAGTTACCAGATGTGTTTTGCTCTCCCTATTTGCCCGTTTAAGCAGGTACTTGAGCTTACGCCACTTATTTCCTGAAATATATGGATCAATTAAATCGTCCCGTTTAACATAGAAGTTGTTGAGTAGCGGGTGATCGATCTTTTGAAGCGGACTGTATACCTGTTCAAACATGAAGTAAAGATAATTCCTGCAGGGCTAAATATTGAGGGTTCGCAGCCAATCCGCTCCAATTTCTTTTACAAGAATGTAATTCTTAAAGTTTAGTTTTGCAAAATGGAAAATACCAACGTAGAGGCAGACTTAGACGAGCAGGATTTATACGAACATTTCAACATTGTTGTCGATAAAGGTCAATCACTGTTGAGGATTGATAAGTTCTTGATGGGCCGGATTGAAAATGCCTCAAGAAATCGTGTTCAGAATGCCATTGATGCCGGAAATGTACTCGTTAACCAGAAGACTATCAAGGCGAGTTATAAAGTTAAGCCTGCGGACGAGATTTCCATTGTATTTGCCCATCCGCCACGTGATACGGAAGTTTACCCGGAAGACATCCCGCTGGACATTGTTTATGAAGATGCCGATTTGCTCGTGGTAAACAAACCTGCTGGCATGGTAGTGCACCCTGGTTACAACAATTATCATGGTACACTTGTTAATGCACTTGCTTTTCACTTTGAACAATTACCACAGCTTCCAGGAAATGAGGGCAGACCAGGCCTGGTTCACCGAATCGATAAGGATACTTCGGGTTTACTGCTGATCAGCAAGAACGAAATTACCATGACCAAGCTTGCCAAGCAGTTCTTTGATCATACCATCACCAGAAAATACATTGCACTCGCATGGGGCGACATTGAGGAAGATGGCACCGTAACCGGGTATATCGGCCGCAGTGCCAAGAACAGGATCGTAATGGATGTTTATGACGATGAAGAAAAAGGTAAGTGGTCGGTAACACATTATAAGGTACTTGAACGTTTAGGCTATGTAACCTTGGTAAGTTGCGAGCTTGAAACCGGGCGCACCCACCAGATCAGGGCACATATGAAGCACATTCACCATCCTTTGTTTAATGATGCGAATTATGGCGGTGACAAGATCTTGAAAGGTACCACTTACGCCAAGTACAAACAGTACGTGCAAAACTGTTTTGATCTAATGCCAAGACAAGCGCTGCATGCACAGACATTAGGATTTATTCATCCTACAACAAAAGAATATATGGAATTTGAAGCCCCATTGCCAGCGGATTTTGCTGCAGTGCTTCATAAATGGAGAAACTACATCGTACAGCCACAATAATAGATGCAAGAATATATATTACACAACGACAACTTCATATTATCTAATCAGCCGGTACTTCCGGTATCTAACCGCTCCTTTAAGTTTGGAGATGGTCTTTTTGAATCCATGCGGATGTGTAATGGTAAACTGATGTACCCCGAGCAGCATGCCGACCGCCTGATGGCAGGTATGAAGGCTTTAAAACTGGACGGCAGCAGTCTGATGGATGAATACTTCCTCAAGCAGAAAGCGGTGGAGTTGGTGAAGCGGAACCGCTTACGTGGTGATGTACGTTTGCGCCTGTCAATTTACCGTGAAGGGGATGGATTGTACACCCCGGAAAGCAACTCCGCTGGTTATGTCCTCGAAGCAACACCACTGCCGGATACAGATTATCAGCTCAACAAAAGGGGGTTGATCGTAGATGTTTATGATGAGATCACCAAACCGATCAATAAACTTTCAAACTTCAAAACCAGTAACGCACTACTGTATGTAATGGCCGGTTTACACAAGAAACAGAATAATCTTGATGACGTATTCATGCTTAATCAGGAAGGCTTCTTATGTGAAAGCATGACCTCTAACATCTTTGTCGTTTATGAAAAACAGATCTATACGCCAGCGCTGTCTGAAGGCTGTGTTTCCGGGGTCATGCGAAGTGTGGTGATGGAAATCGCCAAGTCTAAGCGTATCTCCATAACCGAAGCACAGCTAAACCCTGAAGTGCTTAAACAAGCAGAGGAAGTATTTATTACCAACGCCGTGGGCGGCATCAGATGGGTAATGGGTTACGGTCGTAAAAGGTATTTTAACGAAAATGCTAAGATGCTAAGTGCACTGTTGAACGAGACCATTCCGCTTTAAAGCAAGCTAGAGCACTACGTATATAGCAGCGCCAACTCAGAAGCACTGTAATATCAATTGAAGGGCTGGCGCTATAAGCGCATACCCCGCAGAAATTCGCCTACCTGCATTCTTTTCTTGCCTTCGTACTGAACGTCTTCAAGGGCAAGATACCCGTCTGCCGCAGCAAACTTCAGGAAGGTTTTACCGTCGGTTACAAAGCTACCGGCATCTTCCTTTGGGTTGCCTGGCTGTAACGCTGCCTTAAAGACCTTTAAATTCTTGCCCTGCAGTTTCGTGAAAGCAGTTGGATAGGGGCTTAGCCCACGGATATGATTATGGATCTGTTGTGCTGGCTGATTCCAGTTGATCTCGCAGAATTCTTTAAAGATCTTGGGTGCATGTTTTTGCTCGGCAGTAATCGCCTGCGCAACTTCCTGGTAGTCATTCCGCTCAATAGCGTCAATGGTTTTTACCAGTAATCTGGCGCCGGTTTCCATCAGCTTATCATGCAAATCCCCCGCAGTTTCATCTGGACCTATGCTAACCTGTTCTGAAAAGATCACATCACCAGTATCAATTTCGTGTTTCAGGAAGAATGTTGTTACACCAGTTACGGTTTCCCCGTTAATGATGGCATGGTTAATTGGCGCGGCACCTCTGTAGTCTGGTAAAAGCGAGGCATGTAGATTAATGGTTCCTTTTGGCGGCATGTTCCAGACTACTTCCGGCAGCATACGGAAGGCCACGACAACCTGTATCTCGGCCTGCAAAGCCTCAAGCTCGGTGAGGAATTCAGGATCCTTTAACTTAAGGGGTTGTAGGACCTTCAAACCCTTTGCTACAGCGTATTGCTTTACCGCACTTTCATGAATTTTCTGACCTCTTCCTGCCGGTTTATCTGCTGCAGTAATCACTGCTGCAATGTCATGTCCTGCCTCCAGTAAAGCATGCAAAGAAGCGACCGCAAAATCGGGTGTACCCATGAAAACTATTCTCATAATCCTGTGTTGTAAATGCGCAATAAAGAACAAACTTAAATCAATTTTCCTAAAAAACATGGTAGAGACGGAGGAAGAGATCAAAATGAGCGGATTGGTGTACCTAACTGATCAGATGCCAGGAATATACAGGAAAGGCGAACCCGGTAACTTTTACTACGAAGACAAAAGAGGTAACCCGATTACTGACGAGAAGACCCTGGAACGGATAAAAGCCCTGGTATTGCCGCCCGCATGGACCAACGTCTGGATCGCAAAGAAAAAGAACGCCCACCTGCAGGCTACAGGAATTGATGCAGCCGGACGGAAACAATATCGCTACCATCCAAAATGGACTTCCAGACGCTCCGATAGTAAATACTTCAGGCTGCTAGAATTCGGTAAAGCGCTGCCGGAAGCCAGAAAACGCATTGCGAAAGATCTTAAGCGTAAGGATTTCGATGAACGCAAGGTACTTGCCATCTGCGTGCAGGTAATGCAAAAGACGCTGATCCGTATTGGTAATGAATCGTACAAGGATCTTTATGGTACCTATGGCCTGAGTACCTTAAGGGATAAACATGCTAAATTTACGGATGATAAACTCACCCTGAGTTTCGTAGGTAAGAAGGGGGTAAAACATGATGTAAGCCTTACCGACCGGTCTTTGATTAAACTCGTGAAAAAATGCAAGGAGATACCTGGACAGGAATTATTTCAGTACTACACCAAAGACGGTGAGCGGCGTTCGGTAGATTCTGGTAAGATCAATAACTATATCAAAGAGATCACTGGTGCTGATTTCACCGCTAAAGACTTTCGTACCTGGGGTGGTACCCTCGAAGCACTAAGGCAGCTGGCCATCTGTACCGCAGATCCTGTAGAAGTGATCAAGAAAAAGAAAGTGGTTGTACAGGTGCTTGATTGTGTTGCTGGTAAGCTTGGAAATACCCGTGCCGTTTGCAAAAGCTCCTATGTTTATCCGCTACTTTTAGAAGCTTTTGAGAACGATCAGCTGGGCAGGTATCTGAAAAAGATACACCGTGAAAAACCAAACTCCATCACAGCGATGGAGAATGATGAAAAGGTACTCATGAAATTTCTTAAACAGGCGCAGCGGGATATTAAGAAGCGGGAGGCGTCTTAATTGGATTTACCGGCTGTTCATCAGTGCCTTTACGTTTGGCAGGGCCAGACATGTCCGCATTTTCCGCCTGATAATCTTTGTCCTCCGGCTGCACAACCGCATGATCGGATGATGGCGCACCATCTTTAGGCACTTCCTCCTGATAATTGCTGTCAGGTCGCTCGTTTGTTTTCTTAGGGGTGTCGTTATTCATAATTCTTGCTTAAGGGTAAAGTAGATACTTCAGTCGCATTTCTTTGTAGGCGCTTAGCCCAGGTTCCCAGCTTGCCCGGATTTCCTTTTCAGACTTCCCCGCAATGATCTGCTGTTTCAGGGAGCTTACACCTGCAAGCTTATCAAACACCACCATTTCCTTGCTTAGTTTATTGTTAAAGAAGTCTGCTTTGTTCGGATAAGCCTTGTACAAATCAATTAACCACTTAAGCTTTAACGTTTTTTCCTTTCTAATGTTTTCGATGTCGTACTCACGCAAGTCAATACCGTAGCAAACTTTATCCATGTGTAATGGTGTTTCCGCCATACCTTTAATGCTTTTTGGAGTGAAAGAAAACTTGTATTTACCTTTCAATGCCGGTGCACCCAAAACCGTGAATGGGAACATGGTGCCACGACCCTGACTTACATAGGTGCCTTCGAACAAACACACCGTAGGGTAGAGCATGATGGACTGTTGCGTATTCAGGTTCGGAGAGGGTTTAACCGGTAATTCGTAAGGCATATCATGATTGTAGTTTGCTACCTTAATGATGTTGATCTTACACTTAACCTTGTTCTTCATCCAGCCTTCACCATTTAACATCTGTGCATATTCGCCCACAGTTAAACCATGTACAATTGGAATGGGCTGTAATCCGATGCCCGATACTAAAGAGGGGTCAAGGATAGGCCCGTCAATATAAAAGCCGTTTGGATTTGGCCGATCCAGGATCAGTAACTCCTTATCGTTTTCTGCACAGGCCTCCATAACATGCTGTAGTGTGTTGATATAAGTATAAAACCTAACGCCCACATCTTGTATGTCGAAAATCATGATGTCGACATCTGCGAGATCTTCCTTGGTAGGTTTTTGATGTTTTCCATATAGCGATACCGCTTTGATACCGG
Organism: Pedobacter sp. NEAU-ZC8; assembly: GCF_059278965.1. Lineage (NCBI taxonomy): Bacteria > Pseudomonadati > Bacteroidota > Sphingobacteriia > Sphingobacteriales > Sphingobacteriaceae > Pedobacter > Pedobacter sp. NEAU-ZC8. The sequence continues at coordinate 59,526 of NZ_JCAJXC010000011.1, forward strand.
TTTTGGTGTCTACATCATCATCAACCTTTACGCCCGCACTTGCATTTCCACGGAAACCATGTTCCGGGCCGAAGATCTTCACAATGTTCACACCTAAGGATAAAAGACTGTCTACCGAGGTTTGCGATCCGATAATCGAGGTGGGATTCACAACCATGCCGACGCGCTTTCCCTTAAGTAGTGGGAGGTAAAGTTCTGTCTGCTCTGCACCCGTCCGAATACCCGCAGTGTTTTCCTCATTAGCATTGACATCCGTTTGCGTTTGCGTTGCGGGTGGTATAACCTGCTTTACTGGTGTATTTCCACATGTTTTCAATGCGCTTAGTGCAATACTCAGGTTCAAAAGGCAGCAAAGGGTGATCTTCATATTGTGTTTTTTAGATAATATACTTTAAATCGAAATGTTATGAGCATTTTTGCTAAGGTAATCATATTGCAAAAATTTGAACACAGAATATTTCATTGCCAGGCGCATCGCTATAAAATCTGAACGTACGTTCTCCAAGCTGATTGTCCGCATCGCCATATCAGGTGTAATGCTCAGCCTTGCCGTAATGATGCTTTCCATTGCCATCATCAAAGGATTTAAAACTGAAATCCAGGAGAAAGTTCGAGGTTATGTAGGCGACATCCGCATCTATAAACTGGACCTGAATAATTCCTTTGAACTCTCCCCATTCGTGCCCGAGGCCAAAACCTATGCCGACCTAAAGGCCAACAAAGACATTGTTTATTTCCAACCCTACGCAACCAAGCCAGCCATCATTTCCGCCAATGAGGAAATTGAAGGCATCAACTTTAAAGGTGTAGATAGTACCTATAATTGGGACTACCTCAAGCAGCACCTGGTAAGTGGCAAGGTGCTCGACTTTTCTGATCCTTCAAAAACAGGCAGACAGGTGATGATCTCGCAGTACACCGCTAACCGGCTGAAGCTGAAAGTTGGTGATGATTTCATTATGCACTTTCTTATGCAGGACAGCAATGAGCCGCCCAGGAAACGCCCGTTGAAAATTGTGGGTATTTATTCCATCGGGGTGGATGAAGTGGATAGAAGTTTTGTACTTGGCGATCTTAACCTAATCAGGCGGCTAAATAAGTGGTCGCCGGAAGAAGTTGGTGGCATCGAAGTCCGGATCAAGAAATTCCAGGAACTGGATAAAGTCACTGATGAGATCTACGAAAACCTGGAGATGAAGCTCAAGGCGGAAACAGTAACAGCTTATTTTCCGAATATCTTTACCTGGTTGTCGCTGCTGGATGTAAATACGAAAGTATTATTGGTCCTGATGATGACTGTTGGGGTGATCAACATGATCACAGCCTTACTGATCATGATTCTGGAAAGAACCAACATGATCGGGATGCTAAAAGCATTCGGTATGACCAACTACAGCATCATGAAAGTATTCCTGTATAACGCGATGTACCTGGTCGGCTTTGGTCTACTGCTCGGCAACATCCTTGGGCTTGGACTCGGCTTCCTGCAGCAATTCACTCATGTGTTTAGTCTGGAACAAGGTTCATATTACCTGTCCTATGTACCTGTAGAGTTCCATTTTCTGGACGTATTCCTGCTGAACCTCGCGACATTACTGATCTGTCTGATTGTGCTGATCCTGCCTTCATTGCTCGTGAGCAAGATCTCTCCATTAAAGGCCATCAGGTTTAAGTAAGTCCCGGCGTTCCTCTTCTAAAAACTTTCTGATGTCTGCTTTTGGCTGCTCCAGAATATAGATCTCGGTTTTAAACTCTCTCGCATACTTATTGTCAATTTGCCCGGCTAAATACACCTGTTCGAACAAGGCGTGTTCACCTTCAAGCCGTGTTGGATCATCATGATATTCTTTGATGCGGATGATCCTAACTACGGGTTCACTTTTATACCAGTTGATGTAATCCGCATTGAAAGATTGCGCACGGTAGGCCTCATTTTTCTTGTAATAGTTAATCGCGCCAGCCTGACCATAGTTGTCGCAGAAGACAAGAACTGAACGCTTATCCGGTATGCTTGCATAAACACTATCTACCTTCCTGGCCAGCTCCCGCCAACCCAGCATATCGGCGAAATCTTGTTGCAGTGTGTATTCTTTTCCATCTTCCCATCGGTGCATCTTACCCCTGCGAACTGCAGTTTGCTCCAGGGTCTGAGGTGTATAAATTGGAAATGCCTCCTTTACCAAAGGGATAAAAACCAGTACTGGAAGCAATTGGCACAAAGGCCTGAGATATTTTAACCAGTTTTTCTTAAGCACTTCTTCCAGGTAAATGGATCCAAATGCAAGTAAAACCGGGTACAATCCTATAGCATAATAGCTTTTCGCCCGGAAATACAGGAACAGCAATGTCGTGAAGAGAAAGCAAAAGAATACAAAGCGATACGGCTTAAAAGGCTTGTAAATCAGTAAGGAAATTAGACCGGCAATCAACACGTATATGGTGCCTGCAAAATATAGAACCTGCTCGGTCAGATAATCGCTTATACGTACATTCACCAACTGTGTGCGACTTAGTTCTTTCATGTGCCTGATCACCGGGAAATCGTTGTGGTATTGCCACAGCAGGTTGGGCAGAATCACGAGCAGAGCAATACCGATTGCAATGTAGAAATCTCTCTTCAGCAGTATCCGGTGTTGTCCCGTGATCAAAAGTGCAGGCAAGGTTCCAAGCAGAAGAAATAGAACATTGTACTTGTTCAGGAAGCCGAGCGCAAAGCCTGCGCCAATTAGCCACAACCATTTTGGAGCGCCTGTACTGATGTACCGGATGAGCAGAAAATACATCAGCGTCCAGCTCAGGACATCAAAGGAATTGGGCTGATAAAGAATATTTACCCTGCTAACCACCGAAAATGTTATTGCAATAGCGCCCAATACTAAAGCAAAAAGGCCACCCTTAAGGGTTTCTATGATTTTCCAGACCAAGACGGTTGTAATTGCACCAAATAGCGCGGGAAAGAACTTCACCCAAAAAACGGAATTACCCAATGCTTTTATAATCCAGGATACCCAGGAAGTAAATGGAGGCACTGAAGTGTAACCCCATGCCAGATGGTTCGCCTGATCCAGATGCAGATACTCATCGCGTTGTAAATCATAAACCGGATGAATCAGAACATAGGTCAAAACAAACTTGAGAAGAATAAAACCGAATAGCAGGTACTTCCTGTTAATAGTTGTAGTTAGTTGGTTAGAAAGCGGGAATTCCATGTCAGTTTAGATCAAGGGACACTGATTATGTTACAGCTGCAGGAGAAGCCTCCAGCATTACATCCGGGCTGCCAATATTCCCTGCAACGATAGTTGAGGGAATTGTGTAATTTTGCAGAAATACTAAAAAGAAAGAAGCGTGTCGTTAGATAAATTAAAGTTAAGTAAGTCGCTGGTAATCGCCATGACTGATGCCGGATACCTTACACCGAAGGCTATTCAACTTAAAGCAATGTCAAGGATCCTTGGTGGACAGGATATTATAGCTGTTGCGCCAGAGAAATCCGGTAAAACAACCACCTATGTATTGGGTGTATTAATGCGATTGAAATATACTAAAGACGACGCGCCGAAAGTGGTGATTTTAGTAGCGGATAAGGAGCGTGCAATTGCAGTGATTGATCAGTTTGTTTCTTTAAGCAAAAACCGGGATTTGAACATCATGGGTCTTTACGGCACCGGCGGGACAGATGCTGAAGTGAGTGAACTTGCTTTAGGTGTAGATATCGTTGTTGCAACACCAACGAGAGCAAGGGCGGTTTACCTGAAACTGGGACTGAACTTGAGCAAGCTGCAGACCTTCATTGTAGATGATGCCGACCTGATCGTTAAACAAGGCATGCAGCTACCTGTTGCGGAACTGGCCCGCAGTGCCGGAAAATGTCAGCACCTGGTATTTACTGAGGTGGTGCATGATAAGTTGTTCAAGCTAACGGATCAGTTTATGAACTTCCCAACCCTGCTTGAAGTGGAAGAATTCGAAAATGATCAGGCGGAGGTCGTGACCCAACTGCTTTATCAGGTTCCAAACTACAAGACCAAGGTAAATCTGTTACATAGCATGTTGCGGGATGATGAGGTATTCAGCAAAGTAGTCGTATTTGTAAATACCAGATTGAACGCCCAAAAGCTGGCGAAGAGCCTGGAGAGCCAGAAGGAAGGTGAATTTTCAATGCTGAAGCCGCTCCACTTTGATGAAAATGGCTTCGACGATTTTGAGGATTTCAAAGCCGAGCCTGCAGCAAGGGTGATTGTGGTTGCAAATGAAGGTGCAGCGGAGCTGGATTTAACCGGTATTCCCTTTATCTTCCACTTTGAAGTACCTGAAGAGAAGGAAACTTTCTTAGGCCGGATCATTAAAAACCAAGACAGTGAAGAGGAGGTGGTCTCCATTACCTTTGCAACCGACCTGGAGCTTGGCCTGGTTCGGAAAATTGAACAATCTATCGGGCAGAAGATGGAAGTGCTTGAGTTGCCAGACGACATCCTGATTGATAAGGGGAGTAAACCAAAGAAGCCACTCAACAAAAATATGGTATCCGGTGAAAAAGATGTTGCTCCATCAGGCGGAGGTGCTTTCCATGAAAAGAAAGACAGCAATGCCAAGAACTACAACCTGGGTATCGGTCAAAAACTAAAGATGAATATGAAGAAGAAGCACAGCTAGTGCTTCTTTGCTTCATTCCAGTAAATATCCATTTCGGCAAGCGTCATATCCTGTAGGGCCTTGCCGTTTTCTTTTGCTTTCTCTTCGAGGTACTGAAAACGTTTAATGAATTTCTTATTTGTTTTCTCTAAAGCATTCTCGGGATTGATCTTAATAAATCTTGCATAGTTGATTAAAGAGAACAGCAGGTCTCCGAATTCTGCTTCCGCTTTTTCAGCATCAATAGCGCTGTTGTCCTCAACGTTGAACTCCGCCTTAAACTCCTGCAGCTCTTCTTCAACTTTCTCCCATACTTGTGTTTTATCCTCCCAGTCGAAGCCAACGCCACGAGCTTTCTCCTGTATACGTGCAGCTTTAACCAATGCCGGGAGCGATGCGGGTACGCCGCCTAAAACGGATTTATTGCCTTCTTTTAGCTTAATCTTCTCCCAGTTACGCTTAACATCGTCTTCATTCTGCACATCAACGTCGCCATAAATATGCGGGTGACGGTTAATCAGCTTCTCGCAGACACCATTTAGCACATCCAGGATGTCGAAGGCACCTTGTTCTTCCGCAATGCGGGCATAGAACACCAGGTGCATCATCACATCGCCGAGTTCTTTTTTTACCTCCTGCATATCACCTTCCATTATGGCGTCAGAAAGTTCATAGGTTTCCTCAATGCTGAGATGGCGCAAGGTTTCCATGGTTTGTTTTTTATCCCATGGGCATTCCGTACGAAGGGTATTTAAGACTTCCAGTAGTCTGAGGAAGCCAGCGGCTGGATCTTTTGCTACTGCAGGGGGTATGAAATTTGGCATAATCGTAAAAAATGACGGCCTGTTCATTCAACAAGCCGGCATTAAAGGTAAAAATTTTAAACTACTTCCAATCGCTTGCCTGATCCAGCAGCTGGATGTCTTCGGCACTAAGCTTTAGGTTTGCCGCATGTTCCAGGTCCTTAAGCTGCTCCATACTGGTAACACTTGCAATCGGAGCGGTTACAGATGGTCTTGCGATCAACCAGGCAATGGCAACACTTGCAGGCTGACTAGCCCGGCGCTCCGCAACCTGATCCAGGGCATCAAGAATCTTAAATCCACGCTCATTTAAGAACGACTTAATTCCGCCACCACGCTGGCTCTTATTCAAATCTGCTTCAGACCTGTACTTTCCAGTTAAAAATCCACTCGCCAGGGCATAGTAATTGGTAACACCCAGCTGATATTCCTGTACGATAGGTTCGTATTCAACTTCGTACTGCTGGCGGCTGTAAAGGTTGTATTCCGGTTGATATACCTCGTACTTCGGCAATCCTGACGTTTTACTCGCATCCAGGGATGCCTTGAAGCGGGCTGCGGAAAAATTCGAAGCCCCGATGGAGCGTACCTTTCCTGCTTTAATCAACTCCTGATAAGCTTCGAGTGTTTCTTCGACTGGTGTTTTCTCATCATCATAATGTGAGAAGTAAAGGTCGATATAGTCCGTTTGCAATCTTTTCAGTGAGTTATCCACTTCTTTCAGAATGTTTGCCTTGCTGATGTCCTTGCCGGTACCGATGTCAGCACCAACCTTCGTGGCAATGATCACCTGTTGACGATTGTTCCGTGACTTCAACCAGTTACCAATGATGGTTTCTGATTCGCCCCCCTGGTTGCCCGGCTTCCACCGGGAATAGACGTTGGCGGTATCGATGAGGTTGAAACCCGCATCCCTGAAACGGTCAAGAATTCCGAAAGATGTTTGTTCATCAATGGTCCAGCCGAATACATTTCCACCGAATGCAATCGGTGCTACCACTAAGTCTGTGTTTCCTAATTTTCTTTTCTCCATAATGTCTTGTGATTTTTAGACCTGAGCGACTCCGCGCAGCATGTCAATGCGCCTGTAGATTTGAACCGCTGAAACCAAGTCTGGTTAATAAAACCCTACAAAAGGAAAGCAGTTTTAGACATTTGAAATTTGAATGTCAATTAAACTTCTGATTGTCAACTTTACGTTCAAAGCTTAGTTGCGCGAAGCATCTGCCTTTTACCAGGTGCGCCGACCAGCTTTTCGACTTTAAAGCCAAAACCAGTTAGTGCCCTTTTAAGATTACCTGTGATGGCATAGGTCACAAATACCCCACCCGGGCGTAGAAACTTCGTGGTATGTTCAATAATTTCATTGCTCCACATTTCGGGTTGATATTGCAAGGAAAAAGCATCATAGTAAACTAAATGATGGTTGTTCACAGGGGAAACCTCCGCAAGCGGGCGCTGCACGATTTCCAGTGAAAGCCCAGGCATTAGTTCAACCCGGTTATCGATACACGCACTGTAATGATCTGAATAGGCCTCCCAAACTGCGGGAGCAACATACTGCTGATAATCTGTCGCCTGCAACTCTGCTTCAGTGATTGGGAAGGCTTCAATGCCGGTATACCGGACTGGAACCCGATGTTCCAATGCATAGTCCATGCTCAGCAAGAAGTTTAGTCCTGTACCGAAACCAACCTCAAGAATAGAAATCTCCTGCTGCGGAAAGAGGGTAGAGGTGTGCAGCAGGCCGGCCTGCAGAAATACATGTTTGCTTTCCTGCAATGCGCCCCGAGTTGAATGGTAGTGCTCCCCAATGGTTTCATTAAACAGTGTCTTCGATCCGTCTTCCGTAAGGATTATCTTATTCATCCCACAAAATTACCGGAATTACAGACAAACGTTTATAAATTAGCCTTTAATTACCACCAACATTACTAACCAATACAAATAAACTACAATGGATATCGAATCTTTCAGATTATACTGTCTAAGTCTGCCGGGAACAACCGAAGGTATGAAATGGGGTGAACACCTCTGCTTTATGATTCATGAAAAGCTCTTCGTCATCACCTCCCTCGATGATGGCCAGATAACATTCAAATGTGATCCTGAAGAGTTCGATGAACTTGTCGCCCGCGACGGCATCATGCAGGCGCCACACATGGCTAAACGTCAATGGGTTTGCCTGCAAAACTTCGATGTCCTCAGCGACAAAGAACTTAAGGAGCGGATCTTAATCTCCCGTGCCTTGGTTATTAGTAAACTCCCTAAAAAAGTACAAGCCGAAATCGCTCAACTTTAGCAATTCAACAACCATTTCGACCTTACTCTTCTGGCACATTCCCTATTATTACTCCAAAAGAAGCTATAACTGTAAAGCAGCTCATAAACCGCTTACTCTTCCGTCACGCTCCCTAATATTACTCCAAAAAGCCCTCAAATCAAACCAGTCATAAAGCGCTCACTCTTCTGGCGCTCTCCTAATATTGCTCTAAAAAAGCTATCAAGCAAACCAATCTATAAAGCGCCTACTTTTTTCCGGCACTCCCCCTAGTATTACTCCATAAAAAAAGGTAGCACTGTGAAGCAACCTGCAAAACTTTGTTCTTCACAAAGGTTTGAGTTGCTGAACAGTACTACCTTTTTTTACAGTAATTTATTTCAAATTACCACATCCGGATCCTATCCTCAGGCTTCTTATACAACTTTTCCCCAGGCTTAACATCGAACGCTTCATACCAGGCATCCATATTCACTGGCGCACCAATGGTTCTGAATTCACCCGGCGAGTGCGGATCGGTCTTAATCTGCTGGGCAGCACTTTCCGGAAGAATGTTACCTCTCCAAACCTGAGCCCAGGACAAGAAGAAACGCTGATCTGGCGTAAATCCATCGATCTTCTCGTTAGACTGACCTTGTTTAGTCATCTTAAATGCAGTATAAGCAGCATTTAGACCTCCTAAGTCACCGATGTTTTCACCCATGGTCAATTTACCAATTACATGAACGGTATCAAGTACGGTGTAAGCATCAAACTGCTCACCCAAGGCTTTCGCTTTTTCTTCGAATTTTGCACGATCCTCAGCGGTCCACCAGTTACGCAGGTTACCATCTTTATCGTACTGACTACCGGAATCATCAAAGCCGTGCGACATCTCATGACCGATTACCGCACCGATACCACCATAGTTGATGGCATCATCAGCATCCGGCGCAAAGAATGGGAACTGGAGAATACCAGCAGGGAAAACGATCTCATTCATCGTTGGGCTATAATAAGCATTCACTGTAGGCGGCGTCATACCGAACAATGTGCGGTCTACCGGCTTGCCTAATTTATCGATCATATCGTTATAGCGCCATTCACCAGCACTTTTCAGGTTTTCAAAGTATGTGGTACGGGTGATCTTCATTCCATCATAGTTCTTCCATTTCTCAGGATAACCCACTTTAGGTCTGAAGGCGTGAAGCTTCGCAAGCGCTTTAGTCTTGGTTTCAGGGCTCATCCAGTCCAGGTTTTTGATCCTGATCTCGAAAGCTGAACGCAGATTTTTGATCATTTCATCCATACGCGCTTTTGCTTCAGGTTTGAAGTATTTAGCTACGTATAGTTGTCCCAGTAACTCACCGATATTGTTGTCAGTCAAGGACGACATTCTTTGCCACCTTGGTGTTTGCATACGTTGACCTGTTTGAACTTTGTTGAATTCAAAACTTGCTTGTACAAAAGGAGAACTCAAGCTGCTTGCAGAACTCTTTAATACGTTCCATTCCAGGTAAGTTTTCCAGTCCGCAAGGGGTACAGAGGTCAACATACCGTCCACAGCTGTGAAAAATTTAGGGGAGGAAACCAATACCGTATCCTGACCCTTAACTTTGAATTTGGGCAACAAGGTTGCCCAGTTCAACTTAGGTGTGGTTTTGCTGAATTCCGCAACAGCAAATTTGTTATAGGTTTTATAAGGATCACGCATCTCCAGTCTGCTCATTTGCGCCGCGGCAAATTGCTTCTCGATAGCCATCACCTTCTCAGCTTTAGCTTTTGCTTCCGCCGGACTACTTCCCGTTAATCCAAAAAGGGTAGTCATATAGGTCATGTAAGCCTCACGGATCTTCACAGAGCGTGCATCATCATTTAGATAATAATCGCGATCCGGAAGGGTTGTACCACCCTGACTTAAAGAAGGCAGGTAATTGTCAACATTTTTCCGGTCTTGAGAAACGCCAAAGCCGAACATTGGACCGCCCATACCGGAGGTACGCATGTAAACCACTTCGTCTATAACACCGTTAACATCTTTAATCTTTTTAATTCTTGCAAGATCAGCCTTGATCGGGGTGTAGCCAAGTTTTTCAATCGTGGCGCTGTCCATCGCAGCAGCATAGAAATCACCAACACGACGCTTTACAGAACCCGCAGGTGCTGATTTGTCGGCAGCAGCTTCTTCAACCAGTGAACGTACCGCATTAATGTTAAAATCTCTGAGCTCATTGAAACTTCCCCATCTGGTTTCCTTTGCAGGAACAGGGTTGTTTTTAACCCAGGTACCACTTGCATATTGGTAGAAGTCGTCACCTGGTTTTACACTTAGATCCATGTTTGCAGGATCAATGAATTTTTTAGGGGCTTGCGCGCTGGCAGAATAGCTCGCAGCGATAATACCCAAAGCAGCAAAATAGCTTTTAAGGTGTTGTATTTTCATATGTTTAATAAAAATGGTGTGTGATCCGGCCATCAAGTGGCAATCAGCACACAAAGTAGTAATTTGGAATTAACATCAGAATGTTCTAATGAAAATATTACTTATTGAACCAGTCGTAGATCTTGGTTAAACCGATCCGCCGAAACAAAGATTCTGAAGAAAGAAATAATTTGAACGATTTCATCTCTTGTGGTTTGATATGATATTAACATAATTTAACACTTTTTATTGTGTCGGATTGGAATATATTCACCATGGCGAGGGGCCGTCCGCTTGAGTCCGGCCAACCCTTTAACGGTCAAAAGAAATGATCGCCGAAACTGATAATCGCTTTTTTCTTGTTATTTTTGCATTTCATAAGCATTTTCAATATTATAATGAGCATATCCACGAAATACGACCCGAAATCGACCGAAGATAAATGGTACAGCTACTGGCTATCTAAGAAGTTTTTCCACTCCGAACCAGATGAGCGTGAACCTTATACCATTGTAATCCCGCCGCCGAATGTCACAGGTGTATTGCACATGGGGCATATGCTCAACAACACCATTCAGGATGTATTGATCCGCAAAGCCCGTATGCAGGGTAAAAACGCCTGCTGGGTTCCTGGTACCGACCATGCTTCCATTGCAACAGAAGCCAAGGTGGTTGCCATGCTTAAGGAACGCGGCATCAATAAAAAAGACATCACCAGAGAAGAGTTCATGAAGTATGCCTGGGAATGGAAAGAGAAATACGGCGGTATCATTCTCGAACAGCTGAAGAAGCTTGGCGCGAGCTGTGACTGGGACCGTACACGTTTCACCATGGAGGAGGACCTGTCTGAAGCGGTTGTCGATACCTTCATACATCTATATAAAAAGGGCCGCATTTACCGCGGTATCCGTATGGTGAACTGGGATCCGGCAGGGAAAACTGCGGTTTCTGATGAAGAAGTGATCCGCAAGGAAGTGAACCAGAAGTTATACTACATCAAGTATTCCATCGCTGGAGCAAGTGGTGCTACAGACCAATCCTTGATCGTTGCAACCACACGGCCGGAAACCATTATGGCTGATGCGGCAATTTGTATTAACCCCAATGATGAAAGGTATACCCACCTGAAAGGTAAAAAGGTGTTTATTCCGCTGATCAATCGCGAGATTCCAATTATTGAAGATGAATATGTAACCATGGACTTCGGTACCGGTTGCTTGAAAGTTACCCCTGCGCATGATCTGAATGACTATGAGCTGGGTGTAAAACACAAACTCCCGGTAATTGATATTCTGAATGATGATGGTACCTTAAACGAACTTGCTGTAGTGCTTGTAGGGGAGGACCGTTTCGTGGCAAGGAAAAAGATTGCTGTGCTGTTGGAAGAAGCTGGTCATCTGGACCACGTAGAAGACTATAAATCGCAGATTGGTTTTTCGGAAAGGACAGATGCCGCTATTGAGCCGAAGTTATCGCTGCAATGGTTCTGTAAAATGGATGAGATGGCGAAGCCGGCACTTGAAGATGTGCTGAACGGCGACGTGAAGCTGATTCCTGAGAAGTTCGTAAACACCTACCGTCACTGGATGGAGAATGTTAAAGACTGGTGTATTAGTCGCCAGTTATGGTGGGGACAGCGCATCCCGGCCTGGTATGATAATCAAGGCAACTGGGTAGTAGCAAAATCCGAAGAAGAGGCATTAGAAGAATTCCTGAAGCTTAAAGATATTGATGGTGTATTTACGGAAGAGGAAAAGGCCGGATTCAAACATCAGCTTAAACCTTTCGTACGCCAGGATGATGACGTAGTGGACACCTGGTTCTCCAGTTGGTTGTGGCCAATGTCCGTGTTTGATGGCTTCAAAGATCCAAACAATAAAGACATCAACTATTACTATCCAACAAACGACCTGGTAACAGCGCCGGAGATCCTGTTCTTCTGGGTAGCACGCATGATCATGGCGGGACATGAGTTTATGGGCAAAAAGCCATTTACCAATGTGTACCTGACCGGTATCGTACGCGATAAATTAGGTCGTAAGATGTCTAAGTCCTTGGGTAACTCTCCAGATCCTATCGGTTTGATCGAGAAGTATGGTGCTGATGGCGTACGTGTAGGCATGCTCTTATGTTCACCTGCAGGAAACGACCTGATGTTCGATGAGAGCTACTGCGAACAGGGAAGGAACTTCGCCAACAAGATCTGGAACGCATTCAGACTGGTAAAAGGCTGGGAAGTGGATGAAAGTCTGGAAAATCCAAATACACAAGCTATTAACTGGTTTGAAAACAGGTTCAATCAGGCGCTTGTTGAAATTGAAGACAACTTCAAACAGTACCGTTTGTCGGAAGCCGTCATGAGCACTTATAAACTGGTATGGGATGATTTCTGTGCCTGGTACCTGGAGATGGTCAAACCTGCATATCAGCATCCAATCGATGCAGAGACGATGAAAGTGACCCTGGGGTATTTCGAAAAGATCCTTTCTTTATTACACCCATTTATGCCATTCATTACCGAAGAGATCTATCATGATGAGATCTTTGGCGAAAAGGAAGAAATGGATTGTATCATCGTTGCTTCGTACCCGGTTCCCGGAACAATCGATACCGCGCTGTTGAAGGATGTAGAAACGATTAAAGAACTTGTTGCGGGCGTTCGAAACGTGAGAAATACCAAACAGCTGTCGCCGAAGGAAGCGCTGCCCTTGAATATTAAGGTTAACTCCGCAGTGGATTACCAACAGTGGATGAATATTGTATTTAAGTTGGCTAACATTAGTGCAGTTGAATTCGTGAATGATAAGGTAAGTGGAGCAGTGAACTTCATGGTGGGCAGTGATGAGTTTTATATCCCATTGGAAGAAAATATAGATGTAGAAGCGGAGAAAGCACGTCTTAATGGCGAGCTGAACTACCTGGAGGGATTCCTGAAGTCTGTAAACGCAAAATTGAATAATGAAAGATTTGTTCAGAATGCTAAGCCCGAGATCATTCAGAATGAGCGGAACAAACAGGCAGATGCCGAATCCAAGATCGCGATCATTCGCGAGAGCCTAAGCAGCTTGGGCTAAATTTTGTAAGTTTTATAAATCATGGAAAGCTGGTGTCGTCTAAAAACGGCATCAGCTTTTTTTTGTTCATGCGATTTACAGCAGTCGCAGAATTGTTGACTACGCGATATGAATTAAGCACACCTGGTCCAGACCTTAGGCACACCTCACCCACACCTTACCCACGCAAAATGTGTGTAAGGTGTTTTTAAGCCCTTGTACAGGTGTACTTAAAATCAGGCCAAGTTACGGGTTCAATGTTGTGCAGGGTTTTCGCTTATAGATCTTTGAAAAGGGGAAGTGCTTCACAAAATCGGAAGCTAGATTGCTCGTGGTCTATCCGTGCGTAACAGTGGCGTAGCCCGTTGGTCACAACCAGCCAGGCCGCTTTGTGGACGGAATTATACCTGGACGCCTGGTCGAAAACCGCCTGCGTGATTTTAACCTCCGGCGCTTTACATTCAACGATCATAATCCGTTCTCCGGAGTGGTTAAATACAACGATGTCGGTTCGTTTCTGGAGCTGGTTTAAGCTGAGTCCGCCTTCTACCTGGATCAGGGCTTTTGGGAATTTTCTATCGTTGATCAGGTATTGGATAAAATGTTGCCGTACCCACTCCTCAGGGGTTAATACCAGGTGCTTCTTTCTGATGTCGTCAAAAATATAAAATTGAGAATCCTTTAATGTAATCTTAAATGGATGTTCAGGCAGGTTAAGTTCGGTAGGCGTAAACTTCATTTCTGCAAAAATAACCTTAATAATTAGGAATTAGCAATTACATTTGGGCATAATATGACTGCTTCAGAAATCATACGGGACATCAAGGCCCGGAAGTTCAAACCCGTTTATTTACTGCATGGCGAAGAGCCTTACTACATTGATCAGGTTATCGACTACATCGAAGCGCATGTCCTGAACGATATGGAAAAAGGATTTAACCAGACGGTACTCTACGGGAAAGACACCGATATGGCCACCATACTGAATGCAGCCAAGCGTTACCCAATGATGTCTGAATACCAGGTGATCATTGTAAAGGAAGCGCAGGATCTGAAGTGGAGCAAGGAAACTGAGGGTAGCAGTAAGGCTGCGGAGTTTGTTCAAAATTACTTCGAAAAGCCGCTTAGCAGTACCATTCTGGTACTCGGATACAAGTATGCCACCTTCGATAAGCGGAAGAAAGTATTCAAGTCCATCAGCAAGAATGGGGTAGTGTTTCAATCTGATCCGGTGCGTGACTACAAGCTGGCCGAGTGGATCGAGAACCTGGTCAAAGAAAAGGGGGCGAAAATCGCACCACAGGCTGCTGCATTGATGGCGGAGTACCTTGGCGCAGATCTATCGAAAGTAGCCAATGAACTCGATAAGTTGTTGTTGAATATCAGCAGCAATACCATGATTGATGCTGAACTGGTTCAACGAAACATCGGGATTAGTAAAGAATACAATGTTTTTGAATTGCAAAAAGCACTGGCATTCCGGAATGTACTTAAGTGTAATCAGATTATCAATTACTTTGCGGACAACCCCAAGAGTAATCCGATGGTGCTGGTACTTGCCAACCTGAATGCCTACTTTTCAAAGATCCTGAAGTATCATTACCTGCCAAATAAACACGATGCCGCGAAAGAACTTGGGGTAAATCCCTTTTTCCTTAAAGATTACGAGACTGCCGCCAGGAACTACAGCATCAATAAGACTTTCGATATCATCAGTCTGCTGCGCGAATATGATTTAAAGAGCAAGGGTGTCGACAGCAGTGGTAATACGACTGATGGTGCGCTATTGAAAGAATTACTGTTCAAGATGCTGCATTAGTGTAACTGTAAAGTTATGATAGCCGCAATTCTTCATGGTTCCCAATCCGTTATATTTACGGGTTAAGAATCCACTATTTAAATGAAGAAAACATTACTACTCTCTTTGATCGCGGCGGCGGGGCTCTCCATGGCGCAAGCACAAACGCGACCTACAACAACGAAGCCGGCAACGGCTGATACAAGCAAACGCACGTCGAGCATGATGACGGCAGCGGGAAAGGCAGAACCCAAACCTTATGCAACGGTAATCACCAAGAAAGCAATTACGCGTAAGGGCATGATTACAACACATCGCCTGGAGGAAAAGTTCTTTTTCGAAATCGCAGACTCGATCCTTGGCCGCGACATCTTGGTCGTAAACCGTATATCTAAGGCCGGTGCAGAAGTGCGCGCCGCATCTGGTTATGCTGGTGACCAGATTGGAAGCAATGTGATCCGCTTTGAAAAAGGTCCGAACAACAGAATATTCATGCGTAAGATCTCTTACCGTACTTATGGGCCTGACAGCACAACGGCGATGTACCAGAGTTTAAGGAACTCCAACATTCAGGCCATTGCTGCTGCTTTCAACATCGCCGCGTTTTCAGCGGATAAAAAGGGCAGTGTCATTGACATGACCTCGTTCATCAATTCGGACAATGAGATTTTTAACTTCAGTTCGGCATCAGCAAAAACCCGTTTCCGTCTGGGAAGCATGCAATCTGATCGGAGCTACATCAGCGGGATCCGCAGTTTCCCGATGAATGTGGAGATCAGAACGGTTAAAACATACGCTCTGACGGCAGCAAGTTCGCCATTTGGTGGTTCATCTTCTTCAAGCATGGGCGGCGGAGCATCAGGCTCTTCTACGCTGGAACTTAATACCTCCATGGTGATCTTGCCGAAAGTACCCATGAAAGCGCGTTACTTTGATCCACGTGTGGGCTACTTTACCGTGGGTTACACCGACTTTGATTTGAATCCACAGGGTGTAAAGGAAATTCAGCTGATCAAACGATGGAGACTGGAGCCTAAACCAGCAGACATGGCTAAATATAAGCGTGGCGAGCTGGTAGAACCTGCAAAACCAATTGTGTTCTATATTGACCCGGCAACACCGAAAAAATGGGTGCCATACCTGATTGCCGGTGTAAATGACTGGAAAGTTGCCTTTGAGAAGGCAGGATTTAAAAATGCGATCATCGCTAAAGAAGCCCCAACAGAGCAACAGGATTCTACCTGGAGTCTGGATAATGCGATGTATTCCGCCATCGTGTACAAGCCTTCCGAAATTTCAAACGCCAGTGGGCCAAGTATTGCTGATCCACGCAGCGGTGAGATCATTGAAAGCCACATCAACTGGTACCACAACGTGATGAAGCTGGTGCGCGACTGGTACATGATCCAAACTGCCGCAGTAGATCCACGTGCACGTAAAATGCAGTTCAGTGATGAATTGATGGGTGATTTGATTCGCTTTGTATCTTCACACGAAGTGGGACATACCCTGGGGTTACGCCATAATTACGGTTCGAGTTCGACTGTACCGGTGGAAAAGTTGCGTGATAAAGGCTTTTTAGAAAAGAACGGACACACCCCTTCGATCATGGATTATGCCCGCTTTAACTATGTGGCACAACCGGAGGATAACATCACGAAGAATGGCTTATACCCGAGGATCGGTGACTATGACCTTTGGGCTATTGAATGGGGCTACCGTTTGATGCCTGAAGCTAAAACACCTTTGGCAGAGGTGCCTGCGTTGAACAAGCTGACCATTGAGAAGCTTAAGAATAAACGTCTGTGGTTTGGTACGGAAACAAACCCTGATGATCCGCGGTCACAGAGCGAAGATCTGGGCGATAATGCCATGATTGCAAGTACATACGGGATCAAAAACCTTAAGGTGATTATTAAGAACCTACCGGAGTGGACCAAGACGGCTAATGAAGACTATACCGATCTTCAGGGCATCTATACGCAGTTAACCTCCCAGTTCAACAGGTATATGGGCCACGTATCAAAAAACATTGGAGGTATTCTGGAAACTCCTAAAACCGTTGAACAATCCGGTACTGTATATGAGCGTAATCCTGCAAACCTGCAGAAGGACGCCATGAAGTTCTTGTCGGAGCAATTGTTCAATACGCCAACCTGGATCATAGATCAAAAGATTCTGGATAATACAGGTGATAACCCGCTTGAAATGATCAATAAGGTGCAAACACCGACTTTAAACCGTTTGTTAAGTGCGAATACCTTAACCAAATTGATTTCCGCTGAAGCTGCAGATGGTAAATCGGCTTATAAGATCACTGATTTCTTTGAAGATATGGATAACGCTGTTTTTACCGAATTGAAGTCTAATAAGGAAATTGACCTTTATCGTCGTAACCTGCAAAAAGCTTATGTTGATAAAATGATCGCTTTGATTAAGCCAGCAGATAGAATCCCTTCGACATTGACAATGACGGTTCAAAGAACAAGTTCAGGGTCGGGCAGCTCGCTTTCTGCCATGCAGAGCGATGTTGCATCTGTTGTTAAAGGTGAATTGAAATCACTTAATACCAGTATTAAGTCAGCTGCAAATCAAGCTTCCGGGCTAAGTAAATACCATCTGGAGGATTTATCTGATCGTATTGACCAGGCATTGAATCCCAAAGGCTAATAAATACACGCTATAAGAAAAAGGCATTCTCTGATGAGGATGCCTTTTTTGTTACTGAAGTTTCTGAGTACGAGCCCGTTCGTCGAAGAATAATGGCCTTTGGTCTATATGTTACTGATGCTGGTATATTACCCGGTTTTTTGCTGCAACGTTTCTGCTGGGAAGGCGTCTTAATAACAAAAAACAAGAACAAAAATTTAAATCATAAAGCCATGAAAAATCTAACCAAAACCGTATTCGCAGCAGTAATCGCAGCAGTAGTATTAACCTCAACAGTGGTAACAACATTTGCAGCTGACCCAGCTAAAAAAGTAAACATCAGTTCAGCATCCAAACTTAACAGAATCTGGGTGAGTGGAAATGTGAAGATTGTTTTAACACAAGGTGACCAGCAAAGCATTGTAGGCGCTGAAAACTACGACGCTTCAAAAACCTCAGTGGTAAGCAACGGAAAAACACTATATATTAACTCTATGGAGTCGGCACCAGTGATATTAAACATTACCCTGAAAGATCTGGAAAGAATCGAGGCTTACGGCGATGCCGAGGTAGTAACCACCAACAACTTTGATGTGAAGTATCTACAACTGTTCCTGAACCACAGCGCTAACGTAAAGATGAAAACAACAGCAGAAAGCTTGTATACTGTGGTGAAAGATGATGCTGCATTGAAGTTAAAAGGAACTGCAGATCAAAGCACCATGGTAAGCAACAGCACCAAGAATCTGAAGTTGGGCGACTTTGAAAGTCTAAGGTCAGAATTGTATGCATCGGAAGCTATCATGTCGGCACACCAAACTGCCATGAATGCAATCAGATAACACGATTATTCTCGGAAATTGCCAAACAGCTGCCCGCTAAGGCAGCTGTTTGCGTTTAATGGTGTTTCATGGTGGGCTATTTGACCATATAGCTGATGAAAGCAATCTTCCTGCTATCCGGACTCCAGGAGGGAACGTTTAAAGTACCCTGTCCACCACAGAACACTGGTGTCAGATCTTTAACATTCTTCGTTGCCGGATCCAATAACCGCAACTTTACGTCTTTTCCAAAGAGGTGTTCCTGCTTCTGGTCTGAGGTATATGCAAGATAAACCACAGACTTGTTATCAGGTGCTGGATGCGGAAACCAGTTGGAGTTTTTGTCAAAGGTTAGTTGTTCAGGGTTTGTTCCGTCTGCATGCATGCGCCAGATCTGCATATGACCGCTGCGGTAGGAATTGAAGTAAATGTATTTTCCATCAGGTGAGTATTCCGGACCATCGTCAAGCCCCTCAGTGCTGGTTAATCGCTTTTCGGTTCCACCTTCCACCGGAATGGTGTAGATGTCGAAATTTCCATTACGTTCACCACAATAAGCCAGTGTCTTACCATCAGGGCTCCAGCCATGCCAGTAGGAAGGCACCTCGGGTGTAACCCTTTTCGGTTCTCCACCTTCAATGGGTACAATAAAGATGGCTGATTTGTAGGATTTGGTGGAGGTATCCGTTTTAGCATTATGACTTATTGCCAGCCATTTCTTATCTGGCGAAATTCCATGATCATTGTTGTTTTCCGTTGCAGTGCCCGTATTGATAACGCGAAGTGTTTTTGTTTCTAGATCAAGCCTATGAAGCTTTCCCATGCCATTGACGATTAAGTAATTATCGGGATGCCAGTTTGGGGCCTCGAAATGTTGCTTGGTGATTAAAATGGTATCGATTTTCCCCGTTTGCACATCCAGTGTACTGATGAATGTGGTGATGTCTTTTTTGCCTTGCGCAAAAGTGGAAGCAGAGAGGCACAGAAGACATAGGATGCCGCTGAAGTACTTTCTTAGGGCTGATGGGGCTTGCTGTTTTAAGTTTGGATCCATACGATTCAGATGAAATGATGTACCACATTAATTTAGAAATTTTTTCCCACATGAAGACTCCAGCCTTATGCAGGTTACTTACATTCCACATAAATTTTTATCTTTCGACAAATTAACGCTACAATGAAAGCATCTTTTTATCTGGTACTGATCAGCTTTATGCTGTTGGGTATGCCAGTTGCATTAGGTCAAACGACCTATTATCTGAAAAACAACGGGGATCATGCGATCAGTAAGGAAACAGCAGATTTTACCCGTATCGTAAGCGATCGGAACGAGGAAACTGTCTTGTATCCAATGAAGGAATTTTACCTGAATGGAGCGGTCCGGAGCACCGCGCATTCTTACAGAAAGGATTTGCCGGTTTACCATGGTGCTTTTACAGCCTACTTTCAAAGCGGCATTAAGAAACAGCAGCTGAATTACGTAAGGGGCATCATGGTCGATACCGCCATGCACAATTATCCAAATGGGAACCTATACCAATTCGTACGGCATCCAAAATTTGGGGACAGTAGTTTATATGTTGAAACCGTTAATGACTCCGCTGGTAAAGCGCTGGTCAAAAATGGAAACGGACAGGCAGTCATTTACGACGCTGATTTCAAGTACATCACCGCTCAGGGGAATATCAAAGACGGTAAATATGATGGCGCGTGGACCGGTGAGATAAGGTCGGATGCTGTTATCCGGTATAAGGAGATCTATGAAAACGGGAAGTTGCTGTCTGGACAAAGCGTTGATGAACAAGGAAACAGCTACCAATATACCGAATCTGAGGTTAAACCAACATTTGAAGGTGGTATGAAGAATTTCTATTTGTATGTTATACGCAATGTGCGTTATCCGGCTCAACTCGCATCAAAGCGAGTACCGGGTGTGGCGCAGATCAGCTTTGTGGTCCTCAAAAATGGTAAAGTCACTGACGCACAAGCCATCAATGATGTGCATCCTGCACTGGCTTCCGAGGCGGTTCGTATACTTAAGGGTGCCAAAGGCTGGATACCCGGCCGTCGCAAAGGGAAACCAGTTGATATGGCTTTTGTAATGCCTTTCACATTTAACATTGCTTACTAGCGAGATATTTCCAGGCAGGGTATAAAGATTGACATTGTGTTTAAAGAGTGTCGTGTAAAATTTCTTTAATTTGTGGTATGAACTACTTTTTAGTGAAATCTGAGCCTTTTAAATATAGTTGGGAAAAATTTAATGAAGAGGGGCGTACTTTTTGGGATGGTGTTAGGAACTACCAGGCGCGCAACAATATGAAAGAGATGAAAGCGGGCGACCTGGTCTTGTTTTATCACAGTAATGAAGGAAAGTGTGTAGTCGGGATTGCCAAAGTTGTTCGGGAGTATTATCAGGATCCTACAACAGAAGATCCAAACTGGGTTGTTGTGGACCTGGCACCTGTGGAAACATTAAAAAACCCGGTTAGTCTGGCGCAGATCAAAGCCGAAGAAAGTCTTGCAGACATTTCATTGATCAAACAGGGAAGACTTTCAGTAATGAAATTGAAGAACACAGAGTTTGACAAAATTCTGGAAATGTCTCAATAATGTTTACCGAATTCTGACAATTTTAAAACATTTTATTGTATAAGTCGGTTTTATTCATATCTTAGGGTACAATCCAACATATGAGAAAACGACTTTATCAAATATCCACCGCCATATTGTGCTTCGTCGCCACCAACGTTTGTGCACAGGTAAAGCCATATTTAGCCGTTGTTCGTACATCAGGCGAAACCATTAAGGGTATTCTTTACCAGGTTTCTGCGGATAGTATTTGTATTAAAACTGATCAGTCTAAGGTTTCACTTTGTCCTACAATGGTGAAGACGATCAAGATCAAGGAAATCACAAAGAGCTCAAAATACCAGAACTATCTGGGGCACGATTCTTACCAGGCACGTTACTTAAAGGTTTCAAAGAAGATGAAACCTGTGAGGAAGTGGGGTGAAGACGATCCGACCATAGAGGAAGAGCTAAGCGGAAGGATCATCACTGGATTTTACAATGCCGCGCTGAATGGCATTGCTTCTTCATTCCGCATCATGAATGGAAACTCTAAGTTTTTAAATATCAACTATGATAAACTGAGTTATAGTCGCGAATTGAATAGCCTGAGTGCGTATTCCATTGAAAAACAACTTAACAACCAGGCTGTGAATAATTCTTCTTCACAGTCCCTGGCGAAAGGTAACTAGCCTTAGTCTCTAAAAAATAAGGCTCTCAGTTCAGGTGCATCGTTTGGATTCATCTTGCCTGCCAAAATCAATCTTAACTGGCGGCGTCTTAATGCACCTTCAAACAGTTCAATTTCATGAGTGGTTTCTGGAACCAGTTCCGGAACCGGGATGGTACGTCCACCTTGGTCGATTGCAACGAAAGTATAATAGGCTTCATTCGATTTTACCCGTCCACCTGTGGGAATGTTCTCTGCCCAGACATCAAGGCGTACTTCTACAGAGGTGTGGAAGGCACGTGTAACCTTTGCTTCAATGGTGATTACGTCACCCAATTTTATTGGCTGCTTGAACGACACGTTGTCTACAGAGGCGGTGACCACGATCCGGTTGCAGTGCTTTTGTGCAGAAATCGCAGCGGCGATATCCATCCAGTGCAATAGTCTTCCGCCCATTAGGTTATTTAAGGTATTTGTATCGTTGGGTAAAACCAACTCATTCATGATGGTAAAAGAATGACTTGGATTTTTGGATTTTAAACTCATATTCCCGCAAAAGTAAACAAATTGTAGTACATCATGTTATTGTTTTTGCTTCGACGAAGGGGCCTTTAAACAGAAAGAATGATCAATCAGACATTGGTGCAATATTTTCATTGGTATTACAATGACGAAGAGAAATTATGGAATAAAGCCAGGAAGGAAGCAGGGCATCTGGAGGACTTAGGTGTCACCATGGTTTGGTTTCCCCCGGCCTATAAATCTACAGAGGGCGCGAACTCTGTTGGATATGACTGCTATGATTTGTACGACCTGGGAGAATTCGATCAAAAGGGCAGTGTAGAGACCAAATATGGGTCGCGTGAGGAGTATATCGCAGCGATAAAGACCTTACAAGAAAAACACATTACCGTGATGGCCGATGTGGTGCTAAACCATAAAGCCGGCGCAGATGAGTTGGAAAAGATTCCTGTGCGCAGGGTGAATCCACACAATCGCGAGGAATTTATATCTGACGTATTCGAGATTGAAGCCTGGACAAAGTTTACCTTCCCCGGAAGGGCAGGAAAGTATTCCGAGTTTATCTGGGATTATCATGCATTCAGTGGTATCGACTGGGCGGCAGATCTGCAGGAGGAGGGTATTTTCTCCATTCAAAATAGCTATGGAGATGGCTGGGAGCAGGTTCCCTCTGGTGAGTTTGGTAACTATGATTACCTGATGTTCAACGATGTGGATTTTAGAAATCCTGCAGTCCGTGAAGAGTTAAAACGTTGGGGCGAGTGGTATTACAAAACTTGTAGCATGAAGGGTTTCCGCTTGGATGCTGTTAAACACGTATCTGCGGATTTTCTGAACGAGTGGATCGATCATATGAATGCGACCTTTAACGAGAAGTTCTTTATTGTGGCTGAAAATTGGGTTACCGCGCAGGTTGAAGAGCTGCATGCCTATATTGAAGAAACCGGTGGGCGAATGCAACTGTTCGACTCTATCCTGCATACCAATTTCTACCTTGCTGGCCTGGCAGAAGAGCGCTATGATCTAAGCAAAATCTTCGACGGCACCTTAACACAAACACATCCATTCTTATCCATCACCTTTGTTGATAACCATGATTCACAGCCGCTGCAGGCCTTGCAGTCGTACGTGGAATACTGGTTCCGTCCGCTGGCTTACGCGCTGATCCTGCTGCGTGAGCATGGTATCCCTTGTATCTTTTACCCGGATCTTTATGGTTGTAAGTACACCGATAAAAATGAAGCAGGTGAGGAGGTGGAGGTAGAATTAATCGGAATACCAAATCTGCATGTAATTAGTAGAATCAGAAAGTTTCTGGCGCATGGACTGCAACGGGATTATTTCGATCACCCGAACTGCATAGGCTGGACCCGGGAAGGGGACGATGAAAATCCAAACTCCGGATTGGCAGTAGTTATGAGTAACGGGGATGAGGGCATTAAAACTATGGAAATTGGACAGCGGCATGCCGGCAAGACCTTTACCGATGCTTTAGGTTTTTGGCAGGAGCCTGTAGTAATAGATGAAAATGGCTGGGCAGATTTTCCTTGTCAAGGAAGAAGTGTTTCTATCTGGACGTCTGGCTATAGCCAATAAGTTCTTCCCAGCGGCTGCCAGGACTCTTATAATAGATAAATACCTGGTAGCTGTTATCTGTTTCAAAATACGATCCTTCTAATGCGGTATCATCGATCTTTCCAGTTTCAGCGTCTACTAAAGCATATTTGTAGTCATAAAGACCCTGTTTCAATCTCAGGGTACATGTGTACACGCCTGAATTGGCATCATACTGCATTTTGTACTCCGGGTCGGTTGAATAATTGTTGAAACGGCCAAGTACATATATCCCTCTGTTTGCTAAGTTCTGACCTGCTTTTAAGCTGAAGGTAACATGTACATAGTCGCTTTCGGTATGTTCATCACGGCCATCCTGATTACGGATAAAGAAGTTTCCATTTTCATCAAAAGTTCTAACATACCTGCCGGTGGTTGCGGCATCCGTAAAAAGCAAGGCCCGATAGATGGTATCTTGCTGGATGTCTTGCACATGCTCAGCTTTTGTGCGCAGGCTTCTGATGTCGAACTTTCGGAATTCATTTCCCGCAGGGAAGTCATTGGTATAGGGATCTTTGTACCCGAGTTCTCCAGGTTTGATGGAAGAGGGCTTAGTGGTACGGTTTGCAGAATACGGGATATTATTTTGAGTGACGACCACCTTTACATCGGCAGCGGGGTTCTGAATAGCTGCAGTGTGAAAGATATTCACATTGATTTTCTGGTTTGATGTTCTTAGTGGCACCTGCATGCTTGGGAGCATCTCTAAACCTGCATTTACACGATTATCGACCACATGAAAACGCTGGGAGATCACTGGCTTATTAAAATCACCATCCAGGTAAACTTTAAGCAGGTAGTTGCCGGATATTTTTGGCTTGATCTGTTCGTTGGGCAGGCTTAAGCTATAATGGGTGTACTTTTGAAGAGTATTCGAGGAGTAAGCATAGTCTATGATGCGGTCGTCAGAAAAACTCTCCAGGTAGTCTATTGGCGGCAAGTTTGAGGGCTTCCAGTCGTGTGTGTGATGTTCAATCGTGTACCAGTAGTTTTTACTGCCACCTTCAAGGTCGTCAAAACTAAAAATCAGCCTTTCGGCTGATTTCAGTGTTATGATTGGTGTGGACTGCTCTTTCTCCTGATTGTAACAGATTACCGTGCTGATCTCGGGACGGTAGACTTTGTTTAGGGCGGTAAATGCCAGCTGTGCCATCCCCAGTTGAATACCTGATACCATTAACAGGAGCAATCCAGCCAGTTTCTTCATGTTAGTTCTCGAGTTCCATGATTTCGGCAGCCAAGGTCTCCCATGATTTCTGTGCAGCATCAAGCAGGTGTTTATCCGCCTGATATTTCTTATTGATCTCGGCAAGTTTCGCCTGATCTCCGTAAACCTTATCGTCTGCAAGTTCCGCTTCTGTTGCTTTAACCTGAGATTCCAATGCCGCAATTTCCTTTTCGATGTTCTGCAGTTTGTCGTTCAGCTTTTTTAGCTGGCTTTGCGTAGAAACAGGTTTTTCCTGCACCTTAGGTTTTTCCTCTTTCTGTGCTTTCACTGGAATAGGTGTCGGTGCAGGTTGTACACGTTTGCTGTTCCATTCTTCGTATTCCGCGTAAGTTCCAGGGTATTCTTTGATGTCCATGTTTTCAATGAACCAGATCTTATTGGCAACATTATCCAGGAAGTACCTGTCGTGGGATACTGCAATGAACGTACCTTCATACTGCTGTAAAGCCTGGATCAGGATGTTTACCGACTGTATGTCCAGGTGGTTGGTTGGCTCATCCAGAATCAGAAAGTTGGAATCTGTAGTAAGGGATTTAGCAAGCGCAACCCTGGATTTCTCCCCTCCGGATAATACACGGATCTTTTTAAATACGTCGTCTCCGGTGAAAAGGAAACATCCCAGGATACCACGAAGCTCGGTATCTGTATGTTTAGGCGCAAATGCCTGAAGTTCTTCCAGAATCGTATTGTCCAGGTGAAGGGACTCCAGCTGGTGCTGCGCAAAGAAGGTGGTGGTAACATTATGACCGGTTTCACAAGCGCCATCAAACTTCTCGGTACCTGCAATGATCCGTAACAGGGTAGATTTACCTTTACCGTTTGCACCAATTAAGGCGATCTTATCACCCTTCTCGATCAAACCTTCCGCATTTCTCAGGATCTCTACGTTTGGATAGCTTTTGTTCGCACCTTCGATTTTAATGACATGTCGACCCGATGGTTTAGAGAACTTAAATTTAAAGTTTACTGTTGGGTTGTCGTCGTCAACATCCTCCACCCGTTCCATTTTGTCAAGGGCTTTCATACGGGATTGCGCCATTTTAGCTTTAGAAGCTTTGGCTTTAAAACGCTCAATTAAGCGCTCTTCCTGTTTGATCTTAGCCTGTTGATTTTTAAACTCGCCTTTTTGGATTTCCCCTCTCAAAGCTTTTTCTTCCAGGTAGAAGGTATAGTTACCGGCATAAGGGGTCAATTTTCCTTTACGCGATTCAACGATCTTATTTACAACTTTATCCAGGAAGTACCTATCGTGTGACACAATGACGATAGCACCTTCGAAGCTCATCAGGTAATTTTCCAGCCATTTGATGGAAGGTAAGTCCATGTGATTGGTCGGCTCATCCAGCAGCAGGATATCTGGTGTTTGGAGCAGGATTTTGGCCAGCATTACACGCATTCTCCAACCTCCGGAGAAGGTGTTTAATGGTCTGTGCTGATCATCTGCGCTGAAGCCTAGACCGGCAAGAATTTCGTTGGCGCGGTACTCGATATTGTAACCGTCTAAAGCTTCAAATTCCTGTTGTTTATCACTCAGTTTATTTAAGACTTCCTCCGAATAATCCGTTTCAATCTTCTTCAATAATTCTTCGATCTCGTCGTGTAGTCTGTTCTGGCGCTCGAATGCCTCCATGGCAACATGTAGAATACTATGGTGCGAGTCGTAGGAAAGTAAATCCTGGTTAAGGTAGCCGATCTTCAGGTCTTTAGACATGGATATCGTACCCTCAGAAGGAGCATACTCGCCAACAATTATTTTAAGAAGGGTGGATTTTCCGGTACCATTAGCACCAATCAGGCCTATTCTTTCTCCTGGTTTGATGTGCCAGTTGGCTTCGTCATATAAGGCTCTGGAGCCAATTCGGAAGGTTAAGTCGTTTATTGAAATCATTTGTGCGCAAAAATACGATTTTTAGCTACAAAATTGGTGTTAGGATTCCGCTAGGCCGTGCTTATTTAACAATTTGAAGACGAAGCCTATTGAAATTATTATCTTCGTGCCTATGTACCGTTTTATAAAACCTGTTTTTTTCCAGCTTGATCCGGAGAAAGCGCACTATTTTGTAACCCGTAGGCTAAACTGGTTCAATACACACTTTCCGTTTGGAAAAACGATCTTGAGAAGCAGTTTTGGAGTAAATATCAAAGGGCTGGAACGAGAGGTCTTTGGAATCAAATTCAGCAATCCTGTGGGCCTAGCCGCAGGTTTCGATAAAAACGGTGAGTATATTGAGGCATTGAGTAACCTCGGCTTCGGTTTCATTGAGGTTGGTACCGTTACTCCGCTTCCTCAACCAGGCAACGACAAACCAAGAATGTTTCGTCTGGTGGATGACAATGCCATCATCAACCGTATGGGCTTCAATAACAAAGGGGTGGATACGCTTGCAGAAAGGCTACGCCTGCTCAAGTCCAAAGATTCTAAAATTGTTATCGGCGGAAATATTGGAAAGAATAAGAATACCCCCAATGAAGAAGCCGTAAACGATTACATTAAGTGTTTTGACAGGCTCTTCGATGTGGTGGATTACTTCGTGGTGAATGTTAGCTCACCGAATACACCAGGCCTTCGTTCCCTTCAGGAGAAAGGACCTTTAAAGGATATTTTAAACGCTTTGCAGGCAAGAAACCTGGTGAACGGCGTTAGTCGTCCGATCCTGCTGAAGATTGCCCCAGATCTAACGAACGAGCAGTTAGACGACATTGTAGAGATTGTTCAGGAAACCAAGATCGCAGGGGTAATTGCGACAAACACCACTATTGACCGTAACGGACTTTATAGTCCTGCTCAGGTCGTCAAAGAAGCTGGCGGACTTAGCGGGAAGCCGTTGACGCAAAAGTCTACTGCGGTTATCCGATATCTTGCAGACAAGTCCGGTCGTTCTTTCCCGATTATCGGGGTAGGGGGGATACACAGTCCTGAAGATGCAAAAGAGAAACTAGCGGCTGGTGCCTCACTGATTCAACTTTATACAGGATTTATCTATGAGGGGCCGGGACTGGTTAAAAGAATATGTAAGGCGCTCGTGTAGAAAAAACCAGCGCATAAAAAAAGCGGTCACCTGTTACAGATGACCGCTTTTTTTATGCTTTAATGCAGATTAACCGTTAGCAGCAACTAGTTGTGCAAGGATTGCATTGTTCTTAGCCAATTGATTGGTAGTCGATTGTTGTGAACGGCTTCCTAATTCAATGTTAGTTGCTAATTTCAAACGTTTAACTTCTAAACGAGAAGTTGTTTTATTTTTTCTGTCTTTTCTTTTTAATCTCGTTACTGCCATGGTCTTACCCTTTAAGTTTTTAAATTTAAATAAATCTGGAGGTCGAGAGCGGATTCGAACCGCTGTAGAAGGTTTTGCAGACCTCTGCCTAGCCACTCGGCCACTCGACCCTTTTATAATTCAGGCTGCAAAAATAGTAAATATAACTTAGGTTGCAACTTATTTGTATAAATTTCTACTAATCTCGGCACATATTATTGCAGCGGAAATTGAAACGTTCAGAGACTCAGCGGCTCCAATGCGTGGAATGGTGATTTTGCTGGAGATCAAATTGGCGACTTCATCAGAGATCCCCTGACCCTCGTTACCTAGAACCACCAATCCTTCCTGTTGCCATTCAACCTGATACAAATTCTCGCCATCAAGCATTGCAGCATAAACTGGTATTTTCAGGTGCTGCAAATATGTAGGCAAGCTGGTATAGCAAATATCAACGCGGGCCAGTGAACCCATAGTTGCCTGCACGGTTTTCGGATTGAAGACTTCGACCGTGTTTGTAGAACAGATGATGTGCTTAAAACCAAACCAGTCGGCCGTACGGATTATGGTTCCCATATTACCCGGATCCTGGATGCCATCAAGTACCAGCGAGAATCCAGCCGATAATGCTTCCGGAGCAATCACGTGGTTCTCCGGAGTTGCAATTAATGCAAGAATTCCCTGTGGGGCCTGCAGCGTACTAATCTTTTCGAGTTCAGCGTTGTTTACTTCAAATAACTTTATATTTGAAGCCAATTTAGGTAGTAAAGATTGGTATTGAGGCAGATAATAGATACTTTGTATCTGGTACTTTGAAGAAAAAAATTCCATTAAAGTTTTCAGACCTTCTACAATAAATAGCCCATGCGCTTTACGGTACTTTTTTTGGTGTAACGATTTAATAAACCCTATCTGAGATTTTGAAAGCATACCTGAATCATAAAAAGAAGCACAAACTTCCTGCAATATTACTGTTTATTATTCTCTTTGTTACCGCATGTTCTTCTACAAAATACATTCAGGACTATCAGGCAATCGTTAAGAATGTGGAAATTGATAGTGTGCCAAAGCGTTATAATGAGGAAGCACTTAATTATGTTCAGAAAGATATTCGTCCGGCACCCAAATTCGGAATAAACGTAGGGCTATATAATCTCTTTTACGGGTTGTTTAAAACGAAGGCCGTAGGTTCACCCGCCCCGGTGTTGGATAGTGCCCTGGTAGAAATATCGCGGAATCAGATTGAAAAGTTCCTGGTTAGTAAAGGCTATTTTAAAGCTCAGGTTGATGCGCAGATAGCGGTCAAAAATCAGCGTGCTGATGTGCTTTTTAAGGCAAAACCCGGGCTTCCTTTTTCAGTGAATGATGTGCGGTTTGACATTGCAGATAGTGCGATGAAAAAGCTTTATATCGAGCACAAACATCAATTCAGCCGTTTACATTCCGGTATGCAGTACGACGATGATTCACTTGCATTTGAGCGAGAGCAAATTTATGAGTTGATGAAGCAGAATGGCTATTACGACTTTTTGCGTCCGTATGTGAAATTCTCTGTAGACTCGAACTTGAATAACAACAAGGTAAACGTGGAATTGCAGGTGGACAATCCAGAAGGCAGGAGCCGGCATGAAGTTTTTACGATCGGTCAGACCAACATTTTAATTGCACCTTCTCCCGATGGCTTTCCACAACGTGACAGCATTAAATTAAATCCAAATAGCTATAGGGACATCCGCTTTACGGATATCTCAGGAAACTTCCGGCGCAATCCCATTGTGCGATATGATTTTTTAAAGCCCGGCGATAAGTATGACATTAGAAATGAAGCACTCACTTATGATAGGCTCTATGAGCTAAATGTCTTTAAGAATGTAAAGATCGATTATTTAAAGGCCAAAGACAGCTCCAACAAGGTAGAGCCACTGATCAGGCTTATTCCACAAAAGCGGATGAGTAACCGGATCGAAGGCGAAGTGCCCTTTAATGCGGGAACTGTTGGTTTTACCTTGAGTAATACGTATACCAATAACAACATATTTCGTGGCGCCGAACGATTTGAGTTTCAGGTGAAAGGCGGCTTGCAATCGAGGATCGGAAATGGTCGTTCATTATTCAGCGAGATCTACCAGCGTGATTTTTCGGTGAGTGCAAACCTTGCGGTACCAAGGCTTATTGTGCCCTTTGATGTACCTTTGATGGGGAAAAGCGGGATGCCCTTTACAACATTCTCATCCAGTTACGTCTATTCCCTGCAGAAAAACCTATTCAACAGGAAGGTATTCTTGAACTCGATCACCTACGACTGGGTAGAGACAAAAACCAAAAGACACTCGTTGACGCCATTAAATTTTGAATATCGCTTTGGTGGGCTATTGATTGACACCACAACGGAGAAAGGGCAAGAACTTATTGCGTCTAATCTTTACAACATCAACTTGCTGGATCGTAGAGATATCACCTTGGGGGTAAAATATACCTACACGGTTAATGCAAACAAGTTACTCTCCACGGAAGACTTTCTTTACTTCCGTGGAAATATCGATATGGCGGGTAACTTGCTTCAGGGCATTACCAGCATCGGCGGCGGCGGACATAATCCAGCAGCTGGTGATTATGCGAAGGTATTCGGCTTGCCATTTAACCAGTATGTACGCCCTGAGGTGGATGTTCGCTACTATAAGAGTCTTGGCGGTGCACGCCAGTTTGTAGCCCGTATAAATGCCGGGGCGGGATATGCGTACGGCAACTCGACAGAAATTCCATTTGAAAAGTTATTCTACGCGGGTGGTTCTAATGGCGTTCGGGCATGGCAGGCAAGAACCCTTGGTCCTGGTAATTATAATCGTGCAGAACGCATCCCGAATGAGGAAAACAGAAGAACGCTTTATGGCATAGACCAGTTGGGGCAAATGCACATCGAAGCAAACCTGGAATACCGTTATATGCTGCTCGACAAGTTCTTCGGTGCACAGTTGAAAGGTGCCGTGTTTTTGGATGCCGGAAACGTTTGGAACATCAACTCCAACAATAATCAGCCAGAAACAACTTTCAAGTTTGCGCAACTTGGAAACCAGCTGGGCATAGGTACAGGACTGGGTTTCCGTTACGATGTGGATTTTTTTGTCTTCCGCTTCGATGTGGGCCTGAAGTTAAAGGATCCGCAATTCCGGGGTGGCGATCAGTGGGTGATCAAGAAGTTCTTCAGCGGTGGACAGGAGTTTAAAGATGAATACTTCCGCACACATAGTCCTGACGGCTATCGTTTTGTGCAATACAATTTCGGAATCGGTCTACCTTTCTAAGTTGCTAAAACAGCCGTTTAAGCGCGTCGAAGATTGTTTCGAAGAAGGTACCAATGCCCAAGCCGCTGCTGTGATTGAAGTAAATTAAGATCAGGAAAATGATGATGCCCAGGATGAGCAGCTTCCTGAAAAGAAAAACGAGCACTACAATAATCAATGGGATAATCACCAACCACATGGAATTTACCGTGTAAGGGTTTAGGCTTCCATCTTTTTTATGAACATATACCAGTTTGCTATGCGTGCCTTGGTCGTTGGTGTGTTTGATGTAGACAAAGGCGGAGCGCTCCAGCTGCAGCGGGACAATCGCAACGCCGTCGTGGAAGCGTAGGGATTGTGAAAATCCGCTTACCGTGAAGGTGTAAATGCCGTTGATTGTCTCCTGAGGATTTTCCAGGGAGTCTGCTGCAATGATTGCAAGTTTGCTGTTTTTAAGCAGGCTTTCCTTGACTATAAAGTTGTTAATGTCTAATTTCTGGCTAAATACAGCATTGCTCAAAGTGAGTAGGAGCAGGAAAAAACCGAATCTTAATTTAAGCATCGTTGGTTGGAAAATTATTCAAATGTAGTAAAACCGCGTGTTTTTATTGATACTGCTTCATAATTTGCCTCGCCGATGTTGCAAGGCAATTTTTTATCTACGTTTAATGATATGTCGTGGGATTGTATATCTTTGCGCCATGTTCCCGTAGTTCAATGGATAGAATTTCTGATTCCGGTTCAGACGATATGAGTTCGAATCTCGTCGGGAACACCAAGAAGCCTCTTAGATATCAATAAGAGGCTTTTCTTTTTTAAGCAGTTTCCCCAACATTGGTGTTGCCTTTACCTGCTTTCGTTCAAAACATGTTCGCTGGGGTTCAAATATTCACATTATCCTTCACGTTTGTCATTTTGCGGCTATTTCGAAACACATTTACGGTACATTTGTCCTGAGAGCGTTAATGGATTAGGGCAGCCGGAGGGTTGCCCTTTTCTGTTTTGCTCAAATTACGAATTAAGATTTGTTTAGGAAAAGCGATTGCAAACATCTCTGATGCAGACTTGACTGTCAACTCAGGCATGTACTCTTTGTTTAAAGCTGCTTCAATTTTGTTGTGCTTTGCAGGCAGCTTCGAGTGCATTTTGGCATTGTTTTTAGAAACTAAAGGTGTTCGTAGAAAATGTGAACTAAATAAAGCAAAAGCGTTTTTTTTTAAAATAAAAACCCACTTTTGCAATCTTGTAAACAGGCAGACATGTAAAAAAGGATTCTATGGAAGAAATGATTGTGGAAGAAGTAGTTGAATTATTGGAGCAGGCTGATGATGCTCAATTAAAAGACTATCTGGACAACCTCAACATTTCTGATGTCGAACATCTCATCGATGAACTTCCGGAACATGCCGTCAAATTCATCGATACACTTGCGGTAAATCGTGCCGTAAATGTGTTCCGAATTCTGGACTTTCCAACGCAGGAGCGTATCTTAAAAAAACTTCCTGGAACTAAACTGGCGGAACTGATCAACTTACTTCCTCCCGACGATCGAACAGCGCTTTTCAGCGAGCTAAAAGGGGATGCAGTTAAAAAGCTGATCATCCTGCTTCCCGCTGCAGACAGGTTGGAAGCCTTATCGTTGCTTGGATATAAGGAAAACAGCGTTGGACGTTTGATGACACCGGACTATGTTGCGGTGAAAACGCATTGGACCATCGCTCGTGTAATTGAACATATCCGATGGTATGGCAAAAATTCTGAGACCATCGATGTCATCTACGTCATTGATGATGATGGTGTGTTGCTGGATGACATCCGGATCAGGGAAGTATTGTTAGCCGATCCACAGTCCAAGATTGGTGATCTGGCCGATAATCGAACCATCGCACTGAATGCCAATGATCCCCAGGAAGAGGCGATCAATGTGTTCAGGATGAATAATCGTGTAGCATTGCCCGTTGTTGATGACAGCAACGTCTTACTTGGTATCGTGACCGTTGATGATATCCTCTGGCTGGCCAATGAAGAGTATACTGAAGACATTCACAAAATAGGGGGTACCCAGGCACTTGATGAGCCTTACCTGGATATGCCGCTGCTCGGACTGGTGAAAAAGCGTATCGGCTGGTTGGTGGTGCTTTTTCTTGGAGAGATGCTTACTGCAACTGCAATGGCACATTTTCAGGAGGATATTGAGAAGGCCGTTATTTTGGCCATGTTTGTTCCCTTAATCATCTCGAGCGGAGGAAATAGTGGTTCGCAAGCTTCTACATTAATTATACAGGCTATGGCTCTTGGTGAAATTACCGTTAGCGACTGGTGGCGTATTATGCGCAGGGAAATTCAATCGGGGCTCTTGCTTGGGGTAGCACTGGGCGCCATAGGGTTTCTACGGATATTTGCCTGGGCGCAGTTTACGGACATCTATGGCCCGCATTGGTTGCTCATCGGCCTAACAGTTGGTGTAGCCTTAGTTGGCGTAGTGCTATGGGGATCTTTATCCGGCTCTATGCTGCCCCTTGTGCTGAAAAGATTAGGTGCCGACCCTGCAACCTCTTCTGCGCCCTTTGTGGCTACATTGGTGGATGTTACCGGCTTAATCATCTATTTTTCTGTTGCGGTAATGTTTCTCAAAGACGTACTTCTGTAATTTTTTTAGCTGAATCTATGTAAGAACAACTCAATTACACGTTAAATAGCCGGCGGCTCCTAATCCGCCTTAATACTGATCCTAAATACCTAATATAAACCTATCAAAATGCTTAGAAAACTTAAGAGCCTGCTGCAAAACCGCGGCGAGTTTCCCTCACGAATCAGAAAACGGAATGACGTCTTTTGGTCTGCACCTGATGCAAGGGAGATTAAACTGGTAAAACACAATGCAAATGATCCAATAGAGAAATGGAGAGATGCTCCGAATTGGCAGCGCAAGCTCAGCAATAAAGCAAACTCCAGGGAGTTTGCTGCAAAATTCGGATCAAGACTGCCTGACCTATATTTTAAAGGCGCTGATGTCGAGAACATAGATTTTGCTTCATTGCCCAATAATTACGTAATCAGACCCACAATTGGTTTTGGTTCGGCCATGGTTTTCGTAATGAAAGATGGTGAAAACCTTTTTGATCATACCCGTTATGAACATGAGGAAATAAGAGCAATTCTGAAGAAGATGATTTCAGAGCGGCCTGGTTTGGAAGTGCTGGTTGAAGAATTCTTGCAGAATGAGCAAGGCGAATATGGCATTCAAACTGATTACAAGTTCTATTGTTACAAGGGTGAAATTGCATGTTGTTGGGTGATCAATCGCGAAAGCCCAAGTACTGGAAATGGTTCTTATTACGACGAAAAGTGGACTAAGCTAAAGATGGTAAATAGCCTGTACCCGCATCGGTATGAACCGGCGAAGCCT
Organism: Pedobacter sp. NEAU-ZC8; assembly: GCF_059278965.1. Classification (NCBI taxonomy): domain Bacteria; kingdom Pseudomonadati; phylum Bacteroidota; class Sphingobacteriia; order Sphingobacteriales; family Sphingobacteriaceae; genus Pedobacter; species Pedobacter sp. NEAU-ZC8. Next base: position 94,519 of record NZ_JCAJXC010000011.1, read on the forward strand.
AAATGTTATGAAGAGATGGTGGAACAGGCGAGAAAACTCAGTATAGCCTATGATATTTTTGTAAGAGTGGATTTTTATGCCACGCCTAAAGGTGCCGTGTTCGGTGAATTTACACCTACACCTTCTATGGGGAAAATGTACACCAGCTATGGAAAGAAGTTGCTGTTAAACTACTGGGATAAATATTGCCCGGGCGAGATCTAAGAATAAATATCAAGATTCATTTATAAATAAAGGGCAGGTGATTATTCACCTGCCCTTTATTTATAAATGGATTTAAAATCTTAAACGTTGAAACGGAAGTGCATAATGTCGCCGTCTTCAACAACGTAGGTTTTTCCTTCAACGCCCAGCTTTCCTGCTTCTTTACAGGCAGCTTCAGAACCAAGTGTTACAAAGTCATTGTACTTGATCACTTCAGCACGGATAAAGCCTTTTTCGAAATCGGTGTGGATAACACCTGCGGCCTGAGGTGCAGTGAAACCCTTGGTAATGGTCCAGGCTCTCACTTCCTGAACGCCCGCAGTAAAGTAGGTGTAAAGGTCAAGTAAGCGGTAAGCTGCTTGTATAAGCTTGTTAACGCCCGACTCGGTAAGTCCCAGGTCAGCTAGGAACTCCTGACGTTCTTCGTAGCTGTCAAGTTCCGCAATTTCAGATTCAATCTTCGCAGAAATGATCAGGATTTCTGCCTGCTCATCTTTCACCGCCTCACGTACACGGTCAACGTACTCATTTCCATTGATGACCGAATTTTCGTCTACGTTGCAGACATACATAACAGGCTTTTGGGTAAGCAAACCCAGATCTTTGATAAACTCAAAGTCATCGGCTTCAACCGCTGCGGAGCGTACGGATTTTCCAGCCTCCAGGTGGTTTTTTATAATGCTGAGGATGTCAAATGTTCTTTTTGCTTCCTTGTCAGTTTTGGCCATTTTTTCAACTTTTTGAATACGTTTTGTTACGGTATCCAAATCTTTAAGCTGAAGTTCGGTGTCTATAATTTCTTTATCACGAACGGGATCTACAGAGCCATCCACATGAATAACGTTACCATCTTCAAAACAGCGTAGCACATGGATGATTGCACTTGTAGCCCTGATATTTCCGAGGAATTGATTTCCAAGTCCCTCACCTTTCGAAGCGCCTTTTACTAGTCCGGCGATATCAACAATCTCGATGGTATTTGGTTGTACTTTATTCGGCTTCACCAGCTCCGCAAGCTTTGTAAGTCTATGATCAGGAACAGTAATAACGCCAATATTCGGTTCGATGGTGCAGAATGGAAAGTTGGCCGCCTGGGCCTTTGCGTTTGATAAACAGTTAAATAAAGTAGATTTTCCGACGTTCGGTAAACCAACTATACCACATTGTAATGCCATGAATGATTTTTTCTAGATTCGCCGCAAAGGTATCAAAAATAATTTTTAAGTTTAGCCACATAAATCAACGCGGAATAGAGCAATATGGAAAATTATAATGAGCCGGAAATTGGGCAAGAGGAAGAGGATAGTGCGATTAGGCTTATCATTACGGAAGACGTGCGCAGCTATATTTACGAAACGGCGAAATGGACAAAGTTTCTTTCCATTGTAGGCTTTATCCTAACCGGATTGATGGTTATGGTGGCGCTTAGTGTTGGTTCTGTGATGGACAGCATGGCCGAAATTCCTGCTTATTCAGGTTTGGCAGCGATGGGGTCGGGACTATTTATATTCTTTTATCTTTTACTTGCTTTGGTATACTTCTACCCAAGTTTCCTGATGTACAAGTTTTCCAGCTCCGCTAAGCTCGCGGTTTTATATGGAAGCCAGGAAGGCCTGAGTGAGGCTATGGCAAAGTTGAAGTCCATATTTAAGTTCTGGGGTATTCTAACCATTGTATTTATCTCTTTATATGTGCTCATGATCATCCTGTTCAGCATTGGAGCAGGTATCGCAGCAGCATAAATGACAAAGCTCCTGCTAAAAGGCAGGAGCTTTGTTTTCAATCTTATGTTTGAAGGTTTTAATTTCCTTGGCAAGCATTTCTTCAAATACGGGGTTCATCATTTTCGAAACCCCTACACCAAGTCCGCCTGCCGGTGGCCGGTACGACAATACAATCTTTAACAAGGTTCCTGCACCATCGGGTGTTTGCTCAAATTCTACGCGGCCTACATGAGGCAGCATTGAACCTTTTACTGCTCTCCAACCAATCAAGTGCCCAGGTTCATCCTTCACGATTTCTGCTTCCCAGTTTATCGGGAGAAAGCTTCCAAGTACATTGGATTTCCATTTAGATAAATTTTCATCCACCATCTCCACATCCATCAAATGATTGATGCTTGCTGGAATGTTGCTCAGGTTCCGCCAGTAGCTGTAAACTTCTTGAGCGGGTTTGTCAATTACAAACTCACCTTTGATATTTACTGCATGCTGCTTCCGGGCATCAATACCGAGTTGATCATAGATCACACATCTTCCTGAGAAGCCACGGTAGGTCAGGTATGCTCCATACCAGAATCTGGATTTAAATGGATTTGCTATGCCTTTGCTCAAGAGTGCTCCGCCCAAGAACACGGAAACAAGCCGTTCCTTGAACCCGAGGTTGCGTCGGAATTCCCTTTGTATCGAGAAATTCCCGGAGCGCAGCTTTAATGTTTCATCATGAATTACCATCTTTTGTCTTTTTAGTTATCGCCTCACCAATGGTGTTAACATCCTCTTCCGACAGCTCACCCCATAGTTGCTCCCATTTACCTTCTGACTCCAAGCGAATTTGAGTAAGTTCATTCTCATCGTCAAATACGATAAAGTATTCTATACTGTCACTTGTTTCGTCTGGTTTAACGTGTAAATTTCTCTGCTGTCCGTTTAAGGAAACTTCAATTTTGAAGTCGGGATTACTTGTTCCTAAGTCTGCCATGATCGTTGTTTAAGTACAATTAATAACAGTTTTTAGATTCTTCTGTTTTAAAACTTAAAATTTTGCCCCTCGCCATGCAACTTTTTGGAGCGATCAACGTCTTATTGTTAAATCTAAAAACATGAGAAAAGTATATCCATTCCTACTTGGAGCGTTATTGGCAAGTTCCGGCCTTCAAGCATCGACAGTTTTGCCCTCTACATTTCACAACTATGAACTAAGGAGCAATCCAGATGTTAAGAACTTTCATGGACTGGCGATTCAGGGTCCGATTCAGGTGTTTGTAAAGATAGGGAACACGGAAAGTCTTCGAATGGAGGCAGATGAAGAGGTATTAGCGTCATTGGTTATGGAGGTAAGAGGAAACATCTTAGTTATCCGGCCAAAGCCAAGCATCACCAGCTGGGCTAAGAAGTATGAAGATAAAAAGATCGTAGCCTATGTAACGGCGAAAACATTGACCAGTTTGACCATGAGCGGAAACAGTTCCATTGAAGTAAGCGGAACCATCAATGCTGAGGAACTTACAACTACCCTCAGCGGAAGTGGTCGGGTTTCGGCAACTGTTGACGTGGATAAGCTGACATCTGTAATCAGTGGTTCCGGACATCTGGATATCAAGGGTAGGGCAGACCGCGCAGACATCACCATGAGTGGTGCCTCCAGATTTGCCGGCAAAAGCCTGAAGGTTGATGTACTGAATACCCGTATGAGTGGGGCAGGACGCGTTGACATTCATGCCGATCAACAAATTGATGCCCTGATCAGCGGATCCGCTCAGGTAAATTACAGTGGCAATGCCAGTGTAAAGAAACGCGTGATTGGATCCGGTGGTGTGAATAAGATTTAATGCGGAAAGTTACGCTGGTGCCAGTATGGGTACACTGGCGTAACATCCGACACCTGATCAAGTCGTGCGACTTGTTCAGGTGTTAAATTCCAACCTACTGCACCTAGATTCTCTTTCAGTTGCTTTTCATTCCTTGCGCCTACAACCAGACTGCTGATGGTGGGCTTTTGAAGCAGCCAGTTTAAGGAAACCTGTGGGATGCTTTTTCCGGTTTCCTCAGCAATCTCCTGCAAAACATCCACAATGTTAAACAGAAATTCGTTACTGACATCCGGACCTTGCCCGCCACCTTGGCTATACCGGCTATCCGCTGAAGGTGCAGGATTATTCCTGTTGATTTTTCCGCTCAGGCGACCAGATGCCAGCGGGCTCCAAACGATGGTACCAACCTCTTGATCTATGCCCAAAGGCATAAGCTCCCACTCAAATTCCCGGTTAATCAAAGAGTAGTACGCCTGATGGGCGACATAGCGGCTCCAGCCGTACCGTTCCGAAATGGAAAGTGACTTCATTAAGTGCCATCCGGAAAAGTTAGAACAGGCGATATACCGCACCTTGCCTTGTTTCACAAAATTATCCAGCGTACTTAGTGTCTCTTCTATGGGGGTGCTTGCATCAAAGCCATGCATGTGGTAGATGTCGATGTGATCTGTTTTAAGGCGTCTTAGACTATCATCGAGTGCTTTGCTCAGGTGGTATCTTCCAGAGCCAAAGTCATTAACGCCGGGCCCCATACGAAAGGTTCCTTTAGTTGAAAGTATGTAGTCATGCCTTGAAATGTCTTTCAATGCTTCTGCGAGGATCTCCTCCGACATGCCATTTGAATAGCTGTTTGCGGTATCAAACAGGTTTAATCCCGCATCCAGGCAAAGGTTAATAAGCTGTCTTGCTTCATCAACCTGAGTTGTTCCCCATGCTTTGAAAAACTCGTTTCCACCGCCAAACGTTGCCGTGCCAAAACTTAGGGCAGGCACCTTTAGTCCTGACCCACCTAATCTTTTATATTCCACAATGGTTCTTGTTAAATCTGAATGCTATCTACTTTGCTGAACGTGTGTCGGCGTTGTAATTTCGGCAGCGGCACGAGGGGTTTGTTTGTTGCACTGACCAAGTGCCCAATAAATCAATACGAAAATGATAATGGTCGAAAAGCATCCACCACCAAGTTTTTTTGCGCCGTATCCAGCAATCAGCGTTTTAAAGAATCCATTCATGTCTTTCAGTTTAGTTAATACTAATGATTAACATTCTAAAAGAATAAAAGGTTTTAACCTGCAATGCTACCTTATTTTAGCTTTTTAGACCCTGAAAGATTATACCTCAGGAAGAAGGCTTGCTGGTTGTCCATGATGCCATCAGCGTAATGATACGTAAATACAAATCTTCCGCTGATGTTTTTGAAGAGGATGGGCGTCCAACCGAAATCAATTCTGTTGTAGGTTTTAGCATCATAAAACTTGTCGCCCAAAATCAAATGATGACCCTCTCCTGCATAGAACGTATTCGTAATACTAAAGCGCTTGTAACCAGCATAGAGGTCGGCAACAAAGCCTTTGGGGGTTACAAAATCCGATACACTTCGAGTTCTTTCAAACGATATCATTCCGCCTCCAGCAATTGTTAAGGAATCCAGGAAGGTTGATCTGGATAGATCCATACCTATTTTGACTGTTGCAGCGCCGTTGTCCTGCAAGTTGTCGCCTGGAACTTCTATTGCTGCACCAGCATTGTGGAACATGTAGGCGTGGTGGCTAACAAAGAATTTTCCTGGTTGATATTTACCCGCAAGTCCAAAGATGAAAGTTTCACGGTCAATATCCGTCTGTCTGCTGGTCCAATCCAGCCAAATGATTTCCCTGAATTTACTGGTTTCATATTTACCCAGCATACCCTGCACATTCGGGCGGTAATAGTTGAGTGTGTCAGATAATAGTGCACGCGGATAGTCATCAACTAGGTTTAAACGAGGAAAGGATCCAATGAAGAAATCTATTTTGTTTTTCTGGTACTGATAATAAATTACGGGTTCAATCTTGTCGAAGAAATTAGCGCGTTGTGAGCCGAACTCATAGAGTGCATTGAAGCCGACGCGAAGTCGGTGTACACTATCGATCCTTAGTCCAAGCTCTGGCGATATCCTGCTACCGAAGATTGTTTGAGAGTATCTACCGGATTTCATGTATTCACGGTTATCCATGAAGCCGAAAAAGCTAAGGTTGCCTTCGAGTTCCTGTGCGTTACTGATCGTCACGCTGAATAGCAGCAGGCATAACATAAAAAGCCTGCGAATAAAGGAGTTTGTATGGTTCATATTATTTAACATTCATATTAATCATTCCACTGTTTCTGGATCCGGGAAATGGCGCTGTTCTGACTGCGATAAAAAGCTTGTATTTTCCAGGTTTTCTGGGCGCCTGTATGCCAACAGTAAACCTGGCACTTCCTTTTGCCGGAATTTTGATCTGCTTGTATGCTTCGGTGATGGACTTCACCTGAACAACCTGCCCCTGCTCGTAAAACCCATAAAGCAGTTCGATCTTTGCCTGACCCTGGAGGTCAGAAAAATCAACTTCCTGATCGTAAGGGTTGTGAATCAGGAAAGTCGTGTTCCTGCTTTCAGCAGCGCTCCAGTTTTCATCGTAATACTCGGGACTGAATTGTAACTTTTGGTAGAGTCGTGCCGGCTCTATAAACCTGCCGTATAGCGGACCTTTATTGGTGCTGATCTCTATCTGGGTATGCTCATCTCCCTGAGCAGGACGATCGAGCAGGTATAATACTTTTTTAAACTGCAGGCTATCTTCCAAAGGCCAGATGTCAAATTGTGTTTTGCGGTACCCATATGAGTTATAGCCAAATCCTTTCAGGCTGTTTGTATAGAAGTTGTAATAGGAAGGTGCCTGAAATCCGTCTTGAAAAATCACAGGATGACCTGCGGCGGCTTTCTCGATCGACTTGGCCCAGGATTGATAGCCGTAATAGTTTGCCACAAACTTAATGCGCTGTAATGCAGGAGGTGCAGCGATCAAAATCAAGCGTGTGAGTAGGATCAGACCAATATTCAAGGCAAATAAGTTGTAATAGCTTTTTTTCATGCCTCGTTCGGCAATATAGACATAGGCTAAAATAAAGAGCGGTATGAATTCAATTAATGGCCAATGTGCCTGAACCCTGCCTTTGAAGGTGTTGAAGAAGAAGAAAACAAAAACACCGTAGACCAGGAATTTCAATCCTTTCAGAAACAGGTCTTGTTTTACGGGCTGCTTCCAGGCGGTTGTGATCAGAAACCAGCCCATCAATGGACCCATCATCAGTAGTTGATCGAGAAAATACTGTGCTGTATACTCAAACTTGTAGGGGCTCGCCGAACGCTCAAAAAGATGGTATTTAACAGATGGAAATTCATTTAAATATTGCCAGTAGATGTGCGGCGCAAATAGGAGCAATGCAAGCGCCATGGCTAACCAGAAAGATGGCCGTTTAAAAAGAGCAAGATTCGAAAGCAGCATAAAGAAAATAACCAGTACGCCATGGTATTTACTGAGCAACAAAGCGGCCGCCAGCAGTCCCAGCGCTAAAGCCCAACCCAGCTTGTAAGCCTTCAGATATTGCTGGTAGGCATATAGAAAAAGAATACTGAAAAAGTAAAGTGGTGCATCGGGTGTGGTGATAAAACCATAAACATGGAAGACCAGCACGGAACTAAAAAGCAGTATAAATAGCGGCAGATGTTTGGTGTATGGCTTAACAATGTGCCAGAGCACCAGGATAGAAGCTGTATTGGTAAAAACGGTAACGAGCCGTAAGCCGAGCGGATTGTGCATGAGCCAGTCGCCAACCTTGATGTATACCGCCACCATCGGCGGATGATCGAAATAACCCCAGTCCAGAAATTTAGAGTATATCCAGTAGTAAGCTTCATCAGGATGTAACCCTGTAAATGCTGCTTGTATCAGGTTGATGAGAAACCAGATGCCCAGAAATACATATAGCAGTTGCGTTGAAGACCGATTCTGTTCAAATCGCTGGAATAAACGAGCCATGTAAGTTTTTATGGCGTAAAAGTATCAAATATTCTCGGTAGCGGAAATTATACACTCGTCCCGGCCCCCTAGCGAAGACTGGAAAGTCATTTTTTTTATATTTGGGAATACAACAAGATTATGAACATAACCCAACCTACCAGATTATTAATTGCATCTGCCTTAATGTGGAGCTTTTCGGCATCAGCCCAGGACAAGTTCGGAGCTGTTTTCAGCCAGATCAATGCTGACGTGCAGCAAAACTCAAAAGCCTATCCCAACCTAAAATCCGCTACGGAAACCATCGGACATCGGTTAACCGGCTCGGAAAATGGCGCAAAAGCAGAAGCATACGCTTACAACCTATTAAAGTCCTACGGATACGATGTCCGGTATGAACCTTTTGAGGTGGAGAGCTGGAACCGGATTAGCGTAGAAACTAAAATCGGTTCAGAAGGTAATCTGCAATTGATTAACTCAGTTACATTGGCACATTCACCTGTAAAAGCAAGTATATCTGCTGAACTCGTGGATATGGGTAATGGTACAGAGGCTGATTACCAAGCCAATCCGGATAAAGTTAAAGGAAAGATAGCTCTGGTATTTCTTGGAACGCTACCCGGATCTCCCGAAAATACGCCCAGGCTTCACCGGTCGGAGAAAACCGCTTTAGCTACGCAGTATGGGGCCACAGGCATTGTAATCATTAATGGTGTAAAGGGCGATGTATTATTAACAGGTACGGCATCTGTTACCGGAAAACTCATTCCAATTCCCGCCGTTTGTATCGGGCTGGAAAACGGTATGCGCATCAAAGAAAGCCTTAAAAGCAACAAGCAATTCGCAAGTATCAACATGACCAATTTCTCGGGCATGATCAAGGCTAGGAATGTGATCGCAACACTAAAGGGTACGTCAATTCCAAAGGAGAAAATTGTAGTTGGCGGTCACCTTGATAGCTGGGATCTGGCGACAGGTGCTATTGACAATGGTATAGGTTCTTTCGCGATTTTAGATATGGCAAGAACATTTAAGAAACTGAATTTAAAAACAAAACGTACCGTAGAATTCGTGATGTTTATGGGTGAGGAGCAAGGCCTTCTAGGATCGAAGGCTTACGTGGCGCAAGCAAAGAAAGATGGCACATTAGAGCAGGTGAAGTTCATGCTGAACTACGACATGACCAATGATCCAAAAGGATTTTCAACCAGTCGGAAGGAAATGCAAGGTCTGTTTACTTCCTGGGGCGCAGAGATCAATAAAATAGATACTGGATTTAAAAACCTCTTTACCGCGGGTGCTGGTCTGCATAGTGATCATCAGCCCTTCATGCTTGCTGGTATACCTACTGGTGGTGGTGCAGGTGGTAAGTTGCCCAATAACTCAGGACCATTCTATCATTCTAATGGAGACTCCTTCAAGCTTGTAGACGAGCAAGGGCTTAAGAATACCGTGCGATACAGCGCGATGCTGACCTATGCCTTAGCAAATACGCCTGAAATCCCGGTTAAGGTGCAAACTGAAGAGGAGATCAAAACATTCCTGCAAGCAAATAATCTTGAAACACCATTACGTATCGCAGGTGATTGGCGCTGGGAGTAACGACCTAATTTATAATTAGTTATTAGCTTGTGTGGGAGCTTAAATAATCTTACCTTTGCAAACTTGTTTTCACAGTGCAGCAATGCACTGCTATTAACCACATTATGAAGAAAATCGTCGATTACAGAAAATTATTAGGTGTACAGAAAGATACCGAGTTAAAAGAACTTAAAACCATTTATAGAAACCTGATGAAGGACTGTCACCCTGATAAATTTCAGGACAATGACGAAGAGAAATTAGCTGCAGAACAAAGGAGTAAAGAGATTATTGAAGCTTACCACTTTTTAGTAAGTATAGCACCGGAAACACTATCACTATCTATTGAAGAATATACACAGACCACTGCTACCTGTGGCATCGCTGATTTTTCATGGGCAGGATTGGTGCTTACCGTTCACTTTTTAGATGGTAGCAGTTATGAATATTTCGAAGTGCCAAAAGCTGTTTATGTTAAACTTGTAAACGCCGACTCACCAGGTCGTTTTGCAAGAAGACATATTTTTAGTGTATATCCTTACCGCAACATTGCAAAACTGGCAACAGCTTAATTTTAGCGATCAGGACAATAAAGCATAGCGATTAACGTCTTTATTAAGAGCGTTAATTAGATGACGGGGAGATTTGCGAAAGCAATCTCCCCGTTTTTGTTTTATCTTTTTTCCTGTTCTTTAACCGTCGTAGGTTTGCCATCATTGGCCTGAACCGGAGCATCGCCCGTTTCAACCTCCACCTGCCGCGTTGTTACTGCGTAGTGGTTTGGATGGATTGGTGAACCAAAATCCATAGCATAGGCCTTGGTAAACTCTGCGCCAAAGTAAAGGATGATTGACGAATAATAGGTCCATAGGAGTAGTACAACCAAAGAGCCGGCAGCGCCATAGGTACTTCCGACGTTACTCTTACTGATGTAGAACGAGATCCCGAACTTACCGATCATAAACAGCACCGCTGTCACCACAGACCCTAATGCGACATCCCGCCATTTGATTTTTGCGTCCGGCAAGACTTTAAAGATAACACCGAAGATGAATGAGATTACCACCAGTGTTATGATCTGACCTAGTACGTTCACAACAATTACCGAGGTGTCCTCGAAATTTCGGAACAGCCGGTCACTTAAACCTTCAATCGCCCAGGTAACACCAAGGGAAACCAGCAGGATGAAAACCAGGCTTACGATAACAGAGAACGACAGAAAGCGGTTAAGCAGCATCTTTACCAGACCCAACTTTGGTTTTGGCTTTAAACCCCAAATCGTATTAATTGAATCCTGTATTTCTGCAAATACAGTCGTAGCACCCACCAATAATGTCACGGCACCAATAATTATAGCAATGGTACTTCCACCACTAATCGCCGCATTTTTGATGATGTCCTGCAGGGACTTCGCGGTGTCTGCACCCATGAAGCCTTCCAACTGCTGATAAACTTCTCCTTCAATGGCCTCTCTGCCTAAAAACACGCCGCAGATTGAGATGATTAAAATGAGCAATGGACCCATTGAGAATACCGTGTAGTAGGCTAATGATGCGCTGAGTTTGGTGACCTTATCGTCTGAGAAACCAGCGAAGGAGTCTTTTAAAAGCTTCCAAATGTCTTTGAACTTCATTTTTTTCATAGTTTGCCTTTTAGATTGTTTATGGAACAATGTTGTAACCTTTTAGTTTTTCCAGGGCTTGATTCTTCGAATCTGAGCTTAGTATCTTCTATTTAGGACAGCTGTTGGCTTGATTGTTTAAGAATGTTCTTAAAAAAATAAAATCTTATATTTACAGTTATACTTTAAAGCCTGAACGATGAAAAGAACATTCAACACAACGCTTAATCACACTGCTGTGAATCTTGGACTTCTTGTTTTGCGAATTGGTATTGCCTGTTTCATGCTCACCCATGGATGGCCAAAACTGATGAAAATATTGGGAGGTGGCGAGATTCAATTTCTGGATCCCTTTGGCCTTGGTGCTACGCCTTCTTTTATCCTGGCTATTTTTGCTGAAGTGCTGTGTTCAATTTTAATTCTGTTGGGGTTGGCTACCAGGTGGGCAACCATTCCTTTAATAATTACCATGTTGGTGGCGATATTTGTAGCACATGCTACTGACGGCTTTCAGAGACAGGAATTACCGGCACATTATGTCCTGGTGTATTGCTTCCTGCTACTTGTAGGTCCAGGAAAGTATAGTCTGGATTATTTTATCAGCAGGAAAATGAGCAGGAGGTACAGAAGCTTCTAAGCTCTTAACTTGAGCTCAAACTCAATAAGCTTCCCAATCTCATCAATGTTAAAGTCGGCAAAGGGCGGTGCAAAATCACCGGTACTCCATTGTCCTTTGGAACCCATAAAGAAGGGACAGTTATCACCATCCTTGTAAATTTCATAGCCATTAGGTGTCCCCTTCATTTCTGAAACGTCGTAGGTTGTACCCTTAGCTGTTGTAATTGCAAAAGACTTCATGAGACTGCTTTCTTACTTAACGGTTTAAGACCTTCAATGTTTTATGTGGTCCATTAAATGCATTTCACTATTATTACCGTTATAATAGTACCTAAAGAAAAATAATGAGAAAAATCCTATTTGTTTGCATGACCTTTTTGATTGTATGTGGTTGCGGCGTAAATAAGCAAGCACAGCAAATTGCGGCCTTGGAAAAATGCAGCTATAAACTACTTTCTGCTGAGCAGATCACCGTCGGTGGCACTGATGTCAGCAATCTGGTGAACATGGAGAAACTGAACCTGGCCAGTCTTCCAGGCCTCGCTCTGGGCTTGCTTACGCAAGATGTGCCACTAAAAGCCAAACTTAACCTGGAGATAAAAAACCCTACATCAACCGCTGCTGCGATAAATAACTTTGAATATCAGGTTTTGGTCAATAATCAGGAGCTTGCTACAGGATTGGTGGACCAGCTTGTAGATGTACAACCAGGTGGAACAACGGTTGTGCCGGTCAACATCAACCTGAATGCCTACCGATTTATATCGAACAAGCAGGTTATGCAGGATATTGCCAACCTCCTGCAGTCCGATTCTGGTGCTACGGAGTCTAAGGGTTTGTTAACGGTGAAAATAAAACCGAGCATTAAGGTTGCAGGTGCATTGGTAAAATATCCCGGGTTCTTCACAATAAATAAAGAAATTACCCGAAAAATGCTATTCAAATAACCGCCAATCACCTTTCACTTGAAGTTTTAATATTTACTTGAAGTCCTAAGCAAACCTGCGATCAAACGACATATGAAATTAAAAACGCTTCCCATTTACCTTATTCTACTTTTTCCTTTTTGCCTGTATGCGCAGTCACAGCGCTCGCTGAATGCGGCCGAGATTAAGCAGGGCCTTGAAGCTTTAAATGTAACCGGGCGAGTATTGTACATTGCCGCTCATCCGGACGATGAGAACACCAGGCTTTTGGCATTCCTCGCTAAAGGGATGAAATTCAAAACAGCTTACCTTTCACTCACCAGGGGTGACGGGGGGCAGAACTTAATCGGTACCGAGCAGGCTGATTTGCTTGGACTGCTGCGTACACAGGAGTTGCTGGCTGCAAGAAGAATAGATGGTGCGGAGCAATTTTTCACCCGGGCGAATGACTTTGGATTCTCAAAGACTTCCGAGGAAGCTTTGGCTTTTTGGGGTGAGCAAAAAATTCTTGCTGATGTTGTCTGGGTGATTCGAAAGTTTCAGCCAGACGTGATCATCACCCGTTTTCCCGGCGATGCCCGGGCTGGCCATGGCGCGCATGCGGCTTCCGCAATCCTTGCCGAAAAAGCATTCAGCCTTGCTGCCGATCCAAAGCAGTTTCCGGAGCAGCTTGCTTATGTGAAGCCCTGGAAAACCAAGCGCATTGTCTGGAATACCTTCAACTTTGGCGGTAATAACACGACCTCAGATGAGCAACTGAAGCTGGATGTTGGTCAATATAACACCTTGCTTGGTCAAAGTTTCGGCGAGATCGCCGCGGAAAGCAGGTCAAGCCACCGAAGCCAGGGATTCGGCTCCATGAAACAGCGCGGGTCTGCAATGGAGTACTTCGAGCATCTGGCAGGTACACCAGCGAAAAAGGATCTTTTTGAAGATGTTAATAGTGCCTTAAGCAGATACCCCGGCATGCAGCAGGTGCAGGTACTGGTTGATGATATCAATCAGACTTATCAGGTTAATGCGCCATATAAGTCACTCGATAAGCTGCTTAAGCTGAAAGCGCTAAGTCGCAATTTGCCCTTTGAACATTCAAAATTAAATGAGTTGATTTTGGCTTGTGCGGGTATTTGGGTAGAAGCGGTGGCCAGGGCCCCTGTGTATGCGGTATCAGAACAGGGTACCATGCAACTGGAGGCATTGTCCAGGCTGCCTGCTGAATTCCCAGCCCAGGTTCAGCTGATCATTGACGATGAAAAGCCTGTGGAGCTACCAGCAGGCCAGCTGCAGCGGATAAACCGTACCTTAAAGACTGTGGCTGCCGAAATTACGCAACCGTACTGGCTCAGCAATCCGCACGGTATCGGTTCCTATGAATTTTCCGGTGTCAATAATCTTGCTGCACCAGAAAGTAAGGCGCTCTCACCAGGTAAAATCGAAATCAGCATCAATGGCACGCGGATCCCTGTAGAACGTGCATTAATCTATAAATATGCAAACCCGGCAATCGGGGAAATCTATCAGCCGGTCGTTGTTGCACCACCAATTACAGCAACATTAAAGGAGAAAGCTTACGTGTTCAACAACCAGGTTGCCAGGAAGATCGCAGTTTCTGTGAGAGGCTTCGCGCCGAACGCAAAAGGCCAGCTCAAGATCAAAGCACCGCTGGGCTGGACAATTTCACCCGCTATGATCGACATCAACCTGGAAGGCCGTGGATCTGAGGAGCAGTATGAACTTACCGTCAGCCCCAAAGCAGATGCAAAGCCTGGGATGTTACAGCTGGAAGTCAGCACCGCGGGAGCCACTTATCACCATGGCTTCCTGCAGATCGATTATGAGCACATTCCAGTACAGACCTTGTTCCCAGCTTCCGAGGCAAGGCTAGAGCAAGTGGATCTCAAGTTTGCGGGTAAAAATATCGGATACATCCCGGGGGCGGGCGACCTCATCCCGCAGGCGCTGAAGCAAATTGGATATGAGGTAACCGTCCTTGAGCATAATTTATTGATGAATGGAGATCTTTCCAGATTTGATGCAATTGTAACAGGGGTAAGGCTCTATAACATCAATGAGGACATGCCTGCAATCCAAGCTAAACTATTAAACTATGTTAATAATGGGGGCACCCTGGTACAGCAATACAATGTTAATGCACCATTGAAGGTCAACCAGCTTGGGCCATATCCTTTTACAATAAGCCGCAACCGAGTTACAGAGGAAGATGCTATGGTGAACTTCCTGAGACCAGATCATGCTGTGCTTAACTATCCAAATAAGATCACTCCAAGGGATTTTGAAGGCTGGGTACAGGAACGAGGCATCTATTTCGCCGACAATCTTGATCCAAAATATACGCCGATCTTGAGTATGAAAGACAAAGGCGAACAGCCTGCTTCCGGATCACTCATTGTGGCGGACTATGGAAAAGGTAAATATATTTACACTGGTTTAGTTTTCTACAGGGAATTACCTGCAGGTGTACCAGGAGCATACCGTTTATTTGTAAACTTACTATCAGCGGGTGCCTCGGACAAGCCGTCGAAGTAAAGAAGAAATGGAAAATCATGATCGACAATAAGGAAAGACAGGAACTACCGCCATTTGTGAAGACATGGAAGCAGTTCTATGCGCTACTCGTTTTATGGCTGGTGATGCTTATCCTTGGCTTTTACCTATTTACAATCTATTTTAGATGAGTTTATTAGACTGGTGCGTGTTATGTGGAACCTTGCTGGCAATTGTAGCCTATGGCGTGTACAAAAGCCGGGGCACTCAGAATATTGATGGCTATTTGCTCGGCAACCAGTCCCTTCCATGGTATAGTGTATGTTTATCGGTGATGGCTACGCAGGCAAGTGCAATTACATTTCTGTCCGCACCAGGACTCGCTTACTCATCAGGGATGAGTTTTGTGCAGTTCTATTTTGGATTGCCACTTGCAATGATCGTGCTCTGTATCACTTTCGTTCCAATTTTTCATCGCCTAAAAGTTTACACGGCATACGAATATCTGGAACAGCGTTTCGACCTAAATACGCGTGTGCTGACAGCGATCCTTTTCCTTATTCAAAGGGGGCTGTCAACCGGCATCACCATTTACGCTCCAGCGATAATCCTTTCCACTATCCTGAATATCAACACGGTGTATACAACGTTGTTCATCGGAATTGTGGTGGTTTGCTACACGGTTTATGGTGGCACAAAGGCGGTTTCCTATACACAGATGCTTCAGATGAGCATCATTTTTCTAGGCCTGTTCGCCGCTGGATATGTTGTGGTTTCGCTTTTGCCAGAAAACATCGGGTTTATAAAAGCCATCAGTATTGCCGGTAAAATGGGCAGGGCAAATGCCATTGACTTTAAGTTCGACTGGAACAATCAATATACCGTGTGGAGCGGGCTTATCGGGGGATTTTTCCTGCAGCTGTCTTATTTCGGTACCGATCAAAGCCAGGTAGGCCGATATCTTACCGGTTCATCCGTAGGCCAGAGCAGGCTAGGTTTACTTATGAATGGATTGGTGAAAATTCCTATGCAGTTCCTTATCCTGCTCATCGGCGTTCTGGTTTTTACATTCTACCAATACACCAAACCGCCAATCTTTTTCAACAGCTACGAGCTTAATAAACTGGAGAAAAGCGATCTAAAGCCAGCACTGGATGCTATATACACCCAGTACGATGCTGCCTTTTCAGCAAAACAGCATGCACTAGAAAAGCTGAATATAGCCCTCGATCAGGGTGATGAAGCAAGGATCGATGCCCTACGGCAGGAACTTCAGACTGCAGATACGGAAAGCAAATCACTGAAGAAGGCTGCGACCGACCTGATGCTCAAAAACGACAAAAATGCTGATGTTAATGATAACAACTACATTTTCCTGAGTTTCGTAACCCGGTACCTGCCACAAGGCCTTATAGGCTTATTGATTGCAATCATTTTCTTAGCCTCTATGGGATCAACTGCCAGCGCCTTGAGTTCCCTGGCTTCCACCAGTGTAATAGACGTTTATAAGCGTCTGATCAGAAAAGACAGATCAGACGACCAGTACCTATCCGCATCACGCTGGGCTACAATATTCTGGGGTGTTATCTGTATCGTCATGGCGCTGTATGCGAGTAAAATTGGCAACCTGATAGAGGCGGTAAATATTCTCGGCTCATACGTCTACGGAACAGTGCTTGGTATTTTCCTGGTGGCATTCTATGTAAAGCAAGTTGATGGCAGATCGGTGTTTTTTGCTGCGCTGCTCGCCGAACTGCTCGTTTGTGTTACCGGATATTTCGATGTCATAGCCTATCTATGGCTCAATGTACTTGGATGCTTCCTTGTCGTCCTGCTTTCCTTGCTTATACAAGCCACAGAAGGCGTAAAACCTTCAACTACCAAGAACTGAACCTGATGCATCATCATGTTGCAGATAATGGGCTTTATGGCTTAGTTCTTGCATATATTTCCTATATCTTCCGCTTTATTTATCACATAACATTAAAACAGCGTAGAAATAATGGACTTTTTGCATACCATTTTTGGCAACGACATTGAAGCGGGCTTACTCATCATCTTAAATCTTGTAATTATCGAAAGTCTGCTTTCCGTAGACAATGCAGCGGTATTGGCAACCATGGTCATGGATCTTCCAAAAGATCAAAGGGATAAAGCTTTAAGGTACGGCATCATTGGTGCCTATGTATTCCGTGGTATATGTCTGGTATTGGCTGCCTGGCTGGTAACCATTTGGTGGCTTAAACCCATAGGTGGTTTTTATCTGTTATATCTTGCCATCTCTTATTTCCTTAAAAAGATGAAGAAACAGAAAGAAGATCATCATCTTGAAGCAATTGATAAGAAACGGAACTGGTTCTACCGTTCTACCGTTGGTCTGGTTGGAAACTTTTGGGCAACTGTTGCCTTGGTAGAGCTTATGGACCTTGCTTTTTCTATAGATAACGTTTTCGCTGCTGTTGCCTTTACAGACAATATTTACCTGATCTATATCGGCGTTTTCATCGGTATTCTTGCCATGCGTTTCGTCGCACAAGGCTTTGTAAAACTGATGGAAAAGTTTTCCTTCCTGGAAACAGCTGCTTACATGGTCATCGGTGTTTTAGGTTTGAAGCTATCAGCGTCCGTAATCACTCACTTTGCTGTGGGTTCGCCCGTTTCTAAGTTTCTCGAGAGTGAGCGTGCGGATCTCGCCGTATCCATCATCACGGTTGCAATTTTTGTTATTCCAATTATAAGTTCCATGCTGTTTAACTTCCCTAAACATAAAGCCGGCAGGCTGGATGAGGATTTTTAAACTTCATACTTGCAATCGCAAAAATATTTTCTAACACACAAACATCACTTATGAATAAACTGAATTTTAACTTAAAGCGTATGTCCGCCGTATGCCTGGTGCTACTGGTCGCGACCATCGGATTTCAGTCTTGTAAAAAGACACGTTCCGACATCTCTAAAGCCCTTTATGGCGAAACTAAAAACAAAGCTTTTAAAGATCTGCAAAGCGACACCTTTGCTGTGGTACTCAAGAAAAGATTAGAAGCTAAACGCTCCACACTGAACAATCCAAAGCTGATCTCTGCTTTTTATGAAAGAAATGATTACGAACCGGTACTCGTACTCAAGCATTTGCCTGAAGGAAAATTAAAAGTCATTATCGAATACTTCAAAAATGCACCGGCACACGGACTTGATCCAGAAATGTTTAAGACGAGTGCATTGACAGGTTTAATTGGAAAGCTGTATGATAAAGACGCCATCAAGTCGAAAGATGAAGCTTATGAAACCTTAGCGGATCTGGAGATTATGGCCGCAAATTCACTGATCAATTACAGTAATGCGATGCAGTTTGGAGCAATTAGCCCGAGGAAAATCTACGCCCGGTATTATACAGAAACCAAGCGTCCAGACAGTACTTCAATGCAGCAGGTATTTACGCTCACAGATTTGAAGAGCTATCTAGACAGTATTCAACCTAAAGATCCTCAATATCTGGCGTTGCAAAAGGCACTATCAAGCGGGTTCAAAGATCCCAAAATGTCTGCAGAAGAAACCCAGCGGGTACTTGCTGTAAACCTTGAACGTTTACGCTGGAAGAATAAGCCGGCTGAAGATAAATACGTGCTCGTGAACATTGCCGACTACCGCCTGGACGTCATGGAAAATGGCAAATCTATACTGAACATGAAAGTTGTCGTAGGTGAGGGTAGGAATAAAACTTTCACAGACAACCTGGCTACCTATGATGAACACGATCTTAAGAAAGACAGACCATTCAGTCGTGAGACCCCGCAATTAAATAGCTTGATCCACAGTGTACAGGTTAATCCTGTCTGGAACATTCCGCAAAGTATTGCAACAAATGAGATCACTAAAAGTGCAGCAGCAGATCCGTACTATCTTTCAAACAACAATATTGACGTGTACAAAGATGGAAAGATCATTGAAGACACAGAAACGATCGACTGGTCTGCTCCAGATGCGGGAAAGGTATATGCCTTTAAACAGCGTCCCGGATTAGACAATGCACTTGGTAAAATTAAGTTCCTGTTCAAGAACCAAAGTAGTGTGTATTTGCATGATACACCGGCAAAGGCTGGCTTTACAAGAGCGGAACGCGCACTTAGCCACGGTTGTGTACGTGTGGAGAAACCATTGGATCTGGCCTATGCATTATTTGGCGATGGACAAAAATTCGACCTGATCAAAAAGAACATGGAGTCAAATAATCCAGAAGCAACCGACCTGGCATTACCAAAGAAAATTCCGGTGTATCTTACCTATTTCACAGCCTGGGCTGATCCAAGTGGGGCACTACAGTTCAGAAAGGACGTCTACGGCCTCGATATTGTATTATATACCCACCTGCAGCGACTTAGCGGGAAGTAGTTCCTGTCCCTGAACCTGGATATCAACACTATTAAAAGCGAATTCGGCAGCTAAATGATTGTCGAGATACTTAGAAGTATAATGCTGGTCAGCACCATTGATAAACAACACAGTTTTACCCTCAATGGTGTTGATTAGCTTATCTGATAACTCCGGAGCAACCGCTGGGCAACCCAAACTACGTCCTAAACGGCCCAATGCGTTGATCGTACCCTGACTAACGTAATCGGCACCATGTACCACAATGGCACGTCTGCGTGCATTATCATTGTAGCCGTTGTCCATACCATCCAGACGTAAAGAACGTCCATGTTTACCATAGTATACTTCACCAGTTATGTAAAATCCAAGGCTACTTTGGTTTGATGAATTCACGTTCGAGAACCTTGTTGCTCTATCGTCGCCGGTATTCTTTCCATGGGCAACCCAAGTGTTCAGCAGCAGCTCTTTCTTCTCCAGATCTATGACCCATAAGCGTTTGGTGCTACTCACCTGATTCATGTCTGCAATACTGATGATAGACTTGTCAGCTGATAATTTTCCAGCATTCTTAAGATTGTAAAATCCAGTTACGGCTTTCTCAAAAACCATTTGGTCCAGACCAGTAGCGGCTAAATCAGCAGCAAGATAAATATCGTTAAGGTATCTGTTGTATAAAGAGTCGGCGGTGATTGCGGCCGGAGCTTCATTTACTTTAATTGTAGCATTATTAACCGGTTGGCTTCCTGAACTCGGAATCCATCCGCTAACCATAACTGATAAAGTAATTAATAAAGATCCTGCGCCTGCTAAAATGTATTTTCTCATAGGTTTGAGTTTGGTTGGCTATGGGTAGATATACGATTGTTGAGGTAAGGTTCGAATCTATAAGCTTGAAGTTTTGTGGAAGGTGAGGCCAGGCTTGCCGGCGTTTGATATATCAAAGATAAGTATTCTATCATCTTTATTACAAATGAAATCTCCCTTTTACCTTATTGTGACTTTCTTAGAATCATTCTAAACTACTACAGGCTCAATAAATAGGTATTAAAGCCATTACAATCGCACATAATGCACTTTATAGATTGCCTGTATGCATCAGCTTTCTATTTTTGCAGCAAATTTCAAACGAACATTCTGAATGAAGAAACTTTTACTCCCTGCCTTACTACTGCTTAGTCATCTATCTTACGCTCAAAAACAAGAATTTTCTGGAAAACTCGTTGACGCAAGAACCAGAATTGCGATCCAAGGTGCTACTGTTGAGCTGCTTGATAAAAGTGCAACGGACATCAGCGATGAACAGGGGGTATTTAGTATAAAAAGCAACGTTGGTCCCAATCAAATTGTCAAGATTTCAGCGTTAGGTTATGAAAGGCTGCAGATAAAAGCAGCTGATCTCGCCAAAGGGCAACTATTCTTATTGGAGCCTACCGCATTGCAGTTGCAGGATGTGGTTATTGCTGGTTACGCCGGTAATCCGTACAAAGCGATCAGCGAAACAGATATCCGCATGCGCGGCGTCTCCAATTCTCAGGAAGTACTTCGACAGATACCAGGACTGTTTATTGGTCAGCATCAGGGCGGCGGTAAAGCCGAGCAAATCTTTTTAAGGGGCTTCGACAATGATCATGGAACCGACATCAGTTTACAGGTTGACGGTATGCCGATCAATATGGTATCCCACGCCCACGGACAGGGTTATAGCGACAGTCACTTTATTATTCCTGAAACCATTGGTAACACTACCTTCAAAAAGGGAAGCGCGGATGCTGAAAAGGGTAATCTTGTAACCTCCGGATTCGCAGAATTCCATACCCTGAACGCCTTAGACAAAAATACCTTTAGGGTAGAAGCCGGCCAGTTTAACACCTATCGTGCCTTGGGTATGCTGAACTTGCTGGGTAAAGATGCATTAGAGGATAATCATTCCTGGTATGCTGCTGGTGAATACCGGTATTCGGACAGCTATTTTGAACATTCACAGCGCTTCAAAAGGGCTAATTTTTTTACCAAATATCATGGTAAAATTTCTGATAACAGTACACTTTCTGCATCAGCCTCCACCTTTTACAGCGATTGGAAAGCTTCGGGCCAAATTCCCGACTATGCGGTAAATGATGGTACCATCGGGTTTTTTGGAGCACTTGACCCTAATGAAGGTGGTGTAACCTCCCGGACCAATTTAAACGCAATCCTTTTAACCACCACGCCGGGAAACAACTTAGTTAAGAATCAGCTTTTCTATACCCGGTATGCACTTGATCTACATACAAACTTCACTTTCTTCCTTGAAGATCCGGTAAACGGCGATGAAATAAGACAACGTGAAGGCAGAGATTTATTTGGCTACCATGGTAGCTATACCCAAGACGATTATTTCGGAAAGCTGAAGTTGACTTCGCAACTGGGGCTTGACGTGAGGTTAGATGCCACCCAGAATTCTGATCTATCGCATACCAGAAACAACAACATCTTATTGGACGCCATAAAACTTGGCGACATTACAGAACTGAATTCCGGCGTATTTCTGAGTGAAACACTTCGTTTTAATGAAAAATTCAGTCTCAATGCCGGGCTGCGGTTCGACCAGTTTTATTATCGTTATTATAACAAGCTTGATGAAGATCCGACATTAACTGGTGCAGGTGCGTACAAGGCACAGAATAACATTTTTAGTCCTAAATTCAGTTTCTATTATCAACCGACAGTAAGTACCCAGTTTTATGTGACCGCTGGAAAAGGCTTTCATTCCAATGATACCAGAGCAGTTGTGGCAGCTGAGGGACTTAAAACACTACCCGCGGCTTACACGACCGATTTAGGGACTGTACTCAAAATTTCGGATAAGTTACTGTTCAATGCAGCCATCTGGCAGATCCGACTAGATAACGAATATGTATATAGCGGCGACGGTGGCTCGCTTGAATTCAGTGGCAAAACGCAGCGATTGGGCTTTGACTTCTCCGCACGCTACCAGCCGGTGCCTGCTATTTACCTGGATGCCGATTTAAATTATGCACATGGGCGATCCGTAGACGATCCTGAAGGTGAAAACTACATCCCGCTTGCACCAGTCTGGAGTAGCTCGGCTGGAATTACCTACATAAATAAATCGGGCTTTAACGGTAGTTTGCGCTACAGATATCTTGGCGATCGCCCTGCGAATGAAGACTACAGTCTTAGGGCTGATGGCTACTTTATTACAGACCTCGTGCTGAACTATACGACCAAGCGATATGAAGTAGGTATAACGGTAAACAATCTTTTTGATGTAAGGTGGAAAGAGACGCAGTTTGAAACTTTAACGAAGCTTAGGAACCGCGATGCGGTGAATAGTATTGCATTTACGCCGGGAACAAAGTTCGCTGCATTAGCACACTTTAGTTTGTTTTTCTAAAGGAGCTTTACTTCAACAGGGGGAAAGGAGAGACCAGGGCGTGCTGCAGCAATAAGGCTGCCTCAGCCCTGTATGTTTTTAAATCCAGTTCAAACAGATTTTGCTGCATTTAATTAGCAATAGTTAGTTTATTACTACTGCTCTTAAGGCTGTCAATGGTTGCTTTCAGTATGTTCATCGTCTCTTCCGGACTGTTTACAGGAAAAGTATATTGTTTCTTAGGTCTTGGTTGAACGTCAGGGGTCTTTAATCCGTCAGAAGCAGAGAAGATAAATGGAAATGCAACAATTATAACACCATAGGTAATCTGTTTTAAGTGTGGTAACGTTTTCATAGTATGCTGGTTTATAAATGATAAACCAAATTAAATGCCAAAAACATTTAGTTGCCATTTACAATAAAACCGGCATACTACCCTCTAAGCCATATAAACTGTTTTGATGTTCACAAATTCGTGAATACCAACCAAACCCAGCTCTCGTCCGTAACCCGAACCCTTGATGCCGCCGAAAGGCAAACGTGGATCTGATTTAACAAAGCTGTTCACAAAGCAGGATCCAGCCTGTAATTCCTCTTTTGCGATTTGTTCTGCACGTTCCATGTCACGACTGAATACTGCAGCACCAAGTCCGAATTTGGTGTCATTGGCGATATAGATCGCTTCTTCCACACTTGCCGCCCTGATCATGGATGCTACAGGTCCAAAAGTCTCTTCTTCATAGGCTGGCATACCTTTTTTTACACCAGTTAAGATGGTTGGCGTATAAAAGGCATGGTTTCCTGCGTATTCCGGTATTTCACCACCAAGAATACATTCAGCACCTGCCTGAATATTCTTTTGTACTTCCTGATGCAGTTCATCCCTCAAGTCCTTTCTAGCCATTGGACCGAGCTGTGTACCCGCTTCCAATGGATTTCCCGTGATCCTGCTGGCCATCTTCGCTTTGAAGATCGCTGTAAATTCATCGGCAATGCGCTCCAGCAATATAAATCGCTTGGCGGCAATGCAGCTTTGTCCGTTATTTATTAAACGGCTTTGCACACAGGTCTCCGCAGCGGCTTCAAGATCGGCGTCTTCAAGTACCAGGTAGGCATCGCTGCCGCCTAACTCCAGCACCGACTTCTTGAGCAGGCCAGCGGCTTGTTGTGCGACCTGCATGCCCGCTTCCGTGCTGCCGGTCAGGGTTACAGCACGTACCAGTGGGTGTTCAATCACTTTTTTTGTGGTTTTGCTGTCGATCAGTAAGGTTTGAAAGACATGCTCCGGAAAACCGGCCTCCAGAAGTACCTCCTCGATAGCGAGGGCACAGCCTGGAACGTTAGAGGCATGTTTTAACAATCCACAGTTACCCGCAATCAGGCCTGGCGCCAGGAAGCGGAAGACCTGCCAGAATGGAAAGTTCCAGGGCATAACGGCCAGTACAATTCCAAGCGGTTGATAAGCAATATAGCTTTTACGTGCTTCAGTTCGAACGAGCTGATCGGATAGATATTCCTCGCCATGCTGCGCATAGTATTCACAAACACCGGCACACTTCTCAATCTCACCTATGCCGTCTTTCAAGGGTTTACCCATCTCGAGTGCCATAAGCATGGCGAGTGCATCTTTACGCGTCCGCAATACTGCCGCAGCTTTCATCAGCAGATCTGCTTTTTGATGTAACGGCACATGGTGCCAGCTTCTCCAGGCTTCCTGCGCCTGGTTGATTTTGCTGTTTACTTCATTTTCGCTGTTTGCAGTATAAATCTGAATGATCTCACCGTTAACCGGGTTAATGGACTGTATAGACATAGGACCTGTTTTAAACAAAAAAACGGAGATATTTCGTCCGAAATACCCCCGTCTAAATTAACGCTCTCAGTTATATAGACGACATTTAAGTCGCATTATTGTATCAGGTGAAAAAAAAAGAACATTATTTCAGAATCTTCAAAGCTGTCCCATTTAGTAGTACCGTAGCCTTTTCAGAAACGTTGTACGTAGCCTTCACGATCTCTGGGTTGTTCAAACCCAGGCCGCTTGCGCCAGGGATCGTAAAGTCTGCAACTTTGATCTTTGCATCCTTCTCTATGGTTAAGCCGGCACCACCTTCCTTATTACCGATGTTTGCTACTAAAGTATCTAACTGCACCTGCTCCAGGATCACTTCGCTCGTTTTACCCAGGTCAAGTTGTAAGCTATTTTGTGTAAAACCTTTGATCAGCACCTGCGTTGCCGGATAAGATTTCTGGAACTTAAGCGGTACGTAAGGACTTGTTTTCAGGTGATCAATTTTGTTGAGCACGAGTACAAAACCCTCGTTCCGGAATGGAGCACCTTTCTTAGCATCTTCCGTGACTTCAAATTTCAATTTCCTTCCATTTTGAGTCCACTTTACATGTTCTTTAAACGATGCGCTGGTGTATAAACCTTCTTTTTCACCTTTTTCAATGGTTACCTGCATTTTATCTGCGTCTGCCAGTTCAATGTCTGTGACGCTTTTGATGGCAATGTATTCCATGCCGTAAAAACGGTTCCTCCAGTCGCCTTTGTTGTAAAAGGCCTTTTGAGTAAGGTTAAATGCAGTAAGTGCAATGACACTTGCAGCTACTGCAGCGATGATTAATATGGTGCTCACTTTCATGATTTCTTAGATTGATAATTTTCAGTTTTAAATTGTTCATAACGTTTCTCAAGTTCTTCCATCTTGATGTCCAGCAGATACATATTGCGGAACAGTTCGGGCAATTCCTGGCCTAAGAAGCGCTCCCTGCTATATAACTTAATTTTCTCGGCAGCATCGTCGGTGATGTAAAAACCAATCCCACGTTTATTATAGATCACCTCTTTATTTTGAAGGAATTCGTAAGCGCGGACCACCGTATTAGGATTAACTTCAAGCTGTACGGCAAGCTCCCGTACAGATGGAATTTTCTCGTCCTTCGCCCATTTTGCGAGCAGAATATGCTCACTGATGTATGCTGCTATTTGCAGGTAAATCGCTTCATTTTCTCTAAATTCCATCTTACACCTCCCTTTCTTTAAGTTTGAAATACGCGCTTGTCCACAAGATCAATGACATCACAATAATCAGTATCCAGGGATAAAACTCTGTGCCTGGCGCAGGGTCTAGCGAAATACCATTTTCGCCCTCCATGATCCAGATCGAGTTAAAGGGTGGTGAAAACTGCGCCTGTCCACCAAAGATGAGCTTCAATAACGGCGCATTGATCAGTATAATGCCAAGCACACTGCCAAAGAATATAAAGCCTGTTTTGATGAAGTGGAGGTTCTTAAAGAAAATAGCCCCTAGAAAAAAGACGGAATGGATAAAGGTGAAAATCATCAATCCAGGATAGAACTTTGAGTCTTCAACAGTAATGATGTTGACCACCTCATTTTTTTGCACCGATGTCAGGTTTGCAATGCTTAATACGGCAAAGTCTACCAGATAGAAGCACAGCGTATAGAGCACTTGGAAAATCACGTAGGAATAAATCCAGCCCACCAGATAACGCTCCAGATTCGATACCGGCAAAGTAAACAAGGGAATGGATTTCTTTTTGTCCCCATAAGCACTAAAAACAATGCTGGTGAACATCGCTCCAGACAATATTTTAAAAACAAGGTAGAAGGTTGCCTGTAGGTGAGGACCCAGATAACCATCACCTGCATAGGTTACAAAAGTCAAGAAGCTGCATAATATAGCAGCGAGCACGGCCAGTGAAAGCAGGTAGGTGCGGCCGTTTTCTTTGGTATGCTTAGATAGCAATAGGCCGAAGCGCTGTAGATCAAATGTGTTGTTCATGATGTTAGTTTAAATATTCCGTTACAGCCTTACTTTTGTTAGTTATCGCGTTAAAGAGTAGTTCCATATCTACCTTCGAATAGTTTTCAGCATTGTTAATGCTAATCGTATTGACACCGAAGTCCGATGCTTCCTGGTACAGAATACCACCTTTGTTCGCATGTGCTGCGGTACTGAAAAGAATCTTATCCGAGATTTCTTCAAGGCTTTTGTTCAATACAATCTCTTGATCATGTATCACCACTACGGTATCAATTAAGCTATCCAGATCCCGAACCTGGTGGGTGGAAATGATGATGCATCGGTCATCCGTAAGCGCAGCAGCAATAATCTTCCGGAACTGAACTTTAGAGGGGATGTCAAGACCATTAGTTGGCTCATCCATGATCAGCAAGCTCGTGTTGGTTGCAAGACCAAAAGCGATCATCACCTTTTTTTGCTGACCAAACGAGAGTTTGCTTAATGTTTTATCGGAGGGTACATCGAATTCCCGAAGCATCTCGAAAAAACCCGCGTGATCAAACTTTGGATAAAACTGCCCGCTGCTGTCTACAAAGCTGCGTGCCGTCAGGCTCGGCAGGTAAACCTCCTCGGGAATAAAGAACAACTCCTGTAGAAAAGCAGGACGGCGTTCCGCAGCGTTGTAACCGTTTACGCTACATTGGCCGCCTGTCGGAAATACCAGTCCGGCCATATTTTTCAACAATGTTGATTTCCCTGCGCCGTTTTTTCCGAGCAGGCCGTAAATGTGCCCAACTTTAAGTTCAAGGTTCAGGTTTTTGAATAGTAGCGACTTTTTGCTGTAGCCAAAATTCAGGTTTGAAAGCTTTATCATAATGCGTGATTATTGGATAAACTGGTGTATTAGTTATGTAGTACAGTACAAAAGTAATACAAGAAACGAACAATGCAACTTTTTCAGGAAAAATATTTTATTAACCTTCTGAGTGTTTGTACGTAGCACTCGTATCTGCCGCATTAAAATCGGGTATTGTTGGTGTACAGAATTTTAAAACATTTCCCCGGGCTTTGACATTGATGTAGGTATGAAAGAAAGCGCTTACCTAAAACAAAGAAGGGTTGGAATTAACTTCAATGATGCACAGCAGGCGGAGATTTGCCTGTGGGCACCAACTGCTGAAAGCGTCGAAGTAGAATTAGAAAATGGATCGCTGCTGCGCCTTCAAAAACAAAACCAAGGCTATTGGCATGCCACAACAGATCAGCTCCAACCCAATGACTTATATAAATTCATTTTAGACGGTACAAAAAAGCTTCCTGACCCAGCTTCTTTGAGTCAGCCGAACGGCGTTCATGAAGCCTCAGCGGCTATAGACCTTAAAGCAGCAGAATGGTCGGACGAAGAATGGGAGAATCCTAAGCTAAATAGTTACATCATTTACGAAATCCACACCGGCACTTTCTCAACAGCAGGGGACTTCGATGGCATTGCAGAACACCTCGATCATCTCCTTGAGCTGGGTGTTAATGCGATTGAGATTATGCCGGTGGCACAATTCCCGGGCTCACGCAACTGGGGTTACGATGGCGTGTTCCCCTTTGCAGTGCAACATTCCTATGGAGGGGCAGCAAAGTTGCAGGAGCTGGTAAACACCTGTCACGCCAAAGGCATCGCGGTGATCCTTGATGTGGTTTACAATCACATGGGGCCTGAAGGCAATTACTTTGGTGAATTTGGGCCGTACTTTACGGACAAGTATCATACACCATGGGGTCAGGCAGTGAATTTCGATGATGAGTACTGTGACGGCGTTAGGGCGTATTTTATTGAAAATGTGCTGACGTGGTTCCGCGACTTCCATATTGACGCCTTACGAATGGATGCGGTTCATGCCATCAAGGATTTAAGTGCGGAGCATATCCTTCAGGCGATCCGGCTTGAAGTAGATGCGCTGATGGAGGTGACCGGACGAACACATTACCTGATCGTAGAATGTGACCTCAATGATCCCCGATTTTTGGATAGCCCTGAAAAGAATGGCTTCGGAATGGACGCACAATGGATTGACGAGTTTCACCATGCCTTGCGCATCAGTGCAGGCGAACCTACCACCGGGTACTATTCCGACTTTAAAGGCATCCGCCACCTGGAAAAGGCTTATCAGGACGCGTATGTGTACGATGGACAATATTCTGAACACCGGAAAAAGAATTTCGGGAAGCCAGCTAAGGATTTGCAGGGTTCAAAGTTCATCGTCTTCTCTCAAAACCATGATCAGGTCGGTAACCGTATGTTAGGCGAGCGGAGTTCGGAATTGTATAGCTTTGAAATGCAGAAGGTACTTGCCGGAGCGGTAATGATCAGTCCTTTCCTGCCAATGCTATTTATGGGAGAGGAGTACGGAGAGACAAACCCTTTCCTGTATTTTGTTAGCCATACCGATCCGGAGCTGAACAAAATGGTGCGCGAGGGACGCAAGGCTGAGTTCGCCGCGTTTCACGCTGAAGGCGAAGCACCAGATCCTGATGCAGAACAAACCTTTCTGCAGTCTAAGTTGCAGTGGGAGCTGCTGAGCAAGCCACAGCATCAAACCATGTTTAACTACTACAAAGCATTGATTGCCTTAAGGAAAGATAATCCGGCATTAAGTAACGGCGATCGTAGTCGCATCACAGCCATTACTTATCCTGACAAGAATACCCTGGTCCTAAAAAGATGGGAACCACGACAACAGATCGTCTGTATCCTGAATTTCTCCAAAGAGAAACAGGCTGTTCCCGCAGAAGATTCAATTCACAACTGGAAGCTCCTTTTAAGTTCTGCGGATGAGAAATGGGGCGGCCCATGTACCGACGATGGTGCTTGTCAGGAAGTTAACAAATTAATTATTCAACCAGAATCAATATTAATCTACACCCGAAAAGATGCTTAACCCGATAGCAACCTATAGAATCCAGTTTAACAAGGAATTCAGCTTTTCCGATTTCAAAAATATCATACCCTATCTGGCTGATCTGGGTGTTCAAACGATCTATGCTTCTCCAATTATGGAGGCAAGTCCCGGCAGTATGCACGGCTACGATACCGTAAACCCACTCCGGATCAATCCGGAAATCGGAACAGAAGCCGAGCTATTGGAAATATCCGCCATCCTGAAATCCCAGGGCATGAGCTGGATTCAGGATATTGTGCCCAACCACATGGCCTATCACCAGAATAATCCCTGGCTGATGGATGTCCTGGAAAAAGGCGAAGCTTCTCCGTACTACAAGTTCTTCGATCTGAACTGGTCCGGTAAAGGTTTTGAACCGATTATGACACCTTTTTTAGGTGATGACCTTGAAGTTGTTATCGAGCGTGGGGAGCTAAAGGTCGTTAGAGAAGGGGACAAGTTTCAGTTCGACTATTCCGGCAACATTTGGCCTTTAAACGACGATAGCCAAAAGCAACTGCAACAGCAAAACCTGGATCAATTCAACAATGATAAAAAAGCGTTGCTGGCCCTTGCCAACAAACAGCACTACAGAGTTTGCAATTGGAAAGAAACGGATCGGAAGATCAACTACAGGCGCTTCTTCACGGTAAATAGTCTCATCTGTCTAAATATCCAGGATCCCGAGGTTTTCAAGGCCTATCATGAATACATCTTTGCGCTATTGAAGCGAGGTGTTTTCCAGGGCTTGCGCGTGGATCATATTGATGGCTTGTTTGATCCAAATGTCTATCTGGAATTGTTAAGGGAATCAGCAGGCGAGGATACCTACATTGTCATTGAAAAGATCCTGGAGCAAGGTGAAGAACTCCCGACTGCCTGGCCGGTGCAAGGCACCACGGGATACGACTTTCTTGCAACCGTAAATAACATCTTTACCAATAAGAAGGCAGAAGATGCCTTCTCCGCTTATTACAAAGATATCAGCGAAAGCACGGAAAGCATCGAAGAACAAATATGGGGTAAAAAGGCTGCCATTTTGAAGGACCATATGGGTGGCGAGCTCAACAACCTTGTTGATCTGTACTTTAGCTTAAACCTGCAGGAAGAACAGCCACAGCTTGATCCCGACCTACTGAAAGATGCCATCGCGGCATTACTGATCCATTGTCCGGTATACCGCTATTATGGAGGTACCTTTCCCTTGACCAAATCAGAAGCTGCGGAACTCAATGACCTCTTAGATCATATTAGTACTAAGAAACTTCAACCGGCTGTACAGGCATTGAAGCAAGTTTGGTTTGAAAGACCGAAAGCACTGAACAAAGAATTCAATAAGCGTGCAACGCTATTTTATAAACGTTGTATGCAGTTTAGCGGACCCTTGATGGCCAAGGGTGTTGAAGACACCTTGATGTATACCTATAACCGGTACATTGGAAAGAATGAAGTAGGGGACTCACCTGAGGGTTTTGGCCTATCGCCACAAGCCTTCCATGATTCTATGCAAACCCGGATCAAGTATTGGCCAATGGCACTAAGCGGCACCTCTACCCATGATACCAAGCGCGGGGAAGACGTACGCGCAAGGCTGAACGTGCTAACGGATCTGTCTGAGGAATGGCTAAATCTGGTAAATGAATGGAGCAACATCACCGCAGGGCAGGATAAGCCCGATCCAAATGATCGCTATTTCATTTACCAGACGCTGGTCGGCAGTCACCCCATGCCTGGTGTGGAAGAGCCAGACTACCAGGAGCGGATTGATTCGTACCTGCAAAAGGCGCTTAGGGAGGCTAAGCGGCATACCGGCTGGTCTGAACCTGCGACAGATTACGAGACAGCGGCACAGGAATTCAGCAAAGAGTTCATAGAGGCTAGTGGTCCATTTGTAGAAAGTTTCGGCCCGTTTTTCAAAAAGGTAGCGGACTACGGAATTCTCAATGCCCTGGCACAGGCCACGATTAAGTTTACCGCACCCGGCGTACCTGATGTGTATCAAGGTACGGAACTCTGGGATTTTAGCCTGGTTGATCCAGATAACAGACGTCCGGTCGACTATGAAAAACGGTCGGCCTGGCTGGCTGAAATAAAAGAAGGCACCGCAATGGAGCAGCTATGGGAAAGTCGCTACGGCGGCAAGATCAAACTTTGGCTGCAGTACCTTTTATTGCAGGACAGGAAAAACAACCCTGACGATTATAAAACCGCCGCTTATCTTCCATTGGAAGTGAAAGGAAAATATGCAGATCATATTCTGGCATATGCGCGTAAAGGTCCGCAAACCTGGACCATTGTTGTCGTTCCCCTGCATATTGCTGCAATATGTGAATCGGAAAAATCGGACATTTTCTCCATCAACTGGAAGAATACCCGCATCGAAGTTCCAGCCGGAGCACCTGAAGCATGGAGCCATCTTTTTAGCCAGGAAAAAGGAAAAGTGAAAGGCAGTGTGATCAAAATTGAAGAAATCTTTAAAGCGCTACCCTTAGCAGTGTTAAAGCTGGAGCAGCCGGCAAATAAAAGAGGAGCGGGTATCTTAATGCATATTACATCGCTGCCTTCAGCTTTTGGTATCGGTGATATTGGTAAAGAGGCTTACAACTTTGTTGATTTTCTTAAAAAATCAGGACAAAGGTACTGGCAACTGCTGCCACTAAACCCCATCTCGGAAAGTCAAAGCTACTCTCCATACAGTGCCTTGTCTAGCATGGCCGGAAATGTACTGCTGATCAGTTTAGAGGCCTTAAAGGATGAAGGGCTTCTAAGCGAAGAAGAGCTTAAGGCAGAACTACCTTCAGGCACGGAACAGGTCGACTATCTTAAAGTGGAGCAACATAAACTGCCGCTATTGGAGCGGGCCTATCATAACTTCATCAGAAAAGGTGAGGATGCAGCCTATCAGGAGTTTTGCAGTAAGGAATCCTTTTGGCTTGATGATTTTGCGGTCTTTATGTTGCTTAAAGCTAAGTACGAACAAAGACCCTGGAACGAGTGGCCCGCTGATATCCGCAAGCGAAAGTCAAATGCCCTGGCCAAGGTTGTGAAAAGCGGCCAGGCTGAACTAGATCAGATCAAGTGGCAGCAGTATATCTTTTTCAAGCAATTTGCAGCATTGAAGCAGTATGCACACGAACACCGGGTGCAGCTGATCGGTGATCTGCCTTTTTACATCAGCTACGATTCTGTAGACGTATGGGCGCATCCACAACTCTTCAAGCTGGATGAAGAAGGCAATAACGCCGGCATCGCTGGGGTTCCACCAGATTACTTCAATGAAGAAGGGCAGTTGTGGGGCATGCCCGTTTACCGCTGGGAGGTCATGGCTCAGGAAGGCTATGCCTGGTGGAAGCAGCGCCTCCGGAAGAATATGGAGCTATTTGATCTTTTGCGTCTGGACCATTTTCGAGCATTCGCTTCTTACTGGGAAGTGCCTGCAGCCGAGGAAACCGCGGTCAATGGTACTTGGAAACCTGGTCCCGGTGCTGAATTCTTTGAAGTGATGCGCGAGGAACTTGCTGAGCTGCCTTTTATCGCTGAAGACCTCGGTGATATTGATGATGATGTGTACCTGTTACGCGACCAGTTTGCAATGCCTGGTATGAAAGTCCTGCAATTTGCCTTCGGGGATGATATGCCTTGTTCGATACATATCCCACATCAGTACGACACGGAAAATTGTATCGTTTATACTGGAACGCATGATAATACCACCACCAAGGCATGGTTTAAATCAGAAAGTACCAAAGAGAACAGGAAAAACCTGGAATGCTATCTCGGACGGCCGGTGACAAAAGACAATGTTCATTATAAGCTTATTCGCCTGGCTTATGCTTCTGTAGCACGACTGGCAATTATCCCGGTTCAGGATGTTCTTGGCCTTGGGAAAAAAGCACGGATGAACACACCATCTTCTATCGAGAACAACTGGGCCTGGCGGCTTGGTCCTGGCGAGTTGAAACAGGATCATGGCAAAATGTTGCGAGAGCTAAGCAGAATATTTGGAAGACTTTAGTCTTCCTTTTTCTGTTCATTAAGTCTGTTTTCTTCCTTTTTGGAGATTAACTTGCCTGTTTTCAGGTCGATACGGATCTTGTTGTATATGCTCATGTAGAAGTTCGCGATCCAAACGAGGGAAAACCCGGAAAGTATATAGCCGCGCCAATCATCATGGTACAACTTGTAATTGGTTAACAACAGGATCAGTACGGTAACGTAGTGGCTGAAGCAGAACTCACAGGTGAAAAGGTAGAAAAACTTGCGCTTTAATAGTCTTGGCGCCTCTTTGGATTGCCTGACGCAATACTCCCTTGGCTCCCGGAATACTTCTTCATGTGTTACGGTCCAGGCAATACTTGCAACGGGTATGGCGAGTATAAAAAGCCAGAATAATTCATGCTCTTGGTTCATGATAGTATTACAAACGGCACAAAGCTTTGTTTTATGAAGCTTGACATTCAGCAGACGGCACTGGCACTGCCAGGATGATAATTGTCGTAATTTTGAGGCAAAAATTTAAACTTACCTATGGAGCAATCCAAATTTGATAAATTATGTGAACTCACTGCAGGTGATTACCAGGCCTTTCTTTATGATTGTGATGGTACCCTTGCTGATAATATGGCAGCACACACGGAATCTTACGTTGATGCTGCTAAGGAACACGATGTAATATTTGATCCGGCGATCATTGATGAACTTGCAGGTTGGCCCATTGCCAATGTGGTTGAAGAAATTAATAGCAGGTATAACTGCAGCCTGGTGCCTGCAGTATTCAAAGCGCGGAAGGCGGAGATCTTCGCCAGCAAGTATCTCGAAGAAATACAACCGGTAGAACATGTTGTTGCGCACCTACGCGCCAATGCAGGTAAAAA
Organism: Pedobacter sp. NEAU-ZC8; assembly: GCF_059278965.1. Taxonomy (NCBI): domain Bacteria; kingdom Pseudomonadati; phylum Bacteroidota; class Sphingobacteriia; order Sphingobacteriales; family Sphingobacteriaceae; genus Pedobacter; species Pedobacter sp. NEAU-ZC8. Next base: position 128,870 of record NZ_JCAJXC010000011.1, read on the forward strand.
ACGCATTGCAGTGGTTTCCGGCGGAGATACCGCGGCGATTGAAAGGACATTGGAGGTCCTGGGCATTCGCGACTTTGTGGAGGTGCTGGTTTGCGCCGGAGATACCGAGCGTGGTAAGCCTTATCCCGATCCATTTTTAAGAGCTGCGGAACTTCTTGGCGTAGCAGCTGAGCAGTGCCTCGTTTTTGAAGACGGACGCCCGGGGGTGCAAGCCGCAGAAGCTGCAGGAATGCACTGGGTGCGTGTAGATCAGTTGACCTTCGGATAAAGATGAAACGTTCAGGCTCAGCAGACCTACCGCTACATTATGGACACGTGCCCATGTGGCTGGCGGAGCGTATGTCTAAGTTGGGCTTTGCCATCACAGAAGCGATTGTTGAAGAGTTTGGCACTGCCGCAGTGCTGCAACGGCTAGGCGACCCATTCTGGTTTCAGAGCTTCGGCGCCGTTATGGGCATGGACTGGCATTCCTCCGGCATCACAACCTCCGTCATGGGGGCATTAAAGAAAGCGATAAACCCGCATGCCAAAAGCCTCGGACTTTACGTTTGTGGCGGAAAAGGTAAACAGTCTCGTGAAACGCCTGCGGAACTGATCCGTTACGGCGACTTCGTGGGCATCGACGGAGAAGCACTTGCCAGATCAAGCAAACTCAGCGCGAAGGTAGATAATACGGCGGTACAGGATGGCTTTCAATTGTACCTGCACAGCTTTATCGTAGATCAAACCGGTCAATGGACCGTAGTACAACAAGGCATGCGCCCGGACAGTGCTACGGCTCGCAGGTATCATTGGCATTCTGCAGCGCTAAAATCTTTTGTATCCGACCCACACTCTGGTATTGCCGGTATGAATCAGGGTCAGATCATGAATCTGGCGGCTAAAGCGTCGTTGCCTGCACAGCAGGCCATGCTTTCCATGACCCATGAGGATCCTCAACGTATGCTAGCGGAGATCCGTCACCTGAAAATGCCCGATCACCACGAGGTAACAGCCAAAGACCTGGATCTGAAAAGGCTTGGAGCAATGCTTTGGCTGACGCATGAAAAGCAGCCGGCAGACTTTGAGTCTCTATTAATGCTGGAGGGGATGGGACCACGTACACTACAGTCGATGGCTCTTGTAAGCGAAGTGATTTATGGTACAGCTTCCAGATTTCAGGATCCCGCACGGTTCTCCTTTGCTCACGGCGGCAAAGATGGTCATCCCTTCCCGGTTCCGCTTAAAGTTTATGACGAAACCATTGCTGTACTTGGCAGGGCCCTGCAGAAGGCCAAGGTAGGGCAGTCTGATAAGCTGCAGGCCATCCGCAAACTTTCCGAGCTATCCAGAATGGCGGAGCAGGGATTTACACCCAACCAGAACTTTGAGGCGTTGCTGGAAAAAGAACGCCGTGAATCCTGGAAGTATGGTGGCAAGACCGTCTTCGGTGATGCAAAGCCGCCAGTGGATCAGCAATTGAAATTATTTTAACCTATTTACATGAAACGTTGGATACCGGTGCTGGGCATCGCCTATATACTCTTGCTGAGCAGCTGCAGCATCATGAAACGAAATCGTTTCGGTAACCATAAGGGTGAACAAAGCAACGAGCTTGACCTGCCTGTGGTATTATACCCTGCTGAAAACCAGGATTCCAGACGCTTGCTATTGTTGCTATCGGGTGATGGCGGTTGGCTGGAGTTTAATGATCAGCTTGCCGCAGGCTTCGCTAAAGAGGGCTATCATGTTGTTGGATTAAACTCCCGAAGCTACTTTTGGGAACAACGCAGTCCTTCGCAAACCGCAGATGATATCAGACGCCTGATCCTGCATTACGCGGAACGTTATCATGCCAGCCGGATCTATCTTGCCGGCTACTCCTTCGGTGCAGATGTAATCCCCTTCATATACAACAGGCTCCCTGCGCCTACAAAACGTGCAGTAATTGCCATCGGACTCTTTTCTCCTTTTGCAAGTACTGATTTTATGGTTCATACAACCGATCTTCTGAATTTATCGGCTGATGATAAAACCTTCAAGGTGCTGCCGGAGCTACAAAAGATCCGGATCCCTGTTTACTGTTTTTATGGTGAAAGGGAGCAGCCGAAGGCCTTGGCAGAAGTTAAAAGGCGAAACTTTCATTTAACATTGCTCGCTGGAGACCATCATTATGAAACGGCGGAAAGCCAAAAAATTATCAATATTTTCACAAAAATACGTTCCCTGAAACTACGATGAAATTATACCTGACCACCTTCCTTTGTAGCCTTTTGCTCATCATTAATCCTGCAGCTTTCAAGGCAGGGGCACAAGATGGACTTCCATTGCACACCTTTCCAAAAGCAGGGCACAAGCCGATGTTGGTGTACCTGACTGGAGATGGCGGCATGAACAGCTTCTCGAAGGATCTGATCAAGACGCTGAACGAACAGGGCTATGCCGTGGTGGCACTCGATACCAGGAAGTACTTCTGGGAGAAGAAAACACCGGCACAATTCGCAAAGGACGCAGCCCGGTTTATAGATCATTATAGGAAGCAATGGAATAAGCCCAGCTTTGCGCTGTTGGGCTACTCCTTTGGAGCCGATGTAGGTGCTTTTTTACCGCCTTTATTCCCGGAAAATACAGCCGCACAGCTGAAATCAGTAATATTGCTCTCACCCGGCTTTTCCACCGGCTTCGTCACGAAGATCAGCAACATGCTCGGTATGGGGAGTACCGATAAAGATCCCTACAAAGTTTATCCACAACTACTAAGAAGTCCGGCGCCGGTACTTTGTATCTTTGGCGCAACAGAAGGCAGTGATTTCTATCCCGCCATTAAACCTAGTGCAAAGCTCAAGAAAGTGCTCGTGCCGGGCTCGCATAAGTACAATGATGATGTTCATCTGCTCGCCCGGACGATTATTCAGGAGCTCTAGTTCCCTTCGGAAACCCGCTTCAAGGCTCTTGGTACCTGCAATAAATGATAGTTGTGGCTGAAGATCAGATATTTCTTTTCCCAGCGTGGCAGGAACTTTTCTTTATAGCGCCTCAGGCCTTTAAATTGGCCAAAAATCCGGAAGTTTTCGTATGCGTACTTGATCGTTTTTTGCGTAACGTTCACGTCCTCCATACCCGACAGTGGTGCCAGTCCCATGTTTACCGTTTGATAACCTTCCTCTTTCAAGTATAAAAAGGTCATGGAAAGCAGCATATCGAGGATGCCATTCGGGGCATCTGTGACTTTCCGGATCAGGTCGTAGGTAGCTTCACCCGGAGCATAGTCCGGGATAAGGTTCAGAAAGGCATAAACCTTCTCCTCCTGGTCCTCGATGGTTAGTATGGTTTGTTCTTTCAGTATACTTGCATCAAAAACACCTTGGGTAAAAGCAACTTCCTTTTGATTGAGGTCCCGTAGCCATTCTTCAGAAACTTTCTCCAACTTCTGCAACATCCCCAGTTTCACTGGCGCCTGATATACTTTAAACTGAAAGCCTTCAGCCACCAGGCGGTTCACCGCACTTCTGGTCGTTTTCATCTTTCCCCCTTGCATGGTGAAGCTTGTGAGATCTAGAATGGCCTCTTCTCCGATGGGGATGGATTTGCGCCCCAGCGATTTGTAAAACTCCAGCGACGATTCCGGAACCCGGTAATATGCGCTGATGAATCCATTTTCCTGGCAGAATAACTCAAACTGGTTCACCATTTCCTTTTTAATACGGTCGTTCGCCGCCACCGGGTCTTCCAGTACAACGGCAAAGTGCCTGGTGATCTTAAAGCTGAGAAAAGCACTCCGATCATCATTAAAAAACAGCAGCTTATCCGGGTAAGTTTTGAAGTAATCCAGGGCAGACTTGCCGAATTCTTTCAGCAGGCCATTGGCTTTATCAAAGTCGTCCTGCGTGTTATAAGGTTTAGAAAAATAGGGCTTCAGCAGACTAAAAATAATGAAGAGTATCAATGTGGCGCCCGCAATGTAAACCGAATATTCAAATCGTTCACCAAACGGGGTTTTCGGCGCAAGTGCTTTATCATCAATCAGGAACAAGAGTTTCAGTACTGCTTTAACAGCCTGATCAAAATGGAAGTCAATACCGAAATGGCGTTTGTCTATAAAGTAAAAGCCTAATACACCGTAGGCGAGCACAGCAAGTGCAGCATAAATGATCACCAGATAGTTGAATGATACAAATCTTGGATTCGGCTTCAGCTTATAAAAACTGCGCGTATACCACAAGGTTGCACCAGCAGTAAACGCAAGGATTGCCTCTTCATAGTCGGCAGCTTTCAGCAAGTGACCGAAGAAAGAAAAGGCGGTGATTGCTACCGCGGCATACCAGGCCCGTTTGGAACCCTGTAGCAGAAATACGCTCATCATCACCAGCACCAATCCAAAAACCAGTACCAAGGCATTACTGGTTACGATCAGGTCGTCCGAAATCAGGTTCTGCATCAAACGTAATCTTACGGGAATGGCAGGTGTAATTGCGGATACTATATTCACGATGCCCAGCATTAAGATAATGAAGGCAGGGAGTACCCGTAAAATCAGATTGTCCCGCTTGGTGATGAAGCTCAGGATCCCAGCAAATAGTGGCAACCAAAACTCAAAAAATCTAAAAAGAAGTGTTATTGTCGCTGCTGCTACAATCGGAAAGCCAAATTGTTGCAGGATGAAAGTTAATGATAGTTCTATGGTACCTAGGCCCCGCAGAAAAGGGGAGGCAATCAGGAGCACAACCATTACCATATAGCCGATGATGGCTGCTGGCCAACTCGCATCAAGGCCTAAGGCGAGCATGGAGATATAAAGGTGGACAATTCCAATAACCTCTATACCGATCGATACCAGCAGGGTGTTCCAGAACTCTTTCCTGCTCACCTTCTGGTCGATCATATCATCTAAAATGGTGGTAACCGAAGGGCGAATCCTGGAAAGCCATTGGTAGGCATAACTTTTTTTGGAAATAGAATAGATTAATGCAATAAGCGCGACAGTTAATAAGAGCAGGAATACAAAGGCCAAAAGTTCGGTCTTCCCAAGGCTTGTGAAGAGTAGCGCAATGCCCATAACCGGGATACCCACAAGTACGACGGACAGAATTCCGCAGAAACCGAATAGGGTAGAGGCGAGATGGATGTTTGATTTAGAGATCCCACGATCTTCAATTTGCCGGGTGAAGAACACCAGTGAGGAGAAGCCACCTGCGGGCAGGAATATGCTGACGAGGTTTCTCTTTAGAAAAAGTGATAAGGCAAGGCCCAGCGGAACATCTTTGTTGAGGGCCCGGAAGCTGTGCACGTACATCTGCGCCTGTGCAAGCACATACACCACGGTCAAAAGGATGCCCGCTATGATGTACACCGGACTGCTACGTTTAAGCTCTTCCTGAATCCGGATTAATTCGATGTGCTGTTCCCGGAAGAAAAAAACTGCCATTCCCAGCATGAACGCAGCAACAAAGAACTGCCAGAAAAACTTATTGTAAACGAGCTTTGAAAAAAACTTTGTAGCGTTCTGCATACTGGCAAAGATAATGGATCTTAGCGCTTTTGCCTGCTCATCATCTCATATACCGATTCCATCGCGTCTACAATTCCATCGCGCTGCCTGCGCAGCAGGTCAATGTGATCTGCGTGGTCGTCAAAATCCGCAATTAACCTGTTGTATCTGTCCAGGGCAACACGTTCACCACCAAGCACCGCGTTAAGTATCGCCTTATCTTCCTTGCTGCTTAGCGCTAGTTTGATATCGATCCAGGTGCGGTGCAGTGCGCCTGCAAGGTCGCCCCGTTCATTGTCGGCCTTACCGCCATGTTTCTCGATATGTGCTTTAAGTTCACTGGCATACAACGCGCGCTGTGCAGAAAACCGAAGGAACAATCCCTTAAGTTCAATCTTGTCCGTTGCTTCACTTGATGTTTCAAATCCTTCCTTACCGTCGTTTACAAGTTCCAGAAGCTCTTTGAGTTCATTGATGATTTGCCTGTTGCTTTTCATAATCATTTTCGTTTATAGTCATAACCGTTTCAAATGTATTATAGTTTTAGCGCTGCTGTCTGTATTCAATGTCATAACTGGTGCAGGCGGTCAACGGCCAAACTAGATAATCTTTAATTTTGTTGTCAATCAGCATAAAATGTTGATGACCGATTTATGAGCGATAAACAATTAAAAGATATACCCTATTCCGTTTTAGATTTAGCAACTGTTATTGAAGGTAAAACACCTGCAGACACCTTTGTGAGTAGCCTTGATCTTGCCAGGCATGTCGAGACCTGGGACTATACACGTTACTGGCTCGCCGAGCACCATAACATGATCAGTGTAGCCAGTTCTGCTACCTCGGTGGTTATTGGTCATATTGCCGGCGGTACAAAAAAGATCCGTGTAGGCTCCGGCGGTATCATGCTGCCAAATCACTCTCCTTTAGTGATTGCAGAACAATTCGGAACGCTGGAATCGTTATATCCTGGCCGTATTGATCTAGGTCTTGGCCGGGCACCCGGCACAGATCAGCTTACCGCTATGGCTATCCGTGGCGATCGTTTTGCTGCGGTAAACAACTTCCCCCAGGAAGTAAGAAAGCTGCAGACCTATTTTTCAGCAGAAAATCGCTACGCGAAGGTAAGAGCAATTCCCGGTGAAGGACTAGAAATACCGATCTGGATCTTGGGGTCAAGTACTGACAGTGCACACCTTGCGGCAGCCATGGGGCTTCCTTACGCATTTGCAAGCCACTTTGCTCCGGCGCAGTTCCTTACTGCGATTGATATCTATCGTAAGGAATTTAAACCATCGGAGTACCTTCAGGAACCCTATGTGTTATCCTGTGTAAACGTTATTGCTGCAGATACTGATGCGGAGGCCAACAAACTTGCCACCTCCCTGTATCAAATGTTCAGGGGTATCATCACCGGCGAAAGAAACCTTTTGCAACCACCTGTCGATAATATTGGCGATGTACTCAACAGCTACGAGGCCGAGCAGATCAATCAGATGCTTGCCTGCACTTTTGTGGGCAGCAAAGCGCTTGTGAAAGAAGATATGGAGTCGTTCCTGGCTCAAACGCAGGTTGACGAGATCATGGTCAGCGCACACATCTATGATCATCAGGCCAAGCTGCGATCATACCAACTTTTTGCAGAATTGATGCGGGATTAATCCACCGCAGCAATTCCTGCAACCAAACCTTTCCATTGTGGGTATGAAGCGCCAACCTTGGCGCCTAAGCCCACCATGGTATTGCGAATGTTATCGACAATATGATCCGTGTGTGTATTGGGCGTTTCATTGCGTCCATGTACCTCGGCGGTGACTACATTACCAATTTTCTTTACCTGGAAGGTAGATGTTGCGGCATCATCAAAGAAGTGTGCAACCGCTTCTTCCGCCGATAGCGGGTTATCTGTAGGCCTTACCCGGAAACTCATGGTGTCTGCGCCATCCTGGTGTTGTTCTTCAATAAATTCCACCTTTACCCAGTCATAACCATCACCCGTGCTAGTGCCGGGGCCTGGTATATCAATTTTCAGGAAATCCCCAAGTTGAACATCCCTGCTGACAGGCTCTCCCGAAGGGCCGCACAAGATGAAGGTAGAAGAGGGAACCTTAGCGACCTCATCCCATTTATTAACATTCAGGAGGCGCTGCTTAGCAATCTGATAAAATGCATTCGCCTCTTCTGGTGTATTAAAAGTTGCTTCCTGTACGGCATTCATTTCACTGCCGCTTTCCTGAGCCGGTACTGCGTTTTCCATAACTGTGATTTTCTAAGCTAAACAGCTAAAATTCCAACAATGTTGTCAGAATATGTAAAAACCTTTCCCGAACCTTGCTTTGAACCTTGCTGGGCCTGAAATCTGTAGTCTTCAATGCACAGGTGGAACCCCGCGCTGATTTTCCCTGCATGCGGGTGCCAGCAAACAATCGGCTTAAAACGATGTTAAGTACCAAAAAACTACACCTATGGACACATTCGAAATTGAAGTAGCAACTGGTGGATCCAGCATCACCTATACCATTAAACCCCTTGAGGATGGAAGCTTTCAGGTTTCCCAAAAGGATGACCTTGTAGGTATCGTATTCCCGAATACCAGGGAGAAAGGTGTTACCTGGACCACCGATGACGAGATCGATGATGATCTGTTGGAAAATATCGGCAGGGCTATAGAAGCGGAAAAACTGTAATATTCCATACCTTTGCGGCTATGACAGCAGAAGAATTGGAAGGTTATTTCACCGGCATCAACTTGCCATCGCAAGTTGATATTGATAGCGGGGTAACCATCGTTGATGTGCCTTTATTCATCGAATCACACTTAAACTATATCAAAGCCAATGACGGTAAAAAAGGGACGGAAGTTTACTATGACCGTTTGAACCGGCTAGTAGCATTTATGGAATCGAACAAAGAGCAGGAGGCATAGTTATTTTCTTGCCACCTGGTTTTTGTATCCATGTACCATGGTATTGATGACTACGATTGCAGTTACCGCAACCGCGGTGTAAGCAACAAGCTGGTTGGAGCTCCAGTTGTTCATACCGATTGCAAATATGCCCCAGGATCCTGCAATTGCGTACTCCCGCATATTTCTGCTCCAGATCATCACCGTAAATATCAGCCCTGCAATGAGCAGCACCAGCACCGCCCAGAAGCTTTGCGAAAATGGTGCACCATCCCAGCCAAGCGACCGGAAGTATACAGCAAGGTTCGCGATCAGCGCGACATTCAGCCATCCAAAGTAAAGGCTAAAGGGCCACCAGATGAAGAATATGGTTGACTTTGGTGCATCCCAGCGTTCCATATTCAGGTTCACTACGATCTTGAGCAGCGAAACGAAAAACACCAACATCAGGATCACTGATAAGCCGATGAGGTCGTTGGTAAAAGCGACGATCCATCCTGCATTTACAAGGTTAGAAATGATAAACCAGGGACCGATCTTCAAAACAAAATCATCATCAGCCTTTGCCGAAACAAGACTTCTTGCCTGGTAAATGGAAAATAGAAACACCATCAGGTAAATCAATCCCCAGATCGAAAAGGCATAACCGGCAGGTGTAAGCAGGTTTTCGTATTTGTCGGATATTTCCCCGACGGTGTTTGGCGCATTGCTGCCTGTATTGTAGAAGTAGTTGATGGCTACAGCGGCGAGGAATGTGATCAGGTTTAGAATCTGCAATGTTCGTTTCATCTTGCGTCCATTTGAGGTTTACCTTAACAAAAGGATCAGAAACAAAAAAAGTTTCAACTGGTTGAATGTTGAGTTGTTTGAAACCAGGTCCTAACAAGGGGTTGACAGGGGGTTGACCTGGCTTCAGCCTTGTCGGGGCCTTGTCAAGGCCTTGTCAACCCCCTGTCAACCCCTTGTTAACCTCAAACCGAAAGCCTGGCATTTCTGCCATATCAGCGACACAATTACAACTAGGAAAAACAAAGCGGTGCTAAAAAGGCTTTTACTGATATTTAATTATAATATGGACAGATTAGTAATAGAATCAATATTGGCCGACGCAAATGAAGTCGCTCTAGTGGACACACAAAGCTCTGTTCCATGCATTTGCCTTGGCTTTGAAGACGCAAACATGGAACAGGTAAAACATGCCTTTGAAGAATTAAAGAAGTTGACGGCCAACAAGGACGTGTCGTTAGTGATATGTGAAACCCTCGTAAATGGCATTTATGATATGGAAATCGTGACAGATGCTCTAGATGAGCCTGTAAGAATATGCAATAAAGTTGTGGAGCAGCAAACACTTAAGGACATTCGTGAAATCATGGATAAACATCCATCTTTGATCTTGGCGGTGCGCGGCGCAGAGGCGGATACGGAGTTGAAGATTAACACCGCAACCTACAAACCACATCAGTTGTAACGAAGGCTTAAAGCTCTAGTGGTGGAATTTTTCCATGCCTGCAGCAGGTTTCCATCTTGAATCCGGTTCGAAGTAGTTCCAGAGCAACTTGCTTAAAGATTTGATCAATACCCATCCCTCATTGCTTTGTTCCCAGGAAATATCTTTCTGGTTTTTTGTCGCAATGCAGAAAACGTAATCTCCATGGGGTGCATTCACGAGCAGTACTTCTGACCGGGCATCATCTACCGCACCAGACTTAGAGGCTGCCTGAACATAGGGCGGAATTTCCGATAATGCGTGGCTGTCGTAGTATATTCTGATCAGGTTTCGATAGATGCGTTCTGAAGCAGCCGGGCTGATTAGTTCGCCATTACGCACTTTTGTCACTAAAGTCGCCATCTCGTGGGGAGTGGTTTGTCCCCAGCCATATTTCAGCTGTTTTGCGCTGCGGCCCGGGGTTCTGGAGTTTACCCTGGTATGCTTTAAACCTTCCTGCGCCATAAGTTCATTGATGGCCTGCCCGCCACCAGCAAGCGACTGGCACCAGAGGCTCGCGGTGTTATCACTCGTGGTGATCATCAGCATCATCACCTTACTTAGCGCGATTTTTTCACCATTCTTAAAGCTGCCCAGGATATCTTCGCCGGCATAAAGCAGGCTATCCTTGTAGGTCAAGATACTTTGGTAGTCCAGCTCATTTTTAGCCACCTTATTCATTACCCCGGCTGTAATCGGAACTTTGATCATGCTCGCTGTTGGAAAGATGCTGTCGCCTTTGTATTCCGCAACTTTGCCCGTTTTCAGGTTTTTCACATAGATGCCTATATCACCGTTGAATCCCTGTACCAGGTCATGGATAATTTTATTCAACTTCTTGTCGGTTTTTACCTGTGCTGAAGCACAAAGGCTGAGGTTTAGGAGTATTAAGAATACGCTAAGCTTTTTCATTGGAAATTAGGGACAAAATAAAAGCCTCATAGGTTGAGGCTTGATATTTATAGTTCGGAACGTCTTTTATTTAATAGTTGAATTCGTCTGGTGTTTTACCTACCGGGCTGTCCTGGTTTTCAGCAAACTCATAACGTTTTTCTACCACGTCCTGGTGATTTTTAATGTAGTCGACCGTTTCATTTAGTCCCTCAGCAAACTTTTCGAAATCCTCTTTGTACAAAAAGATCTTATGTTTAACAAAAACCCCATCCTCAAGTCTTTTCTTGCTTTCCGTAAGTGTAAGGTAAAAATCTCCGGAACGGGTGGCCTTTACATCGAAGAAATAGGTTCTTTTACCTGCGCGCACTTTCTTAGAAAAAACTTCTTCTCTCTCTTTGTTGTCAAATTCTGCCATATTATTGGAACTAGTCTGTTTTGGTTTCCGTAAATATAAAGCAATAAAATTCAAACTTCAAAATAGAAATTACAGCGAATGGTTTTCCTCCTCAAGTAATTGGTTTTGATACATTTCGGCATATACACCCCCCTTGTTAAGCAGCTGGTTGTGTGTGCCTTGTTCTATGATTCTTCCTTCTTCCATGACGATGATTTTGTCGGCATTTTTGATGGTTGAAATCCGGTGTGCAATAAGTACACTGGTCCGGTTTTTCATGATGCGGCTGAGGTTGCTGAGGATTTCCTCCTCCGTCCTGGTGTCCACAGCAGAGAGGCAATCGTCGAAGATCAGGATCTTTGGCTCGTTGATCAATGCTCTCGCGATTGATACCCTTTGTTTTTGTCCTCCGGACAGCGTTATACCCCGCTCGCCGAGCATGGTCTCGAATTTGAGTTCGAAGTCCATGATGTTGTTGTACACTGCGGCATCCTTTGCTGCTTGCTCCACTTCATCGCCTTTGATTTCATCAAGACTAAAAGCAATGTTGTTTTTAATACTTTCTGAAAAAAGAAATACTTCCTGCGGAACGAAGCCAACCTGGCTGCGGTAGGTGTTAAGGTCAATTTCGGTGATGGGCGTATTGTCTATGCGGATCTCACCATCGTTGACATCGTACATGCGCATGATAAGGTTGGCCAAAGTTGATTTCCCGGAGCCTGTTCTTCCGATGATGGCGACAAACTCGCCAGCTTTCACTTCAAAACTCACCTCTTTTAATGCTTGGATACCGGTGTCGGGATAAATGAAGTTTACGTTTTTAAAGCTGATATCACCTTTAAGGTTGTTTAATTTAACCTCACCGGGAAGAATATCAGGCTGCAGCTGCAAAAATTCATTGATCCGTTTCTGCGAAGCCGAGGCTCGCTGAATGAGGGTAGTTACCCAGCCCAGCATGGTCACCGGAAAGGTAAGCTGGTTTACATATACGATGAATTCCGCAATGTTACCTGCTGAGATGGATCCGTTGAGCACCTGCCTGCCGCCAACATATACGGTCAAGATGGTACTTAGGCCAACCATAAGCAGCATGGTCGGGTAAAAGAATGCCTGTACACGCACCAGACTCATGGAGTTGCCTTTGTAGGCTTCGCTTTCTTCTGCAAATATCTTGCGGGTATAACCTTCCCTGACGTAAGACTTGATCACCCGTATTCCGGAAAAGCGTTCCTGTACAAAGGAAGAAAGTTTAGATAACTGTTCCTGTATGCGCTCGCTTCGGACGTTAATTAAGGTATTTACATAGTATATGGTCACTACCAGCACCGGCAGGGGTAGAAGGCAGAAGGTGGCAAGGGTGGCATTTACGGCATACATCGAAGAGATGATCAGCACAAAGAGTACTGCCGTGTTGATGGTGTACATGATGGCGGGGCCTACATACATCCGAACGCGGTTCACGTCTTCAGTCGCACGGTTCATCAGGTCGCCAGTATTGTTCTTTCTGTAAAATCCAAGTGTTAGCGCCTGGTAGTGATTATAGATCTCGTTCTTCATGTCGAACTCAATGTGCCTGGACATCAGGATGATGGTCTGACGCATGAAGAAAAGAAAGAGGCCGCGGATGAGGTACAGCACCAGCACAAGGGCTCCGAAAAGGAACAGGCTTTCGCTGAAAATATTATATATCAGGGCCTGCTTGTTAAAACCTTCAAACAGTCCGTAGATCTGGATATTTTCGGTGATCAGGTTGAAGGCATGTCCTATAACCTGAGCAGGAATAACGGCGAATATGTTGGAAATGATGACGAAGAATATGCCTGGAATTATCCACCACTTATATTTAAAGAAATACTTATTTAAAAAACGGAGCTGCTTCATGAATGTGTAAAGTTATGCAAAGGGGCCTGTTTTTTTTTAGAGTTTAGTTACAAGCAGGTAAAAACTTGTTTTTTTGTAGTACTTTTGCGGGACATCTCATAATCAATTTTATGTCTGATAATAGTTCTGCAATAAATTCTGTTTTAGATCAATTAACTGCGCAGGGACACAAGAAAGTGGTTTTCTGCAATGATCCGGATACAGGACTTAAGGCAATAATTGCAATTCACGATACAACCCTTGGTCCGGCAATTGGCGGAACAAGAATGTGGAACTATGATACCGAAGCAGAGGCACTTGAAGATGTGCTCAGACTCTCCAGAAGCATGACCTATAAAGCCGCCATCACCGGGATTAACCTTGGTGGAGGTAAAGCTGTTATTATCGGTGACTCGAGGAAGGGCAAATCTGAGGCCATGATGCGCAGCTTTGGCCGTTTTATTAAAAATCTTAATGGTGAATTCATTACCGCTGAGGATGTTGGTACAACAACGCGCGACATGGAGTTCATCAGAATGGAGACCAGCCATGTAACTGGCGTACCAGAATCCATTGGCGGTGCGGGCGATCCTTCGCCATTCTCAGCCAAAGGGGTGTATCTGGGCATCAAAGCTTGTGTGAAGGAAGTGTTTGGCACGGATATGCTTGCCGGGAAGTCCGTTGTGGTACAAGGCATTGGCAGTGTGGGTGAACATTTAGTGGAGCTGCTCAGAAATGAGAACATGCAGGTTTATGTGAGCGACATCAATGAAGAACGCTTGCAGCAGGTTGCTGCCAAGTATAAGGCCAAGCCGATCAGTGCCGACAAGATCTTTGGGATTGGAGCAGATATTTATGCGCCTTGCGCCTTAGGTGCAACCATCAATGATTACACGATCGACAAATTAAACTTTTCGATCATTGCAGGTTCTGCAAATAACCAGCTTGCTGATGAAGCAAAGCATGGTAAAATGTTGCATGAAAAGAACATTCTTTTTGCACCGGATTACCTGATCAATGCCGGCGGACTTATCAGCTGCTATTCTGAACTTACTGGCTTTGGTAAGAAACGTACCATGCAGCTTACCGAGCATATTTACGACGCGACACGCAGCGTTATTAAGATGTCTAAACAAGAAAACATACCAACAATAATCGCAGCCAACAGGATTGCGGAACAACGAATCATTGATATCAAAAAAATTAAATCGTCATTTTAGTAAACCCGGTATTTAATATACCACTCGTTCTTATATAGATGTTAAACAGAAGGCACCTTAGAATCAAAGCTTTGCAGAATATTTATGCATGGCAAATGTCAGACAAAAAAGACTTGGTTAGTTCCAAAAAGAATTTGATGACCAGTATCGACAATGTATACGAGATGTACATCAGAATGCTGGCGCTTTTGTCTGAGATCACAGAGTACACAGCGGTGGACGCCATTGAACGCTCCAACAAACACTTTCCGACCGCGGAAGATTTGAATCCAAATCAGAAGTTATTACACAACAAGTTTATCGTTACATTACAGAAGAACCCCGATTTTCAGGCGGCAGTGAACAAGTATCAGGTAAACTGGAATTCCGAGCCTGACTTCTTAAAGACGATTTATAATAAACTTAAGTCGACTCCTGAATATGCTGCATACCTTGCAGATCCGGATGAAAGTTTAGAGTCTTCGAAAGAGATCATCAAGTTCATCTTCCGTAAGATCATTCTTAAAAGCTTGAACATTATCCAGGCTTTCGAAGATAAATTCATTAACTGGTCTGTTGATAAAGAAGTGATGCAGGGAATGGTTGCCAAGACCATCAAGAACTTCAGCTCAGAAGATCCGTTTAAAAACAAGCTTACACCGATCAGTGCAGACTGGGAGGAAGATAGCAAGTTTGTACAAGACCTGTTTGCATACACGTTAAGGAACAATGAGGCATATCAGAAAATGATTGCTGAACGTACCAAGAACTGGGAGTCTGAAAGGATTGCTTTAATGGACACCATCCTGATGAAGATGGCCATTTGTGAATTGTTGAATTTCCCTTCAATTCCAGTTAAAGTTACCATCAATGAATATCTGGATCTATCTAAAGATTACAGTACACCGAAGAGTAATTCCTTTATAAACGGTATCTTGGATAAAATTTTAGGTGATCTGAAAAGAACAGACAGCATCCATAAAATTGGAAGAGGATTAATAGAAGAATAATTACGATGAAAAAAATGTTAGTGATGGCACTTGTTGCCATGTCTTTTGCTTCATGCCAGCAATCTACATCTTCAGCGGCTGGTGCTGCAGATTCTACCGGGACAGAAGTGTCATCCGCAATGGCAGCTACTGATGCTCCGGTTATGACTTTCGAAACCATCAACTATGATTTCGGTAAGGTGAAAGAAGGGGAGAAGGTGCAGTATGAATTTAAGTTCAAAAATACGGGTAAGAGTCCCCTAATTATCAGCGACGCAACCGCAACTTGTGGTTGTACCGTACCGGAGCCGCCAAGGGAGCCAATTAAACCAGGTGCTGAAGCGGTGATTAAAGTCGTGTTTGACACGATGGGAAAAAGCGGATTACAGGATAAAGTAGTTACCATTACATCGAACGGTAATCCTTCAATTAACGATGTACATTTAACCGGAGAAGTTGTTCCAGCTTCTTAATAACAATAAATAAAAGATATGAATACAGCAGTAATTTTACAAGCCGCTGCAGGTGGCAACATGTTAAGTACTTTGGTGCCTATGGTATTAATCATGATCGTGTTTTATTTCTTCATGATCAGACCACAGGTTAAAAAAGCAAAAGATCACAAAAAGCTTGTTGCAGAACTTGGAAAAGGTGATAAAGTAATCACAACCGCTGGTATACACGGCCGTATCGTGGATATGAATGAAACAACCTTCCTTATTGAGGTTGAAGGCGGTACAAAGATCAGGTTTGAAAAATCGGCGATTTCTTTGGATGCTACAAAAGCAACGACAACTACTAAAGCGTAGTTGAATGAAAATCATGGAGCCGCTTCAGACCTGAAGCGGCTTTTTTGTTTGAGCAATTTTTAAGTAATTTAGACACGATGTCACTTGTTAAACTAACCATACCCGAAAGGAAGCGGATTATGATCCTGATCTCCTGTTTCCTGCTGGCCATTGCCGGATGGTTGTTTATGGCATTGAACAATAAATATGTCTACACCGCTAAAACGGTACTTATCTACAAGAACTTCCCACAGAATAAGGCTTTTCATCCTTTACAATCTGATACGGTAGATCTGCAGGTGGAGGGAACAGGCTGGCAATTACTTTTTGCGCGGCTGCGTGTGAACCCACAATCGATAGACATCAGCCTGGATAATCTGAAAAATAAAAATTACATCCTGTTCTCTGAACAACTTTATAGCGTGAACAATCAGCTGGAAACCTCACAGAAGATTATCTCCGTTAGGCCAGATACCCTATATTTCGATTTTTCAAAAAGAACAGTAAAACGTGTACCTGTAAAGCTACTTTCAAACCTGCATTTTGCGAATCAATACGGCATCTCCGGAGATGTGGCGATTACACCGGCCTATGTTACCGTGTCAGGTCCTACAGCGGATCTCGAGCGTATTGAGGAATGGAATACAGATACCCTGAAGCTTGAAAATATGCAATATACGACCACCACGAGGATCACGATGATGCATAATGAACGTAAGAACGTGAGCATTTTTCCGAACAGCGTAGAAGTGAAGATCCCAGTGGATGAGTTTACCGAGAAGACGGTTGAAGTACCATTAAAGGTGATTAATAACCGGGAATACCATAATGTAAAGATTTATCCTAAGAAGGCTAAAATTACTTTCCTGGTGCCGCTTTCCAGCTACGATCTTGTGAATGAACGCTATTTGGAAGCCGTATTGGACTTGAACGAGTGGAAGCAACTCGGCCATGAGACCCTAAGGGTCAACATTACCCGCTTTCCGGATTTCTGCAAGTTTGTTAAGACCAATCCAACGAAGGTGGATTTTATTATAGAAAAATAATGTTAAAAGTAGGAATAACCGGTGGGATAGGTAGCGGCAAAACAACCGTTTGCAGGATATTTGAAGTGCTGGGTGTTCCGGTTTTCTATGCCGATCTGGTTGCTAAAGAGATCATGGTTAAAGACCTGATCCTGATTGAAGGGGTTAAGCAGGCCTTCGGCCAGGAAAGCTACTTCGAGACTGGGGCTTTGAACAACAAACATATCGCCGCCATTGTCTTTAATAATCAGCAGGATTTAGAGAAGCTAAATGCCTTAGTGCATCCGGCAGTATTTCGAGCTTTTGACCGCTGGGTGGGAGAAATCCCGGCCAATACGCCCTATATCTTGAAGGAAGCGGCTTTACTTTTTGAAAGCGAATCTTATAAAATGTGCGACACCAGTATCCTGGTTTCTGCACCCAAACAAATGAAACTTAACCGGGTAACCGCACGCGACGGCGTAACTGCCGAGCAGGTGCTGGCCCGGATGGACAAACAATTTACCGATGAGCAAAAGCTGGCGATGGCCCAACATCACATTGTGAATGATGAGTCCGCTCCATTGATTTTGCAGGTCCTGGAGCTACACCAGGGCTTTTTGAATGCTACAGCATGATTTTAGACGACTTCCTGATCCAAAATGAAACCGGGCTCTTTTGTGCCTATGGAAACTTTTACCTGGATCCCAAATCTCCCGTGCCGAATGCGGTGATTTCACATGCCCATGGAGATCACGCTTGCAGCGGCAATCAACATGTTTATTGCACCCGGGCGACCTCCCTGTTTATGCTGCACCGCTACAAGAAGTTCGCAGCAGGGGAGTTCTTTCTTAAGGCCTATCATGAAAGTTTTATGCTTCATGGGGTGAAGATAACCTTCATTTCTGCAGGGCATATGATCGGCTCCGCACAAGTGCTGATGGAATTTAAAGGCGTTAAATACCTTTATACCGGTGACTATAAGCTACAGGCTGATCCTACCTGTGAGCCGATTGAATTCGCAGAAGCAGATGTGCTGATTACAGAAACGACCTTCGCTGATCCACAAACCCAGCATCCAAAAGCAGAGGTAGAGATCAAAAACCTGGAGTCAACTTCAATTAACATCATGCTTGGTGCCTATGCTTTGGGAAAAAGCCAGCGTATCATCAGGCTGATCAATGATCACTGTCCAGACAAGCGGGTGCTTGTTCATCATAGCATTATGCCTTTTGTAAAGCTTTATGAAGCGCTTGGCGTAGATCTGGGCAAGTACGAGCCCTATGATCGTAAGGTGATGAAACAAAACTCCACAGGCCTGGTGTACTTAGTACCGCCTATGGTATTTAAGAGTTATATCAAAGCGATCAATGTGGTGCGGGTTTTCGCCAGCGGCTGGAAGCACCTGCAGTCTTCCAAGGGTTTACAGCTTTGTATTTCCGATCATGTAGACTGGAACGATATTATAGAAACCATCCAGCAGGTGAAGCCGAAAGAAGTATGGACCACACATGGGAATGGCCTGCAACTTAAAGCCTACTTCGAGGATCAACTGGTTGTAAAAAGTCTGAACTAAAGCTCTTTGTAAAAACTCCAATATGATTGAAGGTATAGACTTTTATTTCAATGAAGATGGGTTGATGGTGTTTACAGAAGCCTACCATCGTAAGCGCGGTACCTGCTGTAAAAATAAGTGCAGGCATTGCCCCTGGGGCTATGGACGCAAAAAAGGATCAGTGCCCGGTGTGCCCACCAGTGTAAAATCCGATAAGGGCGACGGCTAAGCCAACCATAACAGCAATCATCTTTCTGCGGGTGAACTTGTGATCTACACTGCTTTCGAAGAGGATGGTTGTGGAGATATGCAGGAAAATCCCGATCACAATGCCCATCATTTTGTTGAAATACATCTCGATCCCGCCAATGCTGCCTGTGCTGATGCCATAACTGAGCAAGAAGCCTAAGGGAGCCATAATGGCGAAGATGCCTACGTACAGGAGCAGGTTAGCTGCTTTGTAGTGGTTCTGCAACAGGATACTTGCCAGCGCGAATGCTGCAGGGATATGGTGCAGTGCGATGCCGAAAATCAGTTCATTGTGATGTTCTTTAGCCAGGGGCATACCTTCAAGGAAAGCATGCAGGCAAAGGCTGATCATGATACCGTAAGGGAACACCTTGTTATGCCCATGTTCATGATGATGGTGCATGTGGCCGTGTTCCACGCCATGCGAGAACTGTTCCAGGAAAACCTGGATCATAAAACCTATGAGAATATAAATACCAATATCGTGTGCGTCTACACCGCTATAGGCGTCTGGAATCAGGTGGAGAACGGTAATGGCAAACAGGTAAGCACCACTGAAGGAAAGTATAAGCTTGAGTAATTTCGACTTGTCACTTTTAACAAGAAAAATGGCGCAGCCGCCAAGAAAAGCACAAAAGAATAGTACTAATATTTTCCAGATTTCCATTTAGATGTAAGGTTGTAGCTTATGATAAAGGGTGCCGGTGAACATACCAATGGCAGTGCCAAGTGCGGCGCCCACGATGGTATCGATCGGGTAGTGTACGCCCACATAAACCTGCGAGAAGGAGATGATAAAAGCCCAGGCCAGCCCAAGCGGTAAGATTGGTTTCCAGCGACTATAAAACACAAGGATCAGAAACACAGCGATGGCGAAATGGTTTGTAGCGTGTGCCGAGGGAAAACTGTATCCAGTGCCACAATGTACCCGGTGGATGATATAACTGGAGAGCTGAAAATCATTGCAGGGGCGTATTCTTCCGATAAATGGCTTGATAAGTCGGGAAGCAATCAAATCACCCATGGCAAAAGTTAACAGGAGGAAGCCGATCTGGTACAAGCCTCGTTTTTTGTACTCACGAATGCAGAAGATGATGATGAACAGGTAAAGGGGTGCCCAGAAGAAACGGTTTCGCATCAGCGGAAACAGCCAATCGAAAAACCCATTGGACATGTCCCGGTGAATTTTAAGAAAAAGCTCGAAATCAAACTCCTGGATACTTAAGATCATACTTTTTTACAAACTAATATAAGACGGTCTGACTTGATTTCATCATAAGGTTCCAGTGCATAGCTTCCGAAGGTCTGCGCAATCTGGAGCCCGCTGTTGTTAAACATGCGTTCGAAATCTGCAAGTTGAAAAGCCTGCACGCGTTCTTCAAAAGCATGTACCTTATTGCGGTGTTCGAAGTTGATGTGTTTGATGATCTTACCCTCGGAAACAAACTTGCTGATGTGGAATTCTATTCCATCTACAGTTTTAATTTCCTGCTTGGTCAGATTCTTCTGAATTTTATTGCTATTGAAGTAATCCAATACCAGGACACCATCTGCTTTTAAGCCTTTCCGGAAAGCCTTAAGGGCGTTTACGTGCTCCTTTTCAGTTTCGAAATAACCGAAGCTGGTGAACAGGTTAAATGAAAAATCAAAGTAGTTGATGAAGGATAGTTTGCGCATGTCGTGCACAAAGAAGTGTAGGTGCCGCTGTTCAAACTGTCTCGCATACTTAATGCTTTGTTCTGAAAGGTCGATCCCGGTCACGTCATAACCTTTTTTGTTTAGGTAAACGGCGTGCCGTCCGCGTCCGCATGCGATATCCAAGATGCGGGCATGGGGAGCAGGCTTAAGGTATTCTGAAAGGTTGTCAATCAGAAATTCAGCTTCCTCATCATTACGCTGACTGTAAAGTATGTGGTAATACGGTGAGTTGAACCAATATTGAAACCATTTACGCTGCATAGAGCTCTATATAATAAATATTGTAAAAAGCACAAATATAGTATTTCTGAAATCAACGTTAGGATAATTAAAAAGGCTTTGTGCTTAATTAAGTACCCTAGTTATATTTTTCTTATTTTCGCGCAAGCTAATCTTAATAAATTGACCTTAATCAAATCAATCTCAGGAATACGAGGCACAATCGGTGGTAAAGCAGGCCAGGGCCTGACGCCGATGGATGTTGTCAAGTTTACCGCTGCATACGGCAGTTGGCTAATAAAAACCACACAGATCAAGAAAGTCGTAATTGGCAGGGATGCACGCATTTCTGGCGACATGGTGAACAACCTTGTAGCAGGAACCTTGCAGGGGCTCGGCATCGAAGTTATCAACCTGGGTCTTTCAACAACACCAACGGTGGAGCTGGCTGTGCCGCTTGAGAAAGCAGGGGGTGGAATTATCCTTACGGCGAGTCACAACCCGAAACAATGGAACGCCTTGAAGCTGCTTAATCATAAAGGTGAGTTTATCAGTGATGCTGAAGGTCAGTATGTTCTTGAATTAGCGGATAGCGGCGACGTAGAATACGCGGGCGTAAATGATCTGGGGAAGGTTATCCATGATGATTCTTACTTGCAGAAGCATGTGGACCATGTGCTTGCATTGTCATTAGTGGATGTTGAAGCGATTAAAGCGGCCAATTTTAAGATTGCGATTGATTGTGTAAACTCTACGGGGGGTCTTTTTGTTCCTGCTTTGTTAAAAGCTTTAGGCGTGAAAACCATCTATCCCTTATACTGTACTCCAAACGGGGACTTCCCTCACAATCCGGAGCCGCTACCTGAAAATCTGACTGAGATATCTAAGTTGGTGCAGGAGAAGGATGCAGATTTGGGAATTGTTGTGGATCCGGATGTCGACAGACTATGCTTTGTGTGCGAAGATGGTTCTATGTTTGGCGAAGAATACACGCTTGTTGCTGTTGCAGATTATGTATTAAAGCATACGCCAGGCAATACGGTTTCTAATCTATCCTCAACACGGGCCTTGCGTGATGTAACGGAAAAAGCCGGTATGGAATATCATGCGGCAGCAGTTGGTGAAGTCAACGTGGTAAATAAAATGAAAGCATGCAATGCCATCATCGGTGGCGAGGGCAATGGCGGGGTGATTTACCCAACGTCGCATTACGGCCGTGATGCCCTGGTTGGTATCGGACTATTCCTTACCCACCTGGCAAAATATGGTAAATCTATTTCCATGTTGCGCAGCAGTTACCCGGACTACCATATTTCTAAAAATAAGATCACTTTAACAGCAGACATGGACATTGATGCGCTGTTGCTTAAAGTGCAGGAAAAATATAAAGCTCAGCCACATTCTACGATCGACGGATTGAAGATCGAGTTTGATAATGAATGGGTTCATCTAAGACGTTCGAATACGGAGCCAATCATCAGGATCTATAGCGAGGCGCAGAATGAAACCGTTGCTGAGAACCTTGCCAGCAAAATCATCTCCGACATAAAAGAAATACTAAAACTAAACTAACCATGGAAAGAATCTATTTGGACAATGCTGCAACAACACCTCTGGATAAAGCGGTCATTGCTGAAATGGTGAAAGTGATGGAAGGCTACTATGGGAATCCATCTTCAATACATGCACAAGGCAGGGAAGTACGTACTTTCATTGAAAAAGCTCGTAAATCTGTTGCCAATCTTTTGAATGCAGTACCTGCTGAAATCTTTTTTACATCTGGGGGAACAGAAGCTGATAATACCGCTATTGTTTGCGGTGTAGGCACCTTCGGACTTAAACATGTGATTACTTCGAAAATTGAGCATCATGCGGTGGAGCATACGCTTGATAACTTGCTGAATAAGGGCATTATTGATCGCGTGAGTTATGTTGATATTGACGATAAAGGTAATATAGACTATGATCATCTGGAAAAGCTGCTTCAGCAAAATCCAAGATCGCTGGTAAGTTTGATGCATGCGAATAATGAGCTGGGTACACTGACCGACATCTATCGTGTAGGTGACCTATGCGAGCAGTATGACGCGATTTATCATTGCGATACCGTACAGACCATGGGCCATTATGTACATGATGTGCGGAAGCTTAAAGTGCATTTTCTAGCCTGTGCAGCCCATAAGTTGCATGGTCCGAAAGGCGTGGGCTTTCTATATGTAAACCACAATATCAAGATTAGTCCGCTAATTTACGGTGGCGCGCAAGAGCGTAACATGCGTGGGGGTACTGAAAATGTTTATGGCATTGTGGGACTGGCGAAAGCTTTTGAAATTGCACATGAGCATATGGAAGAGCACCGCATCCATATTCAGAATCTGAAAAGCTACCTGATTAACCGCTTGCAGGCGGAAATTCCCGGAGTAATGTTTAACGGCGAGATCGATCCTGATAAGAGCTTGTACACGGTACTGAATGTTTCTTTCCCTGAGATGGACATGGGCGACATGCTCTTGTTTAACCTGGACATCAACGGCATTTCTGCTTCAGGTGGCAGTGCTTGTTCTTCAGGTTCCAATATCGGATCTCATGTACTGAATGAGATCAACGCAAATGCTACGCGTCCGTCGGTACGTTTCTCTTTCAGCAAACATAATACACGCGAAGAGCTGGATTATGTGGTAGAGAAGCTTAAACATATCGTAGAGCAGAACATAAACGTATAGTCTTTCTGGTAGCCGCTGCATAAAGCGATACCGGATTTTAAAAGAAAGGGGCCCTGAATGATCTTCAGGGTCCCTTTCTTTTTTTTGAGAAACAAAAGATCGTGCTTACTGTTATTTATGGACATCTATTTACTAAAACCTTTAAGCTATGATAGTTCCAGAAAACAATAACCTGAATCAGGATAATTTAAATGAAAACGAGCTGAACAATCTGAACCAAAATGACATTGATCAGAATGACGTGGATCAGGAGGAAGGAAGAGAAGACCGTGCAAACAGAAAAACGATATACAAGGAAACCGCTGATCCGGTGAATGAAGACAAACCTGACTACGGGGATTCCTCGTCAGTTCCGGAAACCGGTCGTACAGACCTGATCAACCGTCCGCATAGAGATAATCCGTCTTTAGGTTCAGGCCACGAACCGGGAACCATGCCGGGTGGAAACAACTTCTAAGCGTAGAAACATTATGCTTCTATAAGCAAAAAGCCACATCCTTTTGGAATGTGGCTTTTTTATGTCTTCAGATTACTTCTTTAACATTCTGATGAATTTGGCAATTTTAGACTTCATCGCTCTACGATCTACGATGAAATCGAGGAACCCATGTTCAAGCACGAATTCTGCAGTTTGGAAGCCTTTAGGAAGATCTTTTTTGATGGTTTCTTTAATAACACGCGGTCCTGCAAAGCCGATCAGCGCGCCTGGCTCCGCAATGTTGATGTCCCCAAGCATCGCGTAAGAGGCTGTTACACCACCTGTAGTAGGGTCGGTAAGTAAAGAAATGTATGGGATCTTTGCCTGGCTCAATAGGGCCAGCTTTGCTGAAGTTTTAGCCATTTGCATGAGCGAGAATGCCGCCTCCATCATCCTGGCACCGCCAGACTTAGAGATCATCATGAAAGGTATGTTGTGCTCAATACTATAATCGATCGATCTGGCAATCTTTTCACCAACAACAGAACCCATCGACCCACCGATAAAAGTAAAGTCCATACAGGCTACAACCAGGTCTTCACCCTCAATCTTACCATGTGCAGCGCGAATAGCATCATTCAAGCCAGTTTTGGCAATGCTGTCTACCAATCGTTCGGTATAAGGTTTAGAATCTGTAAAGTGTAATGGGTCTCCTGATTTCAGGTTAGGGAAGAGTTCAGTAAACTGGTTGTCGTCAAATAGTACCTGGAAGTATTCTTTGGAACCAACTCTTATATGGAAGTCACAGTAGTGACATACGTATTTGTTTTCGGTGAGATCAGCACTGTGTAACGCTTTTTTGCAGTTTGGACATTTGTTCCATAAACCATCGGGCGCTTCTTTCTTTTCTTCGGTTAGTGTACTGATACCTTTTTTTTCTCTTTTAAACCAAGCCATGTTTTTTGTTCAAAAATGCGTGTACAAAGAAACAAAAAAAAATTAGAACAGATAACCTTAGTTTATGGCTAAACTTTAGGGTAAATAAAGGCGCATTCTTTGGCGTAAAAGCATATTTTTCCTAACTTCGGCTGTACAAATACTAAAAATATGAGTTTAAAAGGCTACAAAGGTGTAATTTATGGAGATGCTGTTCAGGAGTTATTTGAGCAGGCTAAAAAGCACCAGTTTGCATTACCTGCAGTTAACGTAACAGGAACCAATACGATTAACGCTGTGATGGAGACTGCTAAAGCGGTTAATTCGCCAGTGATGATCCAGTTATCAAACGGTGGAGCACAGTTTTATGCAGGTAAAACATTAAATAACGACAACCTGAAAGCATGTGTATTAGGTGCAGTTTCTGCAGCTAAACATGTTCATTTGTTAGCTGAGCACTACGGTGTAGCGGTAATATTACATACTGACCATGCAGCAAAAAAGTTGTTACCTTGGATCGACGGTTTGTTGGATCATGGTGAGCAATTCTTTGCAGAGACTGGTAAACCGTTGTTCTCGTCGCATATGTTAGACCTATCTGAAGAGTCTATCGAAGAAAATATGGAGATCAGCTCGAAGTACTTTGAGCGTATGTCGAAAATGGGCATGACCATCGAAATTGAGCTTGGTGTAACTGGCGGTGAAGAAGATGGCGTAGACAACAGCGACGTTGATAGTTCAAAACTATATACCCAACCTTCGGAAGTGGCATATGCCTACGAAGAGCTAAGCAAGATCAGCGACAAATTTACCATTGCAGCTGCTTTCGGTAATGTGCACGGCGTATACAAACCGGGTAACGTGAAGTTACAACCGGTTATTTTGCACAACTCTCAGGAGTTCGTAAAAGAAAAGTTCAACCTTTCTGCTGAGAAGCCGATCAATTTCGTATTCCACGGTGGATCAGGTTCTTCACAGGAGGAAATTCGCGAAGCGATCTCCTATGGTGCCATCAAGATGAATATCGATACTGATATGCAATGGGCATTCTGGGAAGGTATCCTTGATTATTATAAAGCCAATGAAGGTTATCTTCAGGGCCAGATCGGTAACCCGGATGGTGAAGATAAACCAAACAAGAAATACTACGATCCACGTGTTTGGTTGCGTAAAGGCGAAGAAACTTTCGTTAAGCGCTTAACCCAGGCTTTCGAAGATCTAAACTGTAGAGACGCTAACGACAAGTTGTAAGCATTTCTTTCAAAAGAAAAGGTCATAGGTATTTGCTTATGACCTTTTTTTGTACTTAGAAAAAGATTCACATGAATAATATTGAAGTAAATAAAGTGACCAGCGAAGATGTGCTGGAAAAGGTATTCAACATCCGAAGAATTGTGTTTGTGGATGAGCAGAACTGTCCGCCCGAGTTGGAGTGGGAGAATGAGGATGTGTCGACACACTTCCTGGCTACCATTGACGGAACGCCGGTAGGTGCCTGCAGATGGCGTAAAACCGATGCCGGCTACAAGTTGGAGCGCTTTGCGGTATTAAAGGCTTACAGGGGCCGTAAAGTAGGGCAGGCCTTAGTTGCTGCGGCACTAGCTGATCTTCCGGAAGATGCATCTTACATTTACCTGAATGCACAGCTGGACGCCATGGGGCTATATGCAAAGTTTGGCTTTGTAGCAGAAGGCGAGCAGTTTGAGGAAGCCGGCATTCAGCATTTTAAAATGGTGAAGCACTAAAAACCCTGGCCGAAAACGCCATCGCTTCGTTAAATTTCTCCATGTTCAATCCGGTATGGATCTGCTGCCCCTGAAGGTACTGCAGAACGTCTTCAGTGGCCATATTGCCGGTAAGATCATCGGCGGCCATAGGGCAGCCACCATAGCCCTTAATTGCACTATCAAAACGAGTACAGCCGTTGTCAAAAGCGGCTTTTATTTTTTCAAACCTTTTTTCCGGCCTGCTGTGCAGGTGCAAGCCGATTTCTGCAGCAGGAAAGCTTTTGTTGAGCATAGGCAGCAGTTCAGCGATTTGCTCCGGGGTAGATACGCCTGTGGTGTCGGAGAGTGCAAGAATTTCCACGCCTTTATCGACCAGTTGTGCTGCCCAGTCCTGCACAATGGCTGCGCTCCATTCGTCGCCATAAGGATTTCCAAAGCCCATGGAGAGGTAAACCACGGCTTTCTTTTCAAACCGGTTACATAAGGCAAGCATCTGTTCCACCGTATCCAGTGATTGGGCAATACTCGAGTTTGTATTCCGCTGCTGAAAGGTTTCTGATATGGAAAATGGGAAGCCCAGGTATGTGATGGCGGTGTGTTTTACAGCCTCCTCTGCGCCTCGCAGGTTGGCGACAATGGCCAGTAGTTTGGTTCGGGTCTGACTTAGATCCAATGCCTCAAGCACTTCTGCAGTATCACGCAACTGCGGGATCGCCTTTGCTGAAACGAAACTTCCGAAATCAAGGGTGTCATAACCCACCTGCAACAGCAGGTTCAGGTATTCAGCCTTAAGTGCTGTCGGAATAAAATTATGGATGCCTTGCATCGCATCTCTCGGGCATTCGATCAGTTTTAGTGGCTCTTGCATCAAGGTAAATATACAGGATATAAATCAATCGGGACAAGTCAACCGCGATGGAGACAAGCCGGTCGTTTTCAAAATGTGGCAAAACGAAAAAGAGGCCGTATCATTGAAAGATGATTGGCCTCTTTTTTTTGTTGATGCTGTTTTTTGTTGTTCAGAGTTTCTTGATCATCAAGGGTAGAAAGTGGTGCTTAGCGGAAGCTTGCCGCATCACAACCAGCAAAAACAGCCTTTCTAAGCTGCTTTTTTCCTTAAGTTTTGTGCTATCGCGAGTAAACCCCATTCGATCTCGACTTTTTCTTTACCCCGGAGCATAAAGCGGCGGAACCCATGGTTCTGTTTGATATTTGCGAAGACTGGCTCAACATCAAAGCATCGTTTCTTTCGATGCCTTATTCC